>JAYWBS010000048.1:0-6933 GCA_043781295.1 Polaromonas sp.
TATTTTGATACGGCGATTTCGGACTACTGGCGGGCACTGGCCCTGCCTTACGAGGAGGCCATGCACCAGATGGGCGGCGATCTTTATGTCAAAAAAGCCAGTCTTGAATACCACGGCTCGGCGCGGTTTGATGACCGGCTGGACGTGGCTTTGAAGTGCGCACGTATCGGCCAGTCGTCCATGGTGTTTGCAGGGGCGATTTTTCGGGGTGGTGAATTGCTCATTACCTGCGAGCTGATTTACGTCTTTGCCGATCCTGAAACGCAAACATCCAAACCGGTACCCGATGTGTTGCGCCAGGTTTTGCAGGCGTTCGAGGGCGGACAACCGACGAGCCAGATCAAGGTTGCAAGCTGGGCCGAGCTTGGGGCAGATGCGGCCAAGATACGAGAAGAGGTTTTTGTGCAGGAGCAAGGCATTCCTGTGACGCTGGAGTGGGATGAGGCCGACGCAGGCGCGCTGCATGCTGTTGCCTACAACGCCTTGGGGCAGGCCATAGCCACCGCACGTTTGCTTGAGCATGCACCCCAAACAGCCAAGATTGGCCGTATGGCGGTCAAACGGGTTCTGCGCGGCTCGCATCTCGGGCGTGATTTATTGCACGTTTTGATGGTCAAGGCCAAAGAACGTGGTGATATCGAAGTGGTGTTGCATGCCCAATGCAGTGCCAAGGGCTTCTATGAAAAAGCAGGTTTTACGCCGCGTGGAGAACCTTTTGATGAGGTTGATATCCCACACCTTGAAATGTTCAAAAGACTTTAGAACCGGCAAACAGTCGCTTCGAACAAGCGACAATGGAAAGTTATGACCCGGCTACGTAAGCCGTGCAACATTCGCTTATCCGGTTACCAGAAAACCCACTTATCTTCATGGCCAAGAAAAAACGTATCAGTAGCAGCAACAGCGGTAGTAACGGTAACAGCAGCGGCAACAGACCAGGTAATTCTGGTAACTCGCCGCAACGGGGAGTCGACGGCACGTCGCCTGTTGAAGATTCTCCGGGTACACAGAACACCACCAAGCCAGTCAATGTGACGGCAAGTACGCGTGTCCGGCCACAGGCAACCGGCAATGCAGCAGTCAGCTTGCCCGTTGAAGTAGAGCGCGGCGACTGGACGGTGGTGATTCTTGCCTTGATGATGTTCCTGGCCCCAAGCGTGGGTGTACCTAACGAGTACATGCTGCAAGACACCCTCAAATCCATTGTGGTGTCGTTCATGGGTGTCAGCGCAGCCTTGCTGTTTTTCTGGCGGCAACGCAACCGCCGCGATGGCTTGCGCTGGCACGGCATTATGTGGCTGCCTTTGTCGCTGATGGCCTATGCCTTGGGCAGCATGGTGTGGTCGCATACCTACCTTGGCGGTGTCGAGGCAATCCGCTGGTTTATTTTCAGCCTGATGCTCTGGCTTGGGCTCAATACCCTGTCGCGTGTCCGAATGGACTACCTGATTGAAGGTATTCATTGGGGGGCGGTGGTAGCTTCACTTTGGGCGGCGCTGCAATTTTGGGTCGATTTTTCGTACTTCCCCCAAGGACCAAACCCAGCGTCTACTTTCGTCAACCGAAATTTTTTCGCCGAGTTTGTGGTTTGTACTATTCCGTTTTCAGCCTACCTGCTGGCGCAGTCCAAGGGTTCTGCCCGCATCACGCTGATGGCCTTCACGCTAGGCTTCAATATTGTTGCGCTGCTGATGACGGGTACCCGTGGCGCGCTGACGGCTTTGTGGGTCTTCCTGGGCATCGTTTTACCCACCATCCTGGTGGTCTACCGCAAGCAATTTAACTTTTTTAGATGGGATTCCGGTAAACGGATTTTGGCTATCGGTGTACTTCTATCGAGCGTCGTCGGTTTAGGGCTCATCAACACCGGCAACCCAAGACTGATCGCGGACTCGATAGCCATTGGCCTGGGTACCAATGCTTTTGACAGGGCGTTCAAGCGTACCGCCTCCATCGGGCCTTCTGACGGCTCCCTGAACATTCGCCTGATCATGTGGCGCGCAACAGGCGAGATGATCAAGGCCAAACCACTGACAGGTGTTGGTGCTGGCGCATGGGAGGCCATGCTCCCGCTGTATCAGGCCGAAGGCTCACAGCTTGAAACCGACTACTACGTTCACAATGAAGTGCTGCAATTGCTGGCGGAATATGGTTTGACGGGGCTGCTTTTTCTTCTCGCCCTGGCGGGGTACCTGTTGACTGCCACCTGGAAAACGCTCAGAAACAGAACGCCTGAAGGTCTTGCGGAGGCGCCCATGCGGTCGATTGCGCTGGCCAGCTTGCTGGCCTTCCTGATTGTCAGCAACATTGGTTTCCCGTGGCGTCTTGCCAGCACAGGCTGCCTGTTTGCCTTGGGCTTGGGTTTGCTGGCGGCATCGGATGCGCGACTTAAAATCAGGGGTGTGGCCGCAGGGCGCTTGTCCTGGAAGCCGGCTTACTCCCAGATCATGGCGGTGTTTTTGATGGTCTGTCTGGCCCTGACGGCCTATATCAGCCAGCAGGCGGCAGCCACTGAAAATAAAATTGTCTCCTCGGTCAAGCTTGCCTTGAGCATTTCCCAGTCAGGCGACTACAACAACCCCAAGTGGGACAAAACCAAAAGAGAACTGCTGACGCTAGCCAGAGACGGTATCGCCATCAACACCCACTACCGCAAGATCACGCCCATGGTGGCTGATGAGCTGGCCAAATGGGGCGACTGGAAAAACGCGGTCTGGGTATGGGAGTCGGTCATCGTGTCCAGACCTTATGTTGTGGCCATCATGTCCAATATTGCCAGGGGTTATGCGCAAACTGGCAACAATGAAAAAGCGCTGGAGTTTTTGGCGCGCTGCGAAAAACTGCAACCCAAGGCAACATCGGTGCGCTCTCTCAAAGTCATTTTGATGAGCCGCACTGGCAAGGAGCCCGAGGCAGCGAATCTGGCCAAGCAATACATGGACGACGGCACCTATGACTACGACCTGGTCAGTGCTGCCTATGTGCTGGGCATGCGAAAAAGTGATTTCAACATGGCCATTCAAGGGCTAGAGTTGCGTAACAACAGTTGGCCAGCCAGTCGGCTGGATGGTTTCTTAAAGCTTGGCGGTATTTACGCCAACCAAAAAAAAGACGATGTTAAAGCCGCAGCTGCTTTCAAAAGCGCGCTGGAGCTCACACCAGAAAAAGACCGCGACGCACTGCGCAAACAAATTCCACCGCAATACCTGCCCAAGCTGTAGTTTCAGACACAGCCAATTCAGTCGGCAGTTCTCTGCCACTGAAAAGCCAGGCGTACATCTGGCGCTTCGTCATCCGCAGGCGAGCCCGGTGCGGCTTGACGATGCGTTTTCTCCGCCATGCTGACAGACCAGCAGGGCTGCCCACTTTGAGGCGTCGCCACACGGGCCACCAGCAGCGTGCTGCACCGGGTGCCGTAGCCACGCTCAGGGGCGTCCACATAAGCGCTCGATAACGCGGTTTCAAAAGCAAGGGGCAGTCCTGTCGCGGGTAGCTGGTCAATGCCTGCACGGCTGCGGCTGGCCAGCGTGGCCCATAAAGGTGCCTCACGCTCAGATGCCAGCGCCTCTTGCATCGCGGTTTTCAGGGCCAGCGTTTTAGGCCAGGGGGTGTCCAGCGCCGCGTTGGACAGGCCGTAGATGCCTGCACCCATGGCTTGGCTGTGCAGCCCGCCTGACGCCGGGCGATTGCTTACCCATGTCCAGGTACCCGTTTGCAAATCACCCAGCACGAGGTTAAAACCACCGTAAGCTGCGCTGTCAGTTTGCATCATCAACTGGCCAGCGTCCATGCGGCTTTCAAGCCAGCGCATCACCAATTCGCCGCGCGACTTTGGCTTTAGGGGGTGGGCAAGTTCTCGCACATTGGTCAGCAGGGCGATGCGCCCGATAGGGGTCATGCCCAGCCAGGTGCCGCCCGCCCGCATATCGCGGCCTGACATGATGGCGTGGCCTGCGCCGCTTTGCCACTGCGTCAAAGGCAGGGTGGGCCGGTCAAAAAACTCGTCGCGGTTGGAGGCAATCACCAGCGGCCAGCGGGCCGAGGCATTGATAGCGAAAGCGGCCAGGCACATATTTAGCAGTTATTCCATTTCCATTTCAGTGCGAGATTAGGCGCAAAGCCGCAGACAGTGCAACTGCACGGCAAGGCGAAGCAACAACATATCGCATTGAAATGGGAATGGAATTAAATGTCTTCAAGCAACGGGTAGGGCAGGGGCAGCAGGTTCAGGGCAACACCTTGGGGGCCACCCACTGTCAGCGCGCCGCCTGATGCTGCCGAGGTTTGCATCGACATAATCGCATCAAACCCACCCGATGGGTTAGGTGCACAGGCCGCGACCAGACCGCAAGGCTGCTCGGCATCGCTCGAATGAAACACCTCTTGCCCAATGACCATTTCTCCTGGGCTATGCGCAATGTAAGCCCGGCGCTTGAGCGTGCCCCTGAACTGGCTGCGCGCCACCACTTCCTGACCGGGATAGCAGCCTTTTTTGAAGTTCACACCGCCAACGGATTCGTAGTTGAGCATTTGCGGCACAAAGGCCTCGAAGATGGGTTGCGTGATCATGGCAATGCCGGATTGCACTTCCAGCCAGTTCCAGGTGTTTAACGGCAAGGCCTTGCCGGCGGGTGACGGCGTACCGACGGGTGCACACAGCAAAACCCGTTCAACACCTGCGCCAGGGTATAAAAACACGGAATTTTTACTCTCAAAATCATGTTTTGACCAATAGATTCGGGCGCAAGAAGCTATTAAATATGTAGCATCTCCAGCCAAGCCGTAAAGCCTGAAATCACCACTCGCGTCGCTCAACTTGACCTTGGCGCGCATCACAAACAGGCTCAGGCGCTTGAGCGTCTGGGCAAGGATGTCTGCGCTGCAAACCAGTAATATCTCGTCCACCCCGGCGTCATTTTTGCGTTTAAACATGACAAAGCTGGCCTGCATGCGCCCCTTGACGTTGCAAAACGCAGCCAGCCTGGCGGTATCTGTCCCCATGCTGGCTACATCCTGCGTCAGCTGGCCTTGCAAGAACGTAGCGGCATCGTCGCCCACAGCGCGAATCACGCCCAGATGGCTCAGCTGTGCGATGCCGGAAATCGTCTCGAAGGGCTGGGTCAGTGCAGGTGTCGTCATGAGCTGAATTATCATGGCTGTCGTTCGCTTGTGGTTGAGCTCATAAAGGTAATTGAGTCGTGGTGCGTGTTTTTACAAGACTTTTGGTGTTTGCTTTGCTGGTTGGGGGCTTGGCGTTAGGTGCTGGCGCTTGGTGGCTGCACAGCCCTATGACACTCAATTTGCCAGTCGGCAGCCCGGTAATTGACCTGGAGATTGAGCCCGGCACGCGTGCCGCACAAGTCGCGGAGGCCGTGGTTACCAGCGGCGCGCAGGCCAATTTGCAGCTGCTGCAACTGTGGTTTCGCGTCTCGGGCCAGGCCAGAGCCATCAAGGCCGGCAGTTATGAAATCACGCCAGGTGCCACACCGCGCAGCCTGCTCAGCATGTTGGTGCGTGGCGACCAGACGCTTAAAAGCATCACCCTGGTCGAGGGCTGGAGCTTTAACCAAGTCCGCGCAGCGCTACAAAAAGCAGAGCTGCTTACGCCCGAATCCATTGGGCTACAGCCTGAAATGATCATGTAAAAACTGGGAAAACCGGGCATTCACCCTGAGGGGCGCTTCTTTCCCGATACCTACACCTATGCCAAAGGTTCCAGCGACATGGCCGTGCTCAAACGTGCGGCCAAGGCCATGGACAAGCGCCTGGACGCAGCCTGGGCGCTGCGCAACCCAGACACGCCTTTGAAATCGCCTGAGCAGGCCTTGACATTGGCCAGCATTGTTGAAAAAGAAACCGGCAAGCCCACTGACAGGGCGCAGATCGCAGGTGTTTTTACCAACCGGCTGCGCATTGGCATGCTGCTGCAAACTGACCCAACCGTGATTTACGGCATGGGCGACAGGTTTGACGGCAATATCCGAAAGCGCGACCTGCAAACCGACACGCCCTACAACACTTACACCCGTGCCGGCCTGCCGCCCACGCCGATTGCCATGCCTGGCAAGGCGGCTTTGCTGGCGGCGGTGCAACCCGCACCCACCAAAGCGCTGTATTTTGTAGCAAAGGGTGACGGCGCCAGCCAGTTCAGCGCCACACTGGACGAGCACAACAAAGCCGTCAATAAATACATACGAGGTCAATAAATGCAAAAAACAGGCCTCTTCATCAGCTTTGAAGGCATAGACGGTGCAGGCAAATCCACGCACATCAGTGGCCTGGCTGATGCCTTCAAAGCCGCTGGCCGCAACGTCACCTTGACCCGCGAGCCGGGCGGCACGCCGCTGGCTGAAAAGCTGCGCGTTATGGTGCTGAACGATGCGATGGATTCGCTGACTGAATCACTGCTGATCTTTGCTGCCCGGCGCGACCATTTGGCCTGCGTCATCCTGCCGGCCATGGCGCGCGGCGACGTGGTGCTGTGCGACCGCTTTACCGATGCCACCTTTGCCTACCAGGGTGGTGGGCGGGATTTTGACCTGGCCACACTACGCACACTTGAGCAATGGGTTCAAACCAGCCCGGCGACGCAATCTTTGGTGCAACCTGACCTGACGGTCTGGTTTGACTTAGCACCCTTGGAAGCTGCCAAGCGGCTGGCGGGTGCGCGCGTACCCGACAAGTTTGAAGCCCAGTCGGTCGAGTTTTTCCGCCGTGTGGCCGAGGGCTACGCCAGCAGGCAACGCGCCGAGCCGCAACGCTTTGCCCGCATTGACGCGGCACAAAGCCGTGAAACCGTTTGGCACGATGTCTTAAACGTCTTTACCAGTAAAGGCTGGCTATGACGACTCCTTTAGCCCCCTGGCTGCAAACCCAACTGGAAAGTCTGCTAACCCAGCGCGGCCACGCCTGGTTGCTGGCTGGCCCGTCAGG
>JAYWBS010000049.1:0-19567 GCA_043781295.1 Polaromonas sp.
AATCGCATTCCTTTGGTCGTCAGCATCGCGTTTCAAGCCTTTTCAGTCAAACACTCAGCATAGACGAGCGAACTGCTTGACCGCTAATGCGACAGAACCTGTCCCTGCTGCATCCGCATGCCGCGAACTTTTTCCTCAACGGCAAGCGCCCGCCGCTGCTCGGCAACAAGCACCCCAACGTGGTGCCATGCGACAAGTTCAGCACACGTGACGGCGAGGTCTTCCTGGTGGTCGGCAACGACAGCCAGTTCAGGAAGTTGGTTGAAATCCTCCGCATCCCGGAACTCGCGGGCGACTCCAGGTTTTCAACCAACAGGGCCAGGCTGGAAAACAGGGAACTGCTGACGCAATTGCTGTCGCAGTGTTTTTCTGAACGCGATTCACTGGAGGTCTCGGTGACCCTGCTGCAGGGCGGTGTGCCCATAGGGCCGGTGATGGGCATAGACGATGCGCTGGCTGCCGAACATTCGCAAAGCAGGTCCATGGTGATAGAGCGCGGCGACTTCAAGGCGCTGGGAACGCCCATCAAGCTGTCCAGGACGCCAGGCGGGCTGAGGCATACACCGCCCAGGTTTGCACAGAACAGCGAGCAGATACTGGCTGAGCATGGTTTCGATGCTGCGGCAATCCAGAAGCTGCGCGACTTGGGAATTCTTCCCGCAGAAATGAGGTGATATGTGACGACAGAGAGTGCGATGAATATCGACAGTCAATGGACCAGCACCTGCGCGTCGGACGATGTGCAGGAGCAGGAGAGCTGGCCCGTTGCTGCCGGCGGACTCGCGATCTGCCTCTACAGGATAGAAGGCCGGGTGTATGCCACTGATGACAGGTGCTCGCACGGCAACGCAAAATTGTCGGACGGTTTTGTTGAAGGCCATGAAATCGAATGCCCCTACCACCAGGGTCGCTTCGACATCAGGACCGGGGAAGCCACCCTGCTGCCTTGTTCCGAGCCGGTGAAGACCTATGCAGCCGAGGAGCGCGAAGACGTGATCTGGCTCAAGCTGTTTTGAACGCCGGACCGGCGGGCCGGGGTGCTGTCTACAGTCCGGCCCTTGCAGACGATGCACGCATCGTTTTTATAGGAGCCGGCCAGGCTGCCGGGCTCTGCGCAGAAGCATTGCGAAAGCTGGGCTTATCGGGGCAGATCACGCTTGTCGGCGAAGAGGCTCACAAGCTGTATGAACCTCAATGCGGCTGTTCATGTGCGATGGCAGTCTTGTCAGCCCGTCATTCAGATAACGGACCACACTTCAAGACCATGATCGACTCCCTGGGTTTGCGAGTTGGACCAAGGGATCTAATAACGCCTCCGACGCATATATCGGGCGCGCCGTACCGCCGCGAAGAATGCGCGGCAGAACGCCGCGACAGCTGTGGCGCACGGTCCGAGTCAAAACCGGTCAGGCAACACTGTTGTTCAGATGATTCCTACCTTGAGGACCTGGCTGCGCAGCAGTGTCACCACGTCGGCCAGTGCAATGGCGTCGAGTCGGTTCTTTTTCAGGAACGCATTCCACTGTATCTGCTTGATGGCGTCTGCCACAAAAGCATCGCTCAGGCCTGCAGGCAGAGAGGTGGGCATGGCCATTTTTCGGCGGTTGAACGTGGCTTCGATGGCACGGCGAAGTTCTGCTTGATTAAGCGTGTTTTCGCTCAGAAGCACCCACAGGTCGAAGTAGTCCTTCATCCGAGTGTTGGTCATTCCCAGCAGGCAGATGGCATGAAATTTCTCAGCCACCACAGTGTATTTTGGGTACGCGCGCAATTGCGGGGTAGGCAGGTCGTTCAGTAACACCGGGTAGCTGATCGCCTCCGGGGCTGGCGTGACTGCATCGCCGAAGCCGATATCAACCTGCAGGGCGATGTGCGCACCGTCAAGCTTGGCTTGGAGATCAACTCGAACGCCGCCGTAGCCAGCTTCCTTGCGAATAACAGCTCCTTTGACCGAGGCGGGATCGAAGGTAATCCCGTCGTCCACCTGAATCTGGCAGATTTCGCGGAAGGTCGCGACGGCAGAGTCAACGTCATCGGGGCCGAAGCCCAGCAAGTCGGCATCGCGTGTCGGTCGATGCGGCAGGTCGTACCAGATAGAAAACAGCAGGGCGCCCTTCAGCAAAAAGTTGGACGCGTGGGGTGAGATAGACAGCCGGTACAGTAGACGTTCGAGACCGTAATGCGTGAGCGTCAGATTGAAGTCCTGTTTTGCAGCGTC
Organism: Polaromonas sp.; assembly: GCA_043781295.1. Taxonomy (GTDB): domain Bacteria; phylum Pseudomonadota; class Gammaproteobacteria; order Burkholderiales; family Burkholderiaceae_C; genus Polaromonas. The sequence continues at coordinate 2,219 of JAYWBS010000049.1, forward strand.
TGCACGCTGCTTGAGGCGTGCGCGGATCGACGCCGACAGATTGCGGCTCATGCCGCCACGCTTTCAAGGTATGGGCGCATGACGTTAGCTACACGGTCAATGGTGGCGTAGTGCCACAGCCTATCCATCGTCAGCTTACGTTGGGTCCATCCATCGCGCAGCGCTTCGAGCGCCACGTCCAGACCGATTTTGTTGCGGTACTTAAAGCAGTCTGCCACGGTTTTGGCAGCGTTGAAGACTGGTACCTCCACGCCATCAACCAGAACCCGCTCGATGCCCTCGGTCAGGGCAGCGCCGGACATGCGAACAGCGTGAACAGCTGGTTTTTCGATTCGGGGAACCGGCGTGCGATGAGGAATTGCCAGCCAAACCTCAAATGGCGCTTGCGTGCCTATGCCGTGCACACGCAGCGCAGAAAGCAGGCAGACCACGCCGCGCGGCACACGCAGTGCCACCTCTGCCAGTGAGCGGTGTTCGTTGAGCGCGCGGTCAGGCAGGCTGTAGATACCGCGGGTCACTCGTTCCAGCTTGCCGGCGGCTACCAGGCGACTGAGCACGACAGTCGGTAGCTGATGCTCTGCGAGGTCTCGAGCGCGCAGCAGCTGACGCTGCTTGGCCAGTGCGAGAACGGCTTGCTCGTGGGTCGATTCGGACTGCGATTTCATTGCCTAAGTATGTTGTAATATATAGTCATATGTCAATAAATAATGGTTAAAACCAACATTCGAAAACTGAGTTCTTCTAATGCCGACAGTGTAAAAAACACGTCAATGGGGCAGAAATCTCAGAGGACTCGATCGGCCCCTTACACTATTGGGCGCTACTTTTCTGAAATTCTCACCAATGTGTTGATCGGATTACCGCGCTGATCGATAGTGCGATTGATTTCGAAAACCAAGATATCGGCTTTCTGAGCAAGGCTCAGTTTGCCAACCACCTGATCGTCATGTTCCCAGTTAACAATCAGAGCCCCGTTGTTAGTGTCTAGAAAAATCTCACGTTTCTTCGCACGGTAGCCGTCGACACGGCCCTCAATTTCTAGCAGTACGGGCTCGAGGTTGCTGAGATCTGGTCTGCTAGCGAACATCCCTTTCAATTCCGCACTGATCGAATTTCCGCCGATGTAGATTTGTGACGGTGTGCTGATAGGACTGTCGCCGTAGCGTGTCAGAATTTCTGTTGCTCCAGCTTTTATTTCCGCGTTTGCCTGTTCACTCAGATCCGCATGATCGCCAGAAAAAAGGCGCATCGTGTGTTCGTCACAACGCTTTATTTGTTCCAGAAGTTTAAAAATTACTGAGCGAGTTAATCCAACGTCAACAGGCGCCGCAGATTTGACGTCTACGACTGGATAGCAAAAACGGTCATCGCTTAAGAAAATGTAGCTTGTTAAGCTGAACTTGTCTCGATGCTGCCCGGTAGCGACTGCTATAGACGAGCGCAATGCCTCCGAAATTGCCTCAATCGGTGCAATTTTTAGTGACTGCGTTGGGATCGCTATTCCTTGTCTGCCGTCGCAATCTTTAGCGTCTTTTGCCCTAACTTTTGTAGTCCCAAAAAAACGAAAGACGCTGTGCGTCAATTCGCAGGGTTTTTCGATATCTTTTGTGTCTAGTGCTGTCATTTCGTTGCCCCATTTTTTGGGCTATGGCGCGCCCGGTTTTTAGTACTCCTGTGGATATCTGCTGTTGAAGGTTGGTCGCAGAATGACCTTTGCCAACTGAGGAGTTCAGGTGGTTGAAAAAAATCGCATGGGTGCACTGCTACCGCCGACATGCGAGTAACAGAAAAAGAAAATGCTTTTCAGAAGCGCCATTGGCGCTGGCAAAGTTTCAAGTCGACGCGATTTGGTGACTTGAGACACCCTAATGCGGACAGGCGAAATATCCGTATCAGACCGGTCAGGTAACCACCTGAGGGCTAAAGTGGCTTGCCTGACCTCATCGCAGTGGCAACGATCTCTACCTTCCAGCCTGGATTGGCCAGTTCAAGTTTGAAGCAATCGCGAGCGGGTGGACTGCCTTTGTCGACCCACTGGTCCCAAGCGGAATTCAGGCCTGCATAATGCCGAAAATCACTCAGATAAATCGTCGTCGTCAGCAATCGTGACTTGTTGGTTCCGGCACGCGCCAGCATCACGTCGAGTTTGCGAAGCACTTCAGTGGTTTGCTGTTCGATCGTGGCGTCCAGCGTGTCCGGCACTTGGCCAGATACAAACACCAACGCTTCGGTGGCGACCATGTCGCACATTCTTTCGTTGGCATCGAATCGCTCAATCGTCATAAAACTTTCCTTTATATACATTCAAGTTATTGCGCCCGCCAGACTGCGTCATGTCTGAACCTTCGGCCGGGAATGGCAGCGATGAGTTCGCGGGTATAGGCCTGCTCGGGCGCACCGCAAATGGCAGCGGCGGTTCCTTGCTCGACAATGCCGCCCGCACGCATCACAACGATGCGATCGCATAAGCCAGACGCCACTCGCAGGTCATGGGTGATGAACAGCATGGCCAGCCCAAGTTCTTGCCGGATTTCGCGCAGCAGCGCCAGTACCTGCGCCTGAACCGATACATCCAGGGCAGACACCGACTCATCGGCAATCAGCAGCCTGGGGTGCATTGCCAGCGCTCGCGCAATACTGATGCGCTGTCGCTGGCCGCCCGAAAATTGATGCGGAAACCGGCTGAGGGAACCAGGAGCGAGGCCAACAATGCGGATTAGTTCAGCGGCGCGGGCATGGGCGACGTCACGCTCGACCCCGGTATTGATCGGTCCGGCGGCAATGATGTTGCCCACACGGTGCCTCGGATTAAGCGAGGCATAAGGGTCCTGAAACACCATCTGGATCTGCTGGCGCGTAACACCGAGCTGGCGCCGGCTCAAGCCCACGGTAGACCTTCCGTCAAACATGATGGATCCACTGTCTGGCTGCAGCAGGCCGACCACCACTTTGCCCAACGTGGACTTGCCGGAACCGGACTCACCCACCACACCGACAGTCTCGCCAGCATCGACATGAAGGCTGACGCGGTCCAGGGCAGTGGTAATGCGTCCGCCGCGCCCGGCATACTTTTTGCACAGATCGCTGACCTGAAGCAGCGGTGCGCGCTGCATGGGCACACTGTCGATGTCGGGCCGATCCTTCAGCTCTGGCACCGCAGTAATCAGCTTGCGCGTGTAGGGATGCGCCGGAGAACGCAGCACATCACCCACGGGACCAGACTCTACACAGCAACCCTGCTGCATCACCAGCACCCGATCGGCAATGTCAGCCACGACACCAAAATCGTGGGTAATGAACAGAACGCCGATCCCACGCCTGGTTTGCAATTCTCGAATGAGCGTCAGGATTTGCGCTTGGGTTGTCACATCCAGCGCCGTTGTAGGCTCGTCGGCAATCAACAGCCTTGGCTCCAATGCCAATGCCATCGCAATCATCACGCGCTGACGCTGCCCCCCGGACAGTTGAAAAGGATAAGCAGACACCACTCGAGCTGGGTCAGGCAGTTGCACGCCCGTCAGCAACTCAATGGACTTGTCCCGGCGCGCGACTGCGCCCATCGACATGTGGGCGCCAAAGACCTCTCCAAGCTGCTGGCCAATCGTCATGAGCGGATTCAGCGCCGTCATCGGCTCCTGAAAAATCATGCCCACAGCCGCGCCGCGCAACTTGCGCAGTGCCGCTTCGGGCAGGGCGCTGATCTCGGTATCGCCCAAAAACACTTGGCCCGAGCAATGGCGCACCCCATGCGCCGGCAAAAGACCAATCAGGGAGTGCGCAATCATCGACTTGCCGGATCCCGACTCCCCCACCACGCACACCGTCTCCCCCGGGTAAATCTCAAACGACACGTTATTTACAGCCAGGCGCTGCGGCGTCTGGCCCGTGATTTCAACCGATAGAGACTCGAGCCGGGCCACAGGCAAGCCGCGCGCGTTCATGGTGCTTCCTCCACGGATTGCAGATGGGGGTTGAGCGCATCATTGAGTGCCTCCCCAATCAGATTGATCGCCAGAACAGTCAGCACGATTGCCAGGCCGGGAAACACACTCATCCACCACGCCATGCGCATCACGGTACGCGACGACCCGATGATGTAGCCCCAGCTCATCAGGTTGGGATCGCCCAGTCCGAGGAAGCTCAATGCCGACTCAAGGAGGATGGCGGTGGCCACCATCATGGAGCCTGCCACGACGATGGGCGACAAGGTGTTGGGCAGGATCTCCTTGAAAATGATGGCGATATCTGATCGTCCCGTGAGCCAGGCCGCCTGTACGTACTCACGCGAGCGCATACTCATGAATTCCGCGCGAACAAGCCTCGCAATCGGCGGCCACGAGACCACCGCGATAGCGCCAACGATGGCCTCGATCCTCGGATTAAAAATAGCCACCAGCACCACCGCCAGCACGAAGCTGGGGATCGTCTGAAAAAACTCGATGAAGCCGACCAGCAAGTGGTCAACCCAGCCACCTACATAGCCCGCGACCGCGCCAAGCGTAATGCCGACGGCCAGCGCGGCCACAGTGGAAACAACACCTATAAGGAGCGAGACATAAGCGCCGTGCGCAATGCCTGCTGCTACGTCGCGCCCCAGCATGTCGCTGCCCAGCAGCAATCCTTCGGTCAACGGCGGCTCAAATGGAGCCCCCACGGTGTCCCATGGGCTGACGGGAAACAGCCAACGCGCGGTCAACGCCAGCGCGATGACCGCCAGCAGAATTGCCAAGCCCAGCAAGCCACCCTTGGTCTGGGCATAACGGGTAAAAACACCTTTCATGACAGCTCAATCCTCGGGTCAACATAGGCATAGATAAAATCGGTTAGCAGATTGACGCTGACCACAATGACCGAGATCACAAAGAAGACGCCCAGCAAAACGCCGTAATCGCGCTGACTGACAGCTTCAAAAGCAAGCCGGCCGACCCCTGGCCAGGCAAAAATGGTCTCCACCACGATAGACCCACCGACCAGCCCACCCGCGTGAATTCCGGCGTAAGTAATGATGGGCAAGAGCGCATTGCGGAGCACGTGGCTGATCAGCACCTGCCGCTCGGGCAGGCCCTTGGCACGCGCGGTCTTGACGAAATCGAGCCGACTTACCTCCAGCATTGAGGCGCGTGCCAGGCGCGCATAGATGGCCACATAAAAGAGCGACAGTGTGGCGACAGGCAAGATAGCGTGGCGGGCAACGTCAAGCACCGCTTGCAAGCCCGTCATGTCGGCACCAATGGAAGAATAGCCATAGGCGGGCAGCCAATTAAGTCCGACAGAAAAGATCAGCACCAGAAGCAGTCCCGACCAAAAGATGGGGGTTGCATAAAACAGCAGGGCTGCAGCAGAAATGGCAGTATCGGTCCAACTACCGACCCGCCGCGCCGACAGCACTCCGAGCAGTACCCCCAAAGACACAGACAACACAAAGGCAATTCCCGTCAGCAGCAACGTGGCCGGCAACCGTTCCAGGATCAGCGTTAACACGGGCTGCTGCTGACGATGCGAGTAGCCGAGGTCGAGGTGCACAAGGTGATTGGCATACACCCCCAATTGGGTCGAAAGTGGCTGATCAAGGCCAAACTCCTTCCGCAGTTGCGCCAGGTAAATTTCATCGGACGCGCCAGACTGTCCCGCCATTACTTGGGCCGGATCGCCAGGCGCCATGCGCACAAGAAAAAAATTGACAACGGCGATTAAAGCGATGACCACTACCGCCTTGCCGCATCGGAGCGCCATTGAGCGTATTTTCACTAAAAATTTCTCCTGCCTGGATTTACCGCCAAGCTATTCAAGACAATAAATACTGCGATTAACAGTGTCCCGAGAGGACGCGCAAGAAGTCGCGCGCAAGACTTCCAAGTTCTTCGTGCAGGTAGCCGCCTTCCTGCACGGCAACACAGGGCAAACCAAGTTTAGAGATAGCCTGCGCCATCGCCATGAAGCCCGCTGTGGATACACGGTGTGCTCCATGCGGGTCCTTTTCATGCGCATCGAATCCAAGCGATAGCACCAAGGCTTGCGGCGCATAGCTGCGCACGGCCGCCAAAGCGCTGGCTAGCGCACGCATAACCTCCGCATCTCCACTGCCCACCGGAAAAGGCAGATTAAGGTTGAAACCCAAGCCCTCACCTTCGCCAGATTCGGAGGGCGTTCCGGAGAAGAACGGATAGAACCCGTCGGGGTCTCCATGAATGGACGCAAAGAACACATCAGAACGGTCGTAAAAGATGTCCTGTGTGCCATTGCCGTGATGCACGTCCACATCAAGAATGGCCACCCTTTCGAATTGACGACGAAGCAGCTGGGCAGCGACGGCTGCATTGTTGAGATAACAAAAGCCACCGGCCTGGGAGCGCGTGGCATGGTGGCCTGGCGGGCGACACAAGGCATAGGCCGAGGCCGCCCCCCCCATTACCGCCAGCGCCGCATCGGCCGCGCAGCCAGCTGCAGCCAAAGCAGCCTGCCATGTGCCTGCGGCAATGGGGCAAGCCGCGTCCTGGGTGTAGAAGCCGGCCTGCCCGATAACGCTTTCTGGCCGGTGCCGAAATCGTTTTCCCGGATGCGTGTTGGCCACAATTTCAGGCCCGGCGTCAGGCAGCCGCGCCCACTCCTGATAACCCGTTTCGAGGAATCGAACCAATCCTGCATCGTGCACCGCCAGTACGGCATCAAGGCCCTGGTAGGTTGGGGCGACCTGCTCAAACCCTGCACCACCCAACGCATAGGCGATGGCGTGTGCCCGAGCTGCGGTTTCTGGATTGGGAACAAGCTGACCCGCTTTCAGGAACATACGCGGCTGATGCAGCGCATGGAGATCGCTGTGAAAAACTTTCATGGCGCGTTCCGTAAGACTTTTAACGAGTAAAGGCCGCTCACTTGGCGAGATAAACAGAATCGAAGCTCTCGTTCACGCCGATTGCCGTGGTCACCAGGTTGCGAACGCGCTTGTTGTAAATCGTCGGGAAATTGATCTCGATCAGCCAGCCCAGCGGCACGTCTTCCACCAGAAGCTTTTGAACATCAGCGTAATAACGTTTGCGGTCTTCGTCCTTCACAGCCGATGCGGCCTTGGTAAACAGTTCATCAACACGCTCGTTGCTGTAGCCAGAGGTGTTGGTGTAAGGAATGCCTTTTTTAATGTTGGACGTCAGATAGGTGCGCGACACGCCCAGGGCGGGGTCGCCGTATTGGGTCAAATAGCTCACCAGCATCTCGAAATCCCAGTTCGCCAACCGCTGGGTCCAGCCTGCGGCATCGGTTGATTCGACCACCACGCGCAGTCCTACTTTACCCAGGGATTGCCGTACGTATTCGCTCAGGCGGTTCCAGGTCTCGCCGTAAGGAAGGCCGACCAGCTTGATGGTGGCACGCACGCCATCCTTGCCCTTTACCAGCCCCATGTCATCCAGCAGCGCTTCTGCCTTCTTCAGGTCGAGCGGATAGGGTTTTACATCGGCGCTGTAAAAACGGGTGGCGCTTGACACCGGGCCTGTAGCCACTTTGGCATGACCGAACCAGATTTTGTCGCGAATGAAAGTGCGATCCAGCGCATACATCACAGCCTGCCGAAAACGCTTGTCGTCCATGGGCTTTGAACGGGTGTTGAACTCAATCCACGCCAGCGGAGAGAGAAACTCGTAGCCCTTGTTCGTGACCTCGAATTGAGGCAAAGACTTAAAGCGATTGACGTCGAACAGCTCAATATCGCTGAAGCTGGACACGTCCACTTTTCCGCTTTCGAGCGCCACGGCCCGCGAGGCCGAATCGGGAATGACCTGAAAATAGATGTCATCAAGATAGGGCAGACCGGGTTTCCAGTAGTTGTCGTTGCGAATCAGATGGATGTATGCGCCTTTCTTCCACTCCTTCAACTTGAACGGCCCGGTTCCAATGGGGGTCTGGTTAGCCGGGTTGTTTTTGAAGTCGGTACCTTCGTAAATATGACGCGGTACCATGGGCGCGCTGGATACTTCGAAAGACCCCAGGAAAGGCGCAAACGGCTCCTTCAGTTTGAACACAACAGTAGCAGCGTCAGGCGCAGTGACCGATGCCAAATGGCTGAAATTGTTTCGCGCGCGGGAATGCACTTCAGGCAGGAACTTGGACGTTGTGAAAACCACGTCTGCAGCGGTAAAAGGCTTGCCGTCATGCCACTTGACGCCTTCCTGAAGCTTGAACGTGTAAGTGAGGCCGTCTTCCGAAGACGTCCAGGATTTGGCAAGGCCAGGCTGAGGTTTGAGGTTGCTGTCATAGGTCAGCAGGCCCTGGTAGATCTTCCCGCCGATCATCTGCACACCGCTCAACTGGTTGAGCCCCAGCATCAGTGTAGGAGGCTCGGGGTTGACAATCATGTTGAGCGTGCCGCCTCGCTGCTGCGCAAACGCGGGCACCGCGCTTGCCGCGACCAGGGCCGTGCACATCACACCTCGACCCAGAAAATTTATCATTCGCTTCATTACTTGTCTCCTGTTATTTCTAGTTTCCTGAACACCTAAAAAGCTTCACAACGGTAGAAGGCCTTGCTGCGGTAGCCGTTGATGACTTCGACATACCCGGTCATTTCAGCGGCATCTGCCTCATTGCCCATGTCAGCAATAAATGGGCGACCTGCGAGCGAAATTAACTTCGACGGAGTCGCCAGGACCGACACGCCCTTGCGTCCAACCCGGCGAATCATCTCCGCGCTGAATTGCTGGTTGCCACGGCCAAAGATATGCCCCTGCCCGCCAATACAAGTCACCAGAATGCGTGACGGCCTGTCCGCCGTGAGTTCGAGCAATGCTGCAGCCGTAGCGTCATGCAGCACCAGCTTGCCGGCGATGTAGGCGTCAACGCTCAACAAGGATGCCTGCCCCTTGAGGGCCTGCTTGACAGCCCAGGTCGTCGAACCCGGACCTATCAAGTACATCTTATCCGGCTCCATCGCCTCCACAACGCTGGCCGCCATGGCCTGCGCCTGCACCGCATCGCCCGCCCCTGAGCGAACCTTTTTTCCCTGGAGTAGCCTGGGATCTTCGGGGGACGCGACATAGCCGAACAGGCTGGGCTCAATGCGGCCGCAACGTAAATCACTTTCGTCAAGATCCATCACTTCGCACTGACGGACGCGGCGCGCATGGGAGCGTAGAAAGCGCACTGCCAACGTGCCAGCAGCAGCGGGTGTGGTGGCAAAAACCCCGGAATACATCTTCACCCCCGCAGGAATTCCCAGCACCGGGAAGGCATCGCCGACAGACTCGGCAACGTCGCGAGCCGTACCGTCACCGCCTGCGAACAAGATCAAATCCACCTGTATGAGCATCAAGCGGCGAGCCAGCGCGGCGGTGTCTTCAGCCGATTCCTTTGCCTGTTTGCGATATACGATCTCGCAGCGCAAGCCCGCTGCATTGGCGGCGTCTGCCCCCAGCGAACCGGAGCCCGTGATGATGGTCAGCTCCGCGCCAAGTTCCTTTAATGCGCTTAACGCTTGAGTTGCACGCGTGACCGCCTGAGGCACCACGCCCAGCGCCAGCGCCTGTTCAGCCACGCCGTCACTGCCTCGCAACGCTGCAGGTCCGCCAACGCCCGCGAGGGTATTGACAATTAGGCCAACACGCAGGCTCATGCGTTCTGCTTCGTCTCTTGGTCGAGAAGCTTGCGCTGGTAGCCGCGCCACGTCATGGCCCATCGTTTGGGATCATCGAGGACGGAATCATCAATAGCGTGCACCGGGCAGTTGTGCGGCGCCGAACGCACGACCTCGGGATCGGTGTAGGCCTCATGGGCGATGTGCCGCATGACATCCACAAACTCATCCAGATCCGCCTGCGAAAACGATTCGGTGGGCTCGACTGTGGCGGGCTCAGGCACGACAAACGGATGATGGCTGGTCCAGTAGTGCACACCAAAGTCGGCAGCCCGGATGCCAATTTGATCAGAACGAATTCCGGTGTCGGCGTGAAGCTTTTCCCAGCTGTAACGAACTTGTTCGATACGTCGCTTGCCTGGCGCATATGGTGCGCTGAGTCCCGGAATTTTCAACAATTCATGCATCATGTAGTTGTTGTTGAGAACAGCGATTTCAGACACTTCCCGCAACCCCTTGGCGCCCAGGTTCGTTACCCAGGCATAGGCGCGCAACACTATGCTGGCAGCGCCCATGAACGCGGACAGTTTGCCGATTGAATCGGGCCCGGTATCTTCGACGCTGTAGCGACCTTCCCGAAGCATTATTTTGGGAGACGGTAAAAAGCGTTCCAGTTCCTGCGTGACGCACATGGCACCCACAGCAGGGCCCCCACAGGAATGAGGCGTCGCGAACGTCTTGTGCAAATTGAATTGACACATGTCGAACCCGGCTTCTCGTGCGCGGGTAATTCCCAACAGGCCGTTGGCATTGGCCTGATCGTAGATATTCAATCCCCCCGCAGCGCGAACCAGGTCGGTAAACTGGCGAATTTTCTTGTTAAAGATTCCGGTGTCTTCCGGATTGGTGATGATGAGGGCCGCGGTGCGAGGAGACAGGGCCGCGCGCAAAGCATCCAGATCAGGGAAGCCGTCGGCGTCCGGATATAGGGTAATGACCTTGTAGCCCAGCAAGCGGGCACAGGCCGCATCCGACGGATGGGAAAAAATCGTCGTTATCACTTCGTCGCGAACGCCGTAAGTGCCGGCATCTTCCTGATAGGCCCGCAACACGGCGAAATTGCCATAAATCGCTTGCGAGCCGCTGCGCGCCTGTAGCGACACCGCATCCATGCCGGATACTTCCATCAGAAGCGCATGAACCTGATGGTACATGTGCAGCAGACCTTGCACCGTATCCACATCCTGCAGCGGATGCAGCTCGGACATCCGGGCATCCCGCGCGAGCTGCTCGTTGACTTTGGGGCTGTACTTTATAGTGCAGGTGCCTTGCCCTACATCAACATTCAGGTCTGCTCCCAGCGTTTGCTGTGATAAGCGCAGGTAGTGACGCAAAACGCGGTTTTGCGCTATTTCCGGCAGGCGCGGTGACTCTATACGCAACATTCCTACAGGCAGGCCCGACAACGCCTGGCTGGTCGCAGCGGCGACTTCAGGCTCTAGTTCGGGAACCAGCACGCCGCGCTCGCCGCGCTGTGACAGCTCGAAAATGACCGGCTCGTCCCAGCGCGCTTGGTGATAGCGACGCAGGTTGGCGCGACCATTTGTGAATCGGGACAAGGATATGTTGTGCATGGCTTAATTCATTTCTCGAGGATGGTGGCAAGTGCTTCGCACAAGGTGGTGACGTCTTCCTGACTATGCACTTCGGTAAAGCTGTACAGCGCGCACTGACCCAGTGCGGGAAAGGCAATGCTGAGGTCGTGGCCGCCAAAAATGCCCTGTTCGAGCAGCGCGCGGTTGATCGCCTGGACCGATTTGCCGCTGGCATCGAAGTTCACCACGAACTCCTTGAAGTGCACCTGTTCGGCATGCGGTATTCGTATGCCCGGCACGGTGGCCAGCTGCTGTTTGGCATAGGCGTTTCGGCAGATGATTGTGTGGGCCAGGTCTCGCATGCCCAGCGGGCCCATCAAAGCCATATACACCCCGGCGGTAATACCCCAAAGAGCGGCGGCGGTGCCGACAAACTCATTGCCATTTTCCCGCTTGTCAAACGATGTGCGGCTGTAAGCCACGTCACCGAAACCGTATTCGCCCGGCACTTTGGTTGGAGCAATACCGAACAACCGTGAAGGGTATTGCATTACCATGGCCTCGTTGTCATGCGTGCCGATAAAGCCACCATGCCCGCCGCCATAGCTCATGTGCATCCCCAGAGACTGGATATCGCCGCACACAATATCCGCGCCGTAGGTTGATGGAGGCGCAATCACACCCAGGGAAGTCGGGTCCACGCCGACCACCAGCAAGGCGCCGCAGGCATGAACGGCCGCCGCGATGGCCAGCCCGTCCTGAATCACTCCCAGATACGACGGGTTGTCAATGAAAAGGCAGGCGACCTCGTCGTTCAACAGGCTTGCCAGTCGCCCCATGTCCAGGGTGCCCGTGGCGAGGTCAAAGGGTGCGCGGCGGAACTCAAGGTCGCTACGGCCATAGTTTTGCATGACCGAATACAGGTCGGGGCTCACATGTTCGGCCACCAGCACAACCCGGCGGCCGGTATGACGTCCGGCCATCCGTACGGCCGTGGCCGCGGCTTGATGGCCATCGAACGTCGGAATACTGACGACTTCCATCTCCAGCATCTCACCCATCATGCTGGCGTACTCAAACAGTGCCTGAAAACGGCCCGCGTCGTCGTAGGGCTCGCCAGCATAGGCCGTTAGAAACTCGCTGCGACCGTTGATTTCATCGCACACGGCTGGCACATGGTGCTGGTAGCAGCCGCCGCCAAGAAAGCTGAGCACCTGGTCACAGGAAGTGTTTTTTGCCAACAGCGACTGCACGAGGCGCTTGAGTCTGTGCTCGGAAAGCAACGGTTCAGGCAGGTTCAGCGGTCGCTGCATGCGCAATTCTGGAGGAATCTCGGCGTAAAGTTCGTCCATGGAACTTGCGCCTATCGCCGCAAGCATTCTTGCCTTAACCTCGGGAACCGAATTGGGTATGTATGGGTAAACGTGAATCGAATTTGTCATGCCTAAGGCTCATCTTTTTAAGACCATCACCCCTTTAAATACAGGGATAAGCAGAGTGTCTCGGAATAAGCAAGGCACGACAAATGATCATTTTTTACGCGTGGGATAAGTTTATCTAATAGACTTAATGCCCATGGCCAACCTCCTGATCAATCTCAATACCTTACGCGCCTTTGAAGCCACCGCTCGCAAGAACAGCTTCACCCTTGCCGCTCAAGAACTTTGCGTGACACAGGCGGCGGTCAGCCATCAAGTTCGTCAGATTGAAGAAGTCCTCGGCGTCCGCCTGTTTGAGCGCGCTCACCGGCGCGTCACGCTCACCGATGCCGGTACCCGCGTTTACGGCACGATTTCCAACGCGTTTCGAGATATTGACAGCACACTTCGCGAAGTACGGGCGCAAGGCGAGGCCAAGATGACCCTCACGGTGCAGGTAACACCGTCGTTTGGTTCGCGCTGGCTGGCGCGTCGCTTGCACTGGTTCTGGGCCGAGTACCCCGAGATTGACCTGCGCATTTACCACGCCTTGCCGCATGAGCAGTATGACGTGCGCCGCGTAGATCTGGCGATTAAATGGGGCCACAAGAGCTGGGGCTCTCTGCACTCGGAGGTCTTGTTTGAATGCCAGTTGCTACCCGTGTGCTCACCCCGATACCTGCGCCCGGAACATCCGCTTCACAAGCCGGAAGATCTGCTGCACTACGCCTTGCTGCACGAGGACAGCTATGAGGACTGGTCAGCCTGGTTTCGCGCCGCAGAGGTTTCCCAGCCCGTTCCCATGCGCGGGCCCATCATCAACGACAGCAATACCCTCATTGAAGCCGCGCTCAATCTGCAAGGCATTGCACTGGGGCGGCTTCCGCTGATACGAGAGCAACTGCAGGAAGGCTTGCTGGTCAGTCCGTTTGACATTGCCATCAAATGCGAAGGTGCCTATCACCTCGTCTACGACGAGAAAGTCTCGAACAGCGAAGTTTTCAAAAAATTCCGAACCTTTCTCATTGAACAGGCCCGCGCGCAGGTCTCGTGATCGTTGACCAAAGAACAATTTGAGAGTCGCATCTTTGGTTCACCCGGTCGCCCTATGCCCATAACTGTCAAATGCAGTTGCATCACGGTGTAGATGTACCGCAACAGGTCAGTCGTTTATGCGCACAAATCAGCTAACTGGTTCCAGAATAAAAAATTTTCAAATAAGCGGCGATTAATGTTTGACCCTTGAGCAATTTCACATCGGCACCAATGGGCCGGCTGTTTGTGTCGGTTTCGTGTTGTATCGTCAGGTGGTTTCATTCTTGAACACGCGCCAGAGCAGCTTGTTCATCGAAGCCACCGTTCCCATGGGCGAGAGAGGATACGCAGGCACACGGCCGAAGTTGGGCTTAAGACCAAAGGTGGCGCAAAAGGCTGCGGGAATGCGCACGGAACCCGCGCCGTCCGTGCCCACAGCTATGGGTCCCATCCCCAGCGCCACAGAGACGGCGGCGCCACCCGACGAGCCACCTGGCGTGCGTGCCGGATTCCAGGGGTCCCGGGTCAATCCGCTGCGCGGCGAATTCGTCTCTGCCTTGCAGCCAAACTCCGGTGTCGCTGTCTTGCCAAGAAGAACCGCGCCGGCTTCGCGCAGGCGAGCGGCCACTGGCGAATCTACCCCCAACGCTTACCAGCGCAATGGCAAGTCCAATACTGAAGCTGGCAACCATCACGTCCCCCAGGGAATATTGCTTCAAATGGCGGCAAATCATCATAATGGTTGCCGAGGCTGGGCATGGGACCAGGCCTCCAGTGAGTCCGAACATGGCAATCGGCCCCGGTGTACGTCAACAACAGCGGGGAAGCCAGAAAAGGGGTGTTCCCTTCCGTGGCTGCGACCACGTCCAGGGACCGCGCAGCAAAAGGCAGCGGGATGAGTCAATTGAAGTCGGATTGAACAGTTTGAAGACCTATATACCCACTACCGAGTGGTTTAAAACTCGTACTCAGTCTGGAGCCGGAAGGTATTGCGCGCAGTGTTGTTATTGGCACCGATCAACCAAGCTGCGTTGTAACGAATCGAGCTGCGACCATCCAATCTAATCTTGCCGAACACTGCAGGGCCGAGCTTGTGTTCCTGCTGGTCACTGGGAAACCAGTTTTGCAAAGGCCCAAGTCTTCCAAAGCCTTGTGCGCCTACTTCCAATTCGGGTTTCCATCGGTACTTCAGTTGCCACTGATACCCCAGCTCCATGGGCGCTGGCGTTGCAGTGCGGTAGTTCTTGCCAAACAGCACGTTCAAGTTAGCCACAACTGAGCGCGTGAGCTCTGTTTGAAATAGTGGGCCGAAACGCAACTCGTAGCCTTCCGCTCGATTTCTAGGTCGCTCAAGCTCGACGATCAAACCGATGTCAACAGGGTATTTTCCGGTTTCGGTTAGCAGGAATTTATTTTCCCATTCGAGGGCGTCATAGCTCCAGCTGCCGGGTGATTCTCGCTTTGCTTTGACGTAGACCTCGGTAAACCAAAAAGAATTGACGCCGTAGCCCAGACCCAAAGACGTTGCACTCGTACGGCTGCCATCGCGTGCTCTAGCGGTTCCTAGTTTGAAGTCGATTTCTTTTTCACCTTCAGTGACTGCAGGGATGTAAACGTAGTCAGAGGTTCCGAGAGGCCCGGCTTGTGTCACCGCTGTGAACGGTAGGGATATAGCGAGGCACAGCAATGGCGCTGCCCACCCCTTGGTGGCGTTGTGCATGAAAGAACTCCAGAAAAATTAAAAGAAAGTGAGCAAAGAAAGCGCGCTAGGCTTAGGCGCCAGCTAGGACTCGCGCAGTTACGGCGGTGCGCCGGCGTGCCTGCGCACCTCGCACCCAGCGACTACCAAGCACAATGACGAGCAAGGCTAAGGCGTAGAAGGCGAGTTGCAGACCCGTGGGCTGGGCTTCGTAGCCCACCAAGGCATGGGCCAGCGTGCCGACGGGTGAGTCAACGCTCAGCAAAGGCGATGTATCCCATAAAGGCTGTCCCCATACGCTGATCAAACCCGCTTGAGACAACGCACGGGCCAGTTGACTGGCGATAGAGGCGGCCAAGAGCAAGATCAATGTGTTGGTTACAGCAAACATCCGCTGCACGGGTACGCGCGACAGACCCAGATAGATGATCGCCCCTGTGGCACTTCCGCATAGCACGCCAGCAAATGCGCCGGCCAAGGTGCCGGTCAGACTCGATCCTGTGGCGAACCCAGCCACGAACAAGACGGTTTCTGCGCCTTCACGGAGCACCGACAGCGCTACCACGATCATGAGGGCCCATGGCGCACGTTGCCCTTGCTTAAAAGAGCTACCCAGTGCGCGCGCGTCGGCGGCAGCTTGGGCTCCCTGGTTTGAGACCCAGATGCAATGCCATGTCAACATGGCCAGAGCCACTACTAAAATCCCGGCATTCACCAGATCCTGCCCAACCCCGTTAGCAAGAGCGCTGATGTGTTCTGCACCGGCCGCGAGTGCCAGGGCACCAGCGCTGCCAGCCAGCACGCCAGCAGTTAGCCAGCGGCTCCTACCGACCAAACCACGGGTGGCGGCAGCCATGATGCCGACGAATAGGGCAGCTTCCAACGTTTCACGAAAGACGATGATGGCGGTGGCGAACATTACGGATCCAAATTTGATGTTTGTTTAAACCAGTTCACTCTGCGATCACAACGCCTTTGGCCGTGGCCTCGTTGTATTCGCCGGTGAAGGTGTAACGCCCCGCCTTCAACGGGCCGATAAAAATACTGACTCTTGCCCCAGGCGGGACGATCTTTTCACGATTCAGGTCGTGACTTTCAAACTCCTCGGCAGTGCTGTCTTGGTTGTGAACTACCAATTTCACACGTTGGCCGGCCGGTACTTTAAGTTCGACGGGTTCAAACCGATGGTTCTTTATTACCAGCAGCAGCTCAGGTTCGGCCGCATACGCGCCGGTTACAAACAGGCTTGTGGAAATCACGGCACCCGCAAAGGCAAACAAGAGGGATTGAAAGCGCGTCATGATGAAAGACCCAAGTGGTTAGGGCTTGCAGAAGTTAAATTAAGAAAAATGATAATGCGAATGATTCGCGTTGTCAACAAATATTTCTCAGCATTTGTTTGGAGGTATTTGAGACCTCAGAAGACACTGATGGCCATCCTCGGGCTACTGATAGCCAATGTCAGCTTTATGGCAGTCTGTTCAAACTCTTTAAGTTCCGCTTTGTCGTCGACAGCCGCTCTGGGCCATTATGAGAAGGTCCCAGTTATGAGAAGTTCAGGGCTCGCGAGCGGGCTGATGGCTTGTATGTCGCCGATCGACCCGCTCGTGCACTTCTCATAATTACAGCGTCTTAAGGAACTTCAGGAGCGAGTCAGTTGCCCTGAAGCGCTTTGCAGCCGTCTCCGGGTCCTGCAGCTTGGCCAGCGCCTGCTCCTTCATGGCGAGGTTGGCCTCCACGTACTGATGAGTGGTGGTCGGACTCTCGTGACCCAGCCATAGGGCAATCCCCTCAATGGACTCGCCAGACTGGAGCAGGTGCATTGCTGTTGTATGGCGAATAGTGTGCGGGGAGATGCTGCGCTCCCGCAGACTCGGCATCGCTGGCATAGCTGCTGCCACTGCCAGCGTGAGGCGCTGGGTGACGTTGGCGCGCGTCATTAAATGACCATCCCGGTTGGGTAGCAGTGCCGATGCTGGCGCCAATTCGGGATTCAACCTCAGCCAAGCCCGTACCGCTATGACTGTTGATCGCCACAGC
>JAYWBS010000050.1:0-19381 GCA_043781295.1 Polaromonas sp.
TGATTCTTTTGTTGCCAGGAAATTCAAGCCCGGTGTTTTGAATCGCCGATCGCACGCGCTCGCGCGCTTCCTTGACCTCCGTCTCGGCCAGCCCCACCAGTGTAAAGCTAGGCAGCCCGTTGGCCAGATGCACCTCAACGCATACTGGTCGCGCTTCCAGGCCAAGCAAGGCGCGACTATGCACTATGGAAAGGCTCATTTTTTTGACTCCCGTTTAAATGCATTAAAGTGGTGCGTTGTATTTGCTCCAACTTGGTGCGTGATGTTTTATGTCTTCGTGTTTAACGCGACAGTCTGTTAAAAGGTGGACTGGCTTTGTAACGTGACCGTCATCTTTTGGCACGCTAAATGCTAGACTTTATCCGTGCATTAAGTCTCACCTTGTCCTACAAAATCCTATCCGAATGGAGAATTTCATGAATTTCAGCCCCATAAAAGTCGCCGCTACCCTCGCCCTGCTCGCTTCTACCGCTAGCTTCGCGCAGACAAAAGCACCTGAGCCAGACTACACCCTGTCGTACAACGTTGGTGCGGTGTCTGACTACCGTTTTCGTGGCATTTCGCAGACCAACTTCAATCCAGCGATTCAGTTAGGCATTGATTTCGCGCACAAAAGCGGTTTTTATCTGGGTGCTTTCGGCTCCAACGTTAGCTGGGTCAAAGATTTCAACGGCGCCACCAAAGGTAGCTACGAGGTTGATCTGTATGGCGGTTACAAAGGCAACATCACCAAAGACATCGGTTTTGATCTCGGCCTGATCACTTACCAATACCCAGGTAACAACTCTGGTGGAGGTAACTTGCCACGCGGCGTTGCAGCAGGCGCTTACAGCAATGCCAGTACTACAGAGGTTTATGCTGGTTTGAGCTACAGCGTTGTCAACTTCAAATACAGCCGAAGCACCGGTAACTTTCTTGGCAACAACCGAAGCAGTGGTAGTCAGTACTTTGACCTGAGCGCCAACTTTGATCTCGGTAGCGGTTTCACCCTGACGCCACACGTTGGCCGTCAGCTGATTCCTAACCAAAACAATACCAACTTCTTCGCCCCGTTCCAGGTTGTCAACGGCAATGCCGCTAACTACACCGATTATTCCCTGACGATTGCCAAAGACTTTGGTAACGGCTTTGCGCTCAGCGCAGCAGCAATTGCCACCAATACCAAAAAAGGCGGTTTTTACCGCGATTTGAATGGCCGCGAATTGGGCAAAAGCACCTTGGTTGTCGGTCTGAAATACAGTTTCTAAGCAACGCCTCATTTATCTGGAGAACACATGAAACTCGTCACGGCCATCATTAAACCGTTCAAGCTTGATGAGGTGCGTGAAGCCCTCTCCGGCATTGGCGTCCAAGGCATCACGGTTACCGAAGTCAAGGGCTTCGGTCGCCAAAAAGGCCACACCGAGCTATACCGCGGTGCAGAATACGTCGTTGACTTTCTGCCCAAGGTCAAAATCGAAGCTGCGGTGTCCGACGACATGGTCGACCGCGTCATCGAGGCTGTAGAAGGCGCAGCGCGTACCGGCAAGATCGGCGACGGCAAAGTCTTTGTCTACAACCTTGAGCAAGTCGTGCGTATCCGCACGGGTGAAACCGGCAAGGAAGCGCTGTAAGGCGCAAGCCTTGCAGCCCTCCCAAAAGTCTAAAAAAAGAGAACACTGATATGAAAAAACTACTTGCTTCCCTGGCGTTGGGGTTCAGTTTGCTGGCCACTGGCGCGGCTGTACTGGCGCAGGCACCCGCTGCCGTACCAGCCGCATCTGCTGCCATGGCCAAACCGGCTGAAGCTGCTTCTGCTGTAGCGCCAGCCGCCGCCGCTTCTGCAATGGCTGCACCTGCTGTGGCCGCTCCTGCTGCCGCAGCATCGGCAGCGCCTGCGCCTGTGCCCAACAAAGGTGACACCAGCTGGATGATGGTTTCGACCCTGCTGGTGATTTTGATGACCATTCCTGGTCTGGCCCTGTTCTATGGTGGCCTGGTCCGCAGCAAGAACATGCTGTCTGTGCTGATGCAGGTCATGGTGACGTTCTCGATGATCATCGTGTTGTGGTTCATCTATGGCTACAGCCTGGCTTTCACTGAGGGCAATGCGTTCTTCGGCGGGTTTGACCGATTGTTCATGAAGGGCATCTGGGACAACGCAGCCGGAACATTTGCTACTTCAGCAACGTTTAGCAAGGGTGTCGTGATTCCCGAAATCGTATATGCAGCCTTCCAGGCAACGTTTGCCGGCTTTACCTGCTGCCTGATCGTCGGTGCATTTGCCGAGCGCATCAAGTTCTCTGCCGTGCTGCTGTTCATGGCGTTGTGGTTCACCTTCAGCTATGCGCCTATTGCGCACATGGTCTGGTTCTGGATGGGCCCTGACGCTTACACCGGCAAGGAAGTGGTTGACGCGATGAACGCCAAGGGTGGTTACGTCTGGCAAATGGGCGCGCTTGATTTTGCTGGCGGCACCGTCGTGCACATCAATGCTGCTATTGCTGGTCTGGTCGGTGCCTTCGTGATCGGCAAGCGCATCGGCTACGGCAAGGAAGCCATGGCACCTCACAGCCTGACGTTGACCATGGTCGGCGCTGCCTTGCTGTGGGTGGGCTGGTTCGGGTTCAATGCAGGTTCTGCTCTTGAGGCCAACGGCTTTGCGGCACTTGCCTTCATCAACACTCTGATTGCTACTGCTGCTGCGGTGTTGGCATGGTGTATCGGCGAAGCGCTGATGCGCGGCAAAGCTTCCATGCTGGGTGCAGCTTCTGGTGCAGTTGCAGGCTTGGTAGCTATCACGCCAGCAGCCGGTAATGTCGGTATCGGCGGCGGCCTCTTCATTGGTCTGGCAGCGGGCTTTGCCTGCTTGTGGGGCGTGAATGGCTTGAAGAAACTACTCGGCGCAGACGACTCGCTCGATGTGTTTGGCGTGCACGGCATTGGCGGTATTTTGGGTGCCTTGCTGACCGGCGTGTTCAACTCCCCAGCGCTCGGTGGCCCAAGCTTTGTCGGTGACTGGGTAACGGCAACCAGCGTTACCGCTGCTGACTACTCCATCGTGTCACAGGTGATCATTCAGGCCAAGGCCGTACTGATTACCATCGTCTGGTCGGGTGTTGTCTCTTTCATCGCCTACAAGATTGTTGACCTGACGATTGGCCTGCGCGTGAGCGAAGAAGACGAGCGTGAAGGCCTCGACATCACCTCACACGGTGAGACAGCGTACAACCGCTAAACAGCATTTCGCTAAAACTCAAAAAGCCCGCTGGTTGCAAAGCCAGCGGGCTTTTTCGTTTTTTCAGCGGCGATTTATCTGTACAGTAACTGACTTGTTGCTCATCTAATTTTCGAAAGTACGCATGACCTGGCAAACCGTCACCCCGCAACCGTACGAACTCGGCGAGTCGCCGTTTTGGCACCCGTATGAGCAGCAGCTGTACTGGGTGGATATTCCGGGCAAGCACATCCACCGCTGCAACATCTTCATGGGCAGTGTTGAAAGCTGGACCATGCCAACTGAACCTGGCAGCATCGCGCCAGCAGAATCAGGCGGCCTGGTGATTGCCCTGCGTGACGGCATTTACCGCGCGCGCCAATGGGGCGGTGCGCTTGAAAAGCTGGCAAGTGCGCTGCATGACACGACCACCACCCGCTTTAACGATGGCAAGGCAGATCCAGCGGGGCGCTTTTGGGCAGGCACCATGTATGAGCCGCGCACTTTAGCAAACGCACAACTATTCACGCTGAGCGGTGATGCACTAGAACTTAAAGTCAGCAACGCCACCATTGCCAACGGCCTGGCCTGGTCGCCTGATGCCAAAACCATCTACTGGGCCGACACGCCGACCCACACCGTGCGTGCCTGGGACTGGGACGCAGCTGCCAACCGGATGACCAACGAGCGCATTTTCAAACAATGGCCGGGCAAGCCTGCTAACTGGCAGTTTGGCATGGCTGGTTATGGTGGCCGTCCCGACGGCGCGGCAGTCGATGTCGACGGCAACTACTACGCCTGCATGTTTGAAGGCGCACGCATTTGCAAGCTGTCACCCAGCGGTGAGGAACTGGCCAGCATCCCTGTGCCCGCCCAGTGCCCCACCATGCCCTGCTTTGGCGGCGATGACTTGAAAACGCTGTACGTCACCACGGCATGCTACAACCGAAGTGACGCAGAACTACAGGCCTATCCGCAGTCGGGTTGTGTGTTCTCGATGCGGGTGGATGTGCCCGGGCTGCCGGTTAATTTTTACACTGAATAAAAAAAACGAACAAGGGTTGTTCAAAAAATTCAGGCTGGCCTGGATGCGCGCCGTTTAACATCTAGCCATGGTCACAGACAAAGAGTTTATTGAACAGGCAACAGCCCGCATCCACGCCGCCGCAGCATCTGGCAGCCGCTTGCGCCTACGCGGCGGCGGTAGCAAAGACTTTTATGGCGCGGCTTTAGAAGGTGAAATCCTTGACACCACACCGCTGAGCGGCGTGATCAGCTACGAGCCCAGCGAGCTGGTCGTCACTGCGCTGGCGGGCACACCGCTGGCGGAGCTGGAAGCGCTGCTGCTGGCGCAAGGCCAGTGCCTGCCGTTTGAACCACCGCATTTCAACCCAGACGCTACCGTAGGAGGTATGGTCGCCGCAGGTCTAAGCGGCCCGGCACGTGCCAGCGCAGGCGCGGTGCGTGACTACGTGCTGGGTATCAAACTCATCAACGGCAAAGGTGAGCATTTGACGTTTGGCGGCCAGGTCATGAAAAACGTGGCAGGCTATGACGTGTCGCGCCTGATGGTCGGGGCCATGGGCACGCTGGGGCTGCTGACAGAGGTCAGCTTGAAGGTATTGCCCATCGCACCGCTTGAAGCCACCTTGAAGTTTGGCATGACGCAAGCTGAAGCTTTGACCCAACTCAACACCTGGGGAGGCCAGCCGCTGCCTCTCAACGCCAGTTGCTGGCTTGAAGACGGTGGTACAGGCACGCTGTACCTGCGCTTGCGCGGTGCGGTGGCGGCGGTCGAGGCCGCTTGCGCCAAGCTGGGTGGCGAACGCCGATCCAACACACAATCAGCAGCCGATTGGCAACTGTGCCGTGACCAGCGATTGCCCTGGTTTACAGAACGTACCGACACGCAAGACCTGTGGCGCCTGTCTGTACCGCAAACCACACCGCCGCTTGATTTACCTGACTCGCCGCTCATTGAATGGCACGGCGGCCAGCGCTGGGTGCGAGCGGATGCAGATCAAGGCCAGCGGCTGCGTGAGCTGGCTGTGGCAGTCGATGGATACGCTACAATTTTTATAGCTGCTCGCGCCCGAAAACAGGCGACTGCAGGCCGATTTGACACCCTAAAACCGCCTCTGGACAGCATCCACCGCGAATTAAAGCGTGAATTTGACCCGTCAGGCATCTTCAACCCGCACCGCATGCACGCAGACTGGTAAACATGCAAACCAACCTTGCTCCTGAATTTAAAAACTCTGCCGACGGCCGTGAGGCCGAAGCCATTTTGCGCAAGTGTGTGCACTGTGGCTTTTGCACGGCAACGTGCCCTACCTACCAGTTGCTGGGCGACGAACTTGACGGCCCGCGTGGCCGCATTTACCTCATCAAGCAGGTGCTGGAAGGCGAAGTGCCTACCCGCAAAACCCAGCTGCATTTAGACCGCTGCCTGACCTGCCGCAACTGCGAAACCACTTGCCCCAGTGGCGTGCAGTACGGCCATTTGATAGACATTGGCCGCAAGCTGGTCGATGAGCGGGTTGAGCGGCCCGTGTTCGAGAAGGCTGTGCGCTGGGCGCTCAAAGAAGGCTTGCCATCACCGCTGTTTGCACCGGCGATGGCCGTGGGTCAAGCGGTGCGCGGCTTGCTGCCAGCAGCGCTTAAAAACAAAGTACCCGCCAGGCGGTCGGCTGGTGTGATGCCTACCAAAACACACGCCCGCAAAGTGCTGATGTTAGAGGGCTGCGTGCAACCCGCCATGTCGCCCAATATCAATTCAGCCACCGCGCGGGTGCTGGATGCAGCAGACGTGCAAGTGGTGGTGGCTAAAAAAGCCGGTTGCTGCGGCGCTGTCAAATTCCATTTGAACGACCATGACGGCGCAAAGGACGAAATGCGCCGCAACATCGACGCATGGTGGCCGCATGTCGAAGCGGGTGTTGAATCCATCGTCATGAATGCATCAGGCTGCGGCAGCATGGTCAAAGACTATGGTCACGCCCTGCGTGATGACCCCGCTTACGCCACCAAGGCCGAGCGCATCAGCGCATTGACACGTGACTTGAGCGAGCTGCTGCCTGATTTGGTGGAAGCGCTCCGGCTCAAAGTCAAAGCCAAATCCGGTCAAATCGCCTTTCATCCACCCTGCACCTTGCAACACGGCCAGCAACTGCGCGGTGGTGTTGAACAGCACTTGGGCGCGCTGGGCTTTAACGTCAAAACAGCGAGCTGTGAAGCGCACTTGTGCTGCGGCTCGGCAGGCACCTACTCAGTGTTGCAACCAAAAATTGCGTATGAGCTACGTGACCGCAAGCTAGGTAACTTGAGCGAGATGAAACCCGAAGTCATCGTCTCAGCCAATATCGGCTGCATCACGCATCTGCAAAGCGGCACAGCTACGCCTGTACGGCATTGGGTTGAGGTGCTGGATGAGGCGTTGACTTGACACCCTACTGACACCACGCTGTCAGTAGCCCCCCGGCATGATTCAAGCTCCTTCAATAACTCAGGAGTTCATCATGAAAAACGCTATCACTTGGTTTGAAATCGGCACAGCAAATTTGGCCCGCGCCACCGCTTTTTACGAGGCCGTGCTGGGTCATAAAATGCGGCTTGAAAACATGGGGCCGTCAGAAGGCGCTGTGTTTGCTTATGACGAGGCCGCAGATGGCCAGGGCGGTGCATTGATGTGCGGCCCGACAGCCCCCAAGCCGGGCGCAGCAGGCACGCTGATTTATCTCGATGCATCACCCTCACTTGATGCAGCACTGGCGCGTGTCACAAAAGCAGGCGGGCAAATCGCTGTGCCGCGCCAGGCTTTGCCACCCGGCATGGGCTTTTTCGCCCACATCACCGACCTGGACGACAATCGGGTTGGCTTGCACGCGCTGGCATAAACCATGGCTGCGCGTAAAAACTGGATTGCCGTGGCTAGCGCAGAGCATGCGCGTTTTGGCAGAGATGCGGTGCAGGGATTTATGCAGGTTGGCCACGGCAAGCTGGCCCCTTTGAAGCGAATCAAACCCGATGACCGCGTGGCCTACTACTCACCCACCGCTGTCTATGGCGTGAAAGACGAGCTGCAAAGTTTCGTCTCCATCGGCATCGTGCAAGCAGGTGAGCCCTATGCCTTCGACATGGGTGGTGGTTTCGTGCCGTATCGGCGTGATGTGGTTTACCTGTCCGCTCAAGAAGCCGCCATCGCGCCGTTGCTCGACGACTTCGAGTTCATCGAGAATCGTCAGCGTTGGGGTTACAAGTTTCGCTTTGGCTTGTTTGATGTGAGCGACAACGACATGCGTTTGATTGCACGGGCGATGGGAGCTGATTTGAAGCTACTGGCGTTATGATTTCGATTCATGTACGCTTTCCAAGCGCTATATAAAACAGAGCTGCTTGCGCCCGAATTCATTGGTCTACAGCACTAAAACATACCTGAAAACACCCTAAAACCAGCTTTATGCGCCGCGCAGACCGTCTTTTTCAACTCGTGCAGCTCATCCGGGGTCGCAGGCTGAGTACCGCTGCCTATCTGGCCGAACGGTTGGCGGTCACCAGCCGCACCATCTACCGCGACGTGGCGGACTTGCAGCACCAAGGCGTGCCGATTGAGGGCGAGGCGGGTGTCGGCTATCGCCTTGGGACAGGCTTTGACTTGCCGCCGCTGATGTTTACACAAGACGAAGCCAAGGCGCTGGTAGCCGCTGTGCGCGTGGCGCAAATTGGGCTGGACGCTGGCTTGGCATCTAGCGCTGAAGCAGCCCTCAGCAAAATTTTGTCAGTGCTGCCCGCCGCCGCCCGAGCCGCCGCTGAAAGCCAAGCGGTTTATGCGCCGCTCAATGTGATGACGGGTTTGGACGCCGCTACGCGCGAGCGTTTGCAACACTTGCGCGAAGCAGTTCAAGCGCAGCGCAAAGTACACATCACCTACAACGACCCGCAGGGCATTACCAGCCAGCGCACCGTGCGCCCGCTGGGCTGTTTTTACTGGGGCAAAGTCTGGACGCTGGCCGCGTGGTGCGAGGCCAGGCGCGACTTTCGCAGCTTTCGGGTGGACCGCATTCAAAGCTGCGAGGTGTTGGCGGTGGGCTTCAAGCAGGAGGCTGGTAAAACGCTGGCTGACTTTTTGCGCAAGGCGGGGGCGGTGTCTGTGTTGGGGCAGTGAAGTATGCGTTCTGACAAGAAAAAGCGAGCATTAAAATTTTATGACAAGAATGAAAAAAATCTATAAAATTCAATAACTTAAACAAATTTATTCTTGTCAAAAAGTGCCAAAAATTCCTCAAGCCAGCTTCCAGCAAGCACTCATCGCACCGATTCGCGCTGCGGGCGTTGCGGGCTTGGCGCCACAGCAATTGGCGGAGCTTCTGCCCAACATCAGCCGCTCCACATTAAACCGCCAACTCGCAGCACTTGCCGCCAGTGGAGCCATCGCGGCAAGGGGCACCGGGCGCAATACGCGCTACATCTCAAGCACACCGTTTACTCGGGCGGACATTGATGCCTATTTCAGCATCCCCTGGCAGCAGCGGCCCAGCGCCCCTTTTAATGAAGTGCTGCTTGACAACGCGCCCACCTTGGATGCTGACCACGCCCGGCGCTGTATGGTGATTCAAGCCATAGCTCATGCGATTGACAAACGCTTTTTAGCCAGCTTTTTGATTGATTGGTCATGGGGGTCGTCGCTGCTGGAGGGCGGCACTTATTCCGCGCTGGACACCGAGGCACTGGTTCAATACGGTCAGCGTAACTTGAGCAAACCGACAGCCGATGCGGTGCTGGTGCTCAACCACAAACGCGCTGCCGAATACCTGTGGGCCAACCGCGCGCTTAACTTGCAAAATGTTTGCGCCATGCATGCGCTGCTGACGGACGACCATGCGCTTGAAGAAGTGCTCGAGTCTGACCATTTTTTGCCAGAACACCAACGCGGCAAGCCCAGAGAGTTTGAAGATGTCAATCTGGCTACGTCTGCCTACATGCCGCCGTTCAGGCCTGGCACAAAGTACATCGCCAATGCGTTCGCACAAATCATTGACACCGCCAACAGCTTGCACCCTATTCAAGCAGCGCTGTATTTGATGACCCGCATCCCGTATTTGCAAGCCTTTGCCAACGGCAACAAACGTACGTCACGGCTGGCAGCCAATGCGCCGCTGCTAAACGCTGGCCTGCTACCGTTTTCTTTCGCAGATGTTGACAAGGCTGACTACATTCGCGGCATGGCAGCGTTTTATGAGTTGGGCAGCATGCACGTGATAGAGCAAACCTTCATCAATGGCTACGTCAAATCAGTGGTGCGCAGCAGCAATATTCCGGCAAGCATGCGAACGCTGGGCTTCGATGTGGAAGCGGTTGCACAGGCTCTGGTTGAGTTTGTGAATACCGGGAGAAAACCGCTTGATGCGCGTGCGTTGGTGTTTTTGGCTTAGCAGCGCTCACCCCGGCTGACGAATCAAGCTCTCTGCCGGTATACCGAGCCCAGTGTGCAAGCGCCACACCATCGCCATGGTCAGTTTGCGTTTGCGGTTCAGCACCTCGTACACCCGGTTGCGCTGGCCGATCATGGGCTCCAGGTCTTTCGGCTTTAAGCCTTGTTGCTCCATGCGAAACAAGATAGCTTCAATCGGGTCAGGCGGGGTGATCGGGTAGTGCTTGGCTTCGTAAGCTTCAATCAAAGTCACCATCGCTTCAAAGTGCGCGCCAGCATCGCTGTCGATTTCTGGCTCGTTGTCAAAATAAGGAGCGACCAATGCCAACGCTGCCTTGTAATCCTCGGGAGTGCGGATTGGGCGAATCAAATATTGATCTTGATTTTTCATGGCCTTCATTCTGCACTGTTGCCCAGCATCAAACCCAAGGCTGCATGAGTTCCTCAACCTCAAAAGCCTTGACTACAGCAGGCCGCGCCAGGATTCGTTGCAAATACGGCCCCAAATGCGTTCTTTTTCTGGCGGGTTTTGAATCGAAGTTTCGCGTCCAACGGCAGAGCATCATCGTGTAGATATCAACAGCTGAATACTTGGCACCTAACAGCCAAGGTTCGGGATGAAGCAAGGCTTGTTTGACTAGCTCTGATTCGAGTTGATCAAGCAGCACGCCGACTTTGATTTCGGCTTGCGCTTTGACTTGCTTCGCACCAGAGGTATTCCCCACATTTACCCAGCGCTCTGGGTAAATGTACACCATCAACGCGGCTTGCAGCGTGTTGGTCAGCCACATCAGCCATTTGTAAAAGTGCGCACGCTCCGCAGTACCAACAGCCGGGGCCAGGCCTGCTGCGGGGTGCGTGTCGCACAGGTGCAGACAAATGGCGGCGGCCTCGTACAGAATCAAATCGCCGTCAGTCAACACGGGTATCAAGCCATTCGGATTAAGCAGTAAAAACGCCGTCATTTTTTGTGCGTTTTGCGCGCGGTCTACCAGCAGCAGTTCAAACGGCACGTTCAACTCACGCAGCAAAATATGCGGTGCCATCGATGCGGTGCTGGGGTAGTAGTGGAGTTGAATCATGGGCGGTAGCTTTCTGTACGTTTGAAGAATAACTGACGCATTGAGCAAGTGCTATGCTAAAAGTGATCATCAATCACAAGTCATCACGAGCCGGGCTATGACAACAATTAATCTGAATGCCGATGTTGGCGAAAGCTTTGGCCGCTTCACGGTGGGCGACGACGCGGGCATGATGGGCATCATCAAGTCAGCCAGCATTGCCTGTGGCTTTCATGCCGGAGACCCGACCATCATGGCCGGTGCCGTGCGCGAGGCACTGGCCCAGGGCGTGTCGATAGGTGCACATCCGGGGTTCAATGATTTGTGGGGCTTTGGCCGCCGCCAAATCAAAACCAGCCTGCGCGACCTGGAATACATGGTGACTTACCAGATCGGTGCCTTGCAGGCGATGGCGCATGGTGCGGGCGGGCGCGTGACCCACGTCAAACCGCATGGCGCACTGAACAACATGGCGCATGACGATGCGGACTACGCCGCAGCGGTGGCACGCGGCATTCGGGCGGCCGACCCAGACCTGATTTTTGTGGCCAACTGCTGCTCTGAAATGGTCACCGCCGGGCAGGCTGCGGGCCTGCGCGTGGCGCACGAGGCCTATGTAGACCGCCGCTATGAAGACTCTGGCAAACTGCGCTCGCGCCAGCACGCGGATGCGTTGATTACTGATGCAGATGCAGCCGTTAAACAGGTGCTGGCCTTCATGCACGAAGGCGCGATTGTCACGCACAGCGGCCAGCGCATTCCCACCCGCATCGACACTTTTTGCACCCATGGTGACGAGCCCGCAGGCACGATGCTTGCGAGTGCAGTGCGGCGTGCGTTGGAGCAAAACGGCGTCAGCATCGTGCCGCTTACAGACATTGAATTTTGAGCCCAGGCTGAACCCACTGCTTCAACCGGAGTTTGTCATGCAAAAAATGTTGGTCCGTCTTTTGGCCTTGCTTGCGGCACTATGCAGCTTGTTGCTGACCACACCGACCCAAGCGCAAACTTGGCCTGTCAAGCCCATCCGCATCGTGGTGCCGTTTCCGCCTGGCGGTTTCGCTGATATTTTTAGCCGCGTGCTGGCTGAAAAATTCAGCACCGCCTGGGGCCAGCCCGTCACAGTGGACAACCGGGCCGGTGGTGGCGGCAACATCGGTGCCGACATCGTGGCCAAAAGCCCAGGCGATGGTTACACGCTGGTCATGGGCACCGTGGGCACGCACGCCATCAACGCCACCCTGTTTTCAAAATTGCCCTATGACCCGATCAAGGACTTCACGCCAGTGGCCTTTGTGGTCGAGGCGGAAGGTCTGCTGGTCACGCATCCGTCGGTGGCCGCCAAGTCAGTCAGGGAGTTGATAGCGCTGACCAAAACCCGCACTGACCTGAGCTACGGCTCTGCGGGTGCAGGCACAACAGGTCATTTGGGCGGCGAGCTGTTCAAGACCATGGCCAAGATCGACATCACCCACATCCCGTACAAGGGCAACGTGCCCGCCATCACTGACCTGCTGGGTGGGCAAACCTCCATGGTGTTTGCCACGCTGCCGACCGTACTGGCCCAGGTCAAGACCGACAAACTGCGCGCCATTGCGGTGCTGGGCTCTGCACGCTCTACCGCCCTGCCCGATGTACCGACGGTAGCCGAGTCAGGCCTGCCGGGCTATGACGTGAACAACTGGGCCGGGTTGTTTGCCGGGCCGGGCACGCCCGCGCCCATAGTGGCCAAAATCAATGCGGAGGTACAGCGCGTCATGCGATTGCCAGAAGTGCAGGCCCGCATGACTGGCGAAGGGCTGCGGTTTGTGCCCACCACGCCGGAGCAGTTTGCAAGCTTTGTCAAAGCTGAAATTGCCCGTTGGGGCCCGGTGGTGAAGGCCTCTGGCGCGAAGGTTGATTGAGTCGATTTATTTCACCCCAAACAAGTCAGCCCCGTTGCTCCAGCCAATCTTGCGCGCTACATCGGGCGGCAGGTCACCCAGCCATACCCGGTAGCCTTTCATCAACTCTTCGTAATACTGCCAGCGCTGGTTGACCCAGGTGTCTGAGCCGATCATGAAGCGGCCTGGATACTTCAGCAGCAGCGTGCGCCACTCTGGGCACAAGTAGGGACCCCCACGCTTTCGCACTTCGTGTCGTTCGCTGCCCCCCGAGGGGGCACGCTCGCCTTGGGGCGGCCCGGCGTCGAGCTTGCCGCCTTCGCTACAAGTCAATCCGGGCCGATAAGACAACTCACCCATCAGTTGCGGGTACTTTTTAAACAGCTCATCAACCCGGCTGACAGGCGCACCGCCAATACCGGTGTGCGCCCAAATCAGCCGTGCATCAGTTGCGTGGGCCATCAGCAGGTCAATCGCTGTGTCGTCCACATGGGCTAACACAGCCAATTTGTTTTTGGCCGCAAACACCATCAGCTTTTTAGCCACCGCGCCATTCGCGTTCGCGCTGTCGTACAGATGAAATTCGCCAATACCTTTGAAGGGCCCAGCTTGGTCGCCGGCCACGCCGCGTGCAAACTCGGCCAGCACCATGTCGTAAATGGCCTCGTCTTTAAACCAGCTGTCGTAGTCAGCCCGGTTACGGTACAGCCGAATAAACGGCACCACCGTCACGCCTGCCTTGCGGGTCTCGGGTGATGCGGCCAGCGCCTTGCTGCCGTCGTTCGGGCGGCTGTTGGCCACGATGGCTTTCACGCCACTTTTTTGCATGCGTGCCAGCACATCGGCTAACGGGTGCTGGCCGTTCCAGGCTCCTTCGTTGTAGTGCAGGTGCGCGTCAAACAGCGGGCCGGTGTAGTCGGCAGCGTGGGCTGGCATCAAAACCGAAAAAGCAGACACTATAAAAACAGGAGCTGCTTGCGCCCGAATCCATTGGGCTACAGGCCAAAAACAACCTCTAAAAATGATTTTTTGAGGCATTTTGAAGCCTTTCTGCCGGGTTCAGGCCAGTTTTTCAGCAAAAAACGCCAGCGTACGCTCACGCGCCAAATCAGCCGCGGGCTGGTTGTACGAACCACGCTGGTCGCAGTTAAAACCATGGTCTGCCGCGTAGGTGTGTACTGTTACCTCGGGATGTGCTGCGGCAAAGGCGCGCACGCCGTCCATCAGAATGTGTTGGTCTTTCTCGCCAAAGTGCGCCATCACCGGGCACTTCGGCTGGCGTGCAACTTCTGACGGTGCTGTCATGCCGCCACCGTAATACGGCGCAGCGGCGCTGATGCCATTCAAGGTGCATGCTGATTGCCAGGTCAAGAGGCCGCCCCAGCAAAAACCAATCATGCCGACCTTGCCGCCGGTTTGCTGCGCCGCGTAGTCAATCGCTGCCTGTATGTCTTGCATCACGCCTGGGCTGGGCAAGTCTGTAGCGGCAGCCTTCAGGCCCATGCCAGCGGTCATGTCGTCTGGCTGGTAACCCAGGTTGACACCGGGGGTAACGCGCTCAAACATGGCAGGTGCAATGGCCAGATAGCCCTGCGCGGCAAAGCGGTCGGTCACCGCCTGAATGTGCGAGTTGACGCCAAAGATTTCCTGAATCACGACGACAGCCGCTTTGGCTTTGCCCGCAGGCAGGGCCAGGTAGGCGGGGACTGAAAAGCCGTCAGCGGCTTTGAGGTGGATGAATTGACCCATGTTTTTATCTCCGGTTGATATGAAGGTGAAGTACATTGTTATAGCAAACAAATGCAAGCAGATGGAGATCATGTTGAGCAAAGTCCTTTTAATCACCGGTGGCTCGCGAGGCATAGGCGCTGCCACTGCGCTGCTGGCAGCTAGAGCAGGTTATGCAGTGGCCGTCAATTACACCGCCAACTCACTGGCCGCCGACGAGGTGGTGCGACTGATTCGCGCTGGCGCTGGCACCGCCATCACGGTGCAGGCCGATGTAGCGGTGGAAGCGGATGTGCTGGCCATGTTTAAAAAAGTCGATGCCAAGCTGGGCCGTCTGACGGCGCTGGTCAATAACGCAGGTGTGGTCGACATGACCAGCCGTGTTGACGCCATGAGCCTGGAGCGCCTACAGCGCATGTTTGCCATCAACGTGTTTGGCAGCTTCATGTGCGCACGCGAGGCCGTCAAGCGCATGAGCACGCGCTATGGTGGCGAGGGCGGCAGCATCGTCAATGTCTCAAGCGCCGCAGCCCGGCTGGGCGCGCCCGGCCAGTATGTCGACTACGCCGCAGCCAAAGGTGCCATTGACACCTTCACCGTGGGCCTGGCCAAGGAGGTGGCAGGCGAAGGCCTTCGCGTTAACGCCGTGCGGCCCGGCATCATTGAAACCGACATCCATGCGTCTGGCGGTCTGCCGAATCGTGCAAAAGACCTGGCACCCCAGGTGCCGATGCAGCGTGCAGGCACGGCGGCTGAAGTGGCCGAGGCCATCATGTGGCTTGTCGGTGAAAAATCGGGTTACACCACAGGCTCCATCATCGACGTAGCAGGTGGCCGCTGATGGACTTCAAACCCCTCGTCACGCTGCTGGCTATCGTCAACCCGCTGGCCATCGTGCCGTTTTTCATCCACTACACGCAGGGCTTTTCCAAAGCGCAAAAGCAGAAAACGATTTTGATTTCATCGTTCAGCGCGTTTGTGGTGATTGCGGTGAGCGCCTTGCTGGGTTTGAAAATTCTGGAATTTTTCAGCATCTCGCTGGCCAGCTTTCAGGTCGGTGGCGGCATGCTGCTGCTCATCAGCTCGATGAACATGCTCAACGCCCAGCCCGCAGAAGCCAAAACGCAAACCCACGAGATGGAAGACGGCGCAGCCAAAGCCGCCATGGGTGCCAGCATCGCCGTGGTGCCGCTGACCATTCCTCTGCTCACTGGCCCGGCCACCATGTCCACCGTCGTGATTTACGCCGAAAAAGCCAAGACTTTTTTGCAGCTCGGCACGCTGGTCGGCTACGGCGTCGTCATCGGCCTGGCCACCGCACTGTGCTTTTCACTCGCCGAGCCGATTGCCAGAGTCCTCGGCAAAACAGGCATCAACGTCATGACGCGGCTGATGGGCTTGATACTTGCCGCGCTGGCGGTGGAGGTGATGGCGGATGGCTTGGGGAAGCTGTTTCCTTTGTTGATGAAAGGCTGAAGCTGCCATGAATAAAACGCTCATCAGCTCAGGCTCCCCCTTTGAAACGCAAATCGGTTACTCCCGTGCTGTCGTTGCAGGAGACTGGGTATTCGTATCCGGCACTACCGGGTTTGACTACAGCAACATGACGATATCAAGTGACATTGTTGAACAAGCAGAGCAATGCCTGAAAAACATCGCATCCGCTTTGCAGCAAGCAGGTAGCTCCATGGCCGATGTCGTTCGGGTGACTTATGTGTTGCCGGATGCGTCGCATTTTGAGGAATGCTGGCCCGTGCTGCGCCAATATTTTGGTGAGGTGCGACCTGCTGCGATGATGATCTCTGCTGGGCTACTGGATGCCCGGATGCTGATTGAAATTGAAGTGACGGCGCTTAAAAATAGTATTTGACCAGGCCAATTTAGGCATTTAATCAGGCTGCAGTCCAATAAATTCGGGTGTGAGTAGCTATTATTTTTGTAGCAATTTGACCAGCTGATTGGTCGTGTTGCGCAAGCGCTGTGCCATCAGCTGCGTGATTTTTACCAGCAGCTTGGCCCCTACGGCGGGGTGGTCACGTATCAGCAACGCTATCTCGTGCCTGCCAAATACACCGGCCTCTACGGCTTCAATGGCTATGCAGCTTGCATAGCGGGGTTCGCTGTCGAGCATGGACATTTCACCCACTGATGCGCCGCACTGGATCACGGCGATACGCGACGTGGTGATGGTTTTTTCCGCCTCGGCACCGCTGCCAGCATCTTCTGCACGGGGCTCGGCAGCCTGGGCCACCCGCTTGGTCACATCCACTGTGCCTTTGAGCAGCAGCAGCATCCACTCACCGACCTCGCCCTCGCGTATCAGTGCCTGACCGGGTTCAGCACTCACCAGCAGCATCGACTGGCCCAGCAGGTCAATTTCTTGCGCTGTCATGTCGATCAGCAGGGGCGAGGTTTTTGACAGTTCTGCGCTGTATGTGCTCAAGCTTTTGCAATGGCCAATGACGGTTAGCCCGGCGGTATGCAGTTGTTCTTCAAGCGTTTTCATGAGTCAGTGCAACATGTTTGCTGTCAACGCGCCGGGCTCTGCTGCAACCACTGGTCTATCTCTTCAATGGCGGCATCGGTGGCCATCGTCAGTGCGCGCACGCCACCGGGCGCATCCGGCGTGGTGGCTGGCCGCTGCACCACCACGCTGCGCTGGCCGATCAGCTTTTCACCCGCAGGCGTGACTTCAAGCAGCGTGGCGCGCAGGCGAATCAGGCCAACGCTGGCATCCGCCGTGGTAAACACATGGCTGAACTCTTCCAGGTCGAGGCGCAGCAGGCGCGGCAGCACGGCGTTTTGGCTGCGGTTGAGCGCGGCGCTGTCGCCCGCACCAAATACGGTGCGGCGCTGGCTGAAGGTGTCACGCAAACGCTGACGCACCAGTTGCGCAGGCGGCATGCTCCAGCGCGCCAGGGTGTAGGGGCGCAACTGCTGTGCGTCCTGGTAGGCCAGGCGGTACAGCACGGCCATGTTGTCGAGTGCGCCGCCGGATGTGGTGATGTCGTCAATGGCGATGGGCGACAAGGGGGCTTGCCGAGTTGTGGGCTGCGCTGTCAGATTGCCCGGCCCAAAGTCGTACATGCTGGAACGCACGGGTTTGTCAGGCAATGCCGAGCAGCCAGGTAACAAAAACAGCATAAAAAACATGACAAATACGGCTGTAGTCCAATAAATTCGGGCGTAAGTAGCTACTGATTCAGTAGCAATTGAGTTGCAGCTAATAGACGTGTCGAATGTCATTTTTTTGCTCCAGTGGCAGAAAACCCCGGCTCACCGGGGCCAGGCATTGGCGGGCCGTTACCAAAAATAAGGGACTGCGGGTTGTCGTCTACTGCGCTCACAGTGCGGCGCAGTTGGCGCATGGTGCGGGTTGTCTCGTCGGCCACCTCGCCGAGTTTTGGCAGCGTGCCCGCGCTAAAAGCTTCGGCACCGGAAGCCAGCGCCGTGCCGCCTTCTGCCAGCTTGTCGAGCGGGCCACCTTTTTCATTCAGGCGTTTGGCGGTGGTACCGACTTCATCAATAGCGGTTTTGGCGGAATTCAGGGTGGCATCCATATTCTTGACGAGCTTGGGGATGTTGACTTTGTCGGGGCCCAGCTGCGCATCAAGAATGCTGTTCATGTTGGTCGACAATTTGCCCACGCTGCCTGCTGCCTCGCCAAGTTGCGTGACAGCGCCGGTGATGACTTTCTGGTTGTCATCTGACAGCAGCTTGTTGAGCTGCACGCTGGCCTGCTCAACCTGCTTGAAAATCACCTCGCTTTGCTTGAGCAGTTTGTCCAGGCCACCGGTTTTTAAAGGGATGCGCGGCGGGTTGTCGTCATTGGCGACCAGGCGCTCTTTTGACTCGCCCGTGTCGTCCAGCTGGATAAAGCCCAGGCCTGTCACGCCTTGCGAGGCCACCGTGGCAAAGACAGATTGGGTCACGGGTGCGGCGCGGTCAATCGACACGCGGACCAGCACATTGCCCTTGATTTTGCTGTCAAAGCCAATGAACTCAACCTTGCCGACGGGTATTCCGCGAAAATTGACAGCGGCCTGCGGCTGCAAACCCGAAATGATTTCATGGGTAGACATTTCATACATGTCGCGCTGCGTGTTGTCACGCATCAGCCAGACCGCTAGCAGGGCCAGCAGCGCAGAGACCACCAGCACGAAGGCACCGGCGGCGATGGCATGGGCTTTGTTTTCCATATCTCAATTCCTTTCTATACGGTAAACGGATACTCGCGCAACAACTCCATCGCGCGCTGGCCCCTTTGGCCCAGAAAAAATTCGTGAATAAATGGATGTGGAAATGCCACCACTTCCTTGGGCACATCGTTGATGATGACTTTTTGATCCGCCAGCACCGCGATGCGTGTGCTCAGTTCAAACAACGTGTCCAGGTCGTGCGTGACCATCACCACCGTGAGCTCCATGTCGCGGTGCAGCGCACGCAGTAACGAGCAAAAGCTGTCTGAGCTTTCCGGGTCCAGCCCGGCGGTGGGCTCATCTAACAGCAGCAGCGGCGGGTCCATGATGAGGGCCCTGGCCAATGCCACG
This sequence comes from Polaromonas sp., assembly GCA_043781295.1. Classification (GTDB taxonomy): domain Bacteria; phylum Pseudomonadota; class Gammaproteobacteria; order Burkholderiales; family Burkholderiaceae_C; genus Polaromonas. The sequence goes on from JAYWBS010000050.1 coordinate 18,849, forward strand.
CGCTTGATCATGCCGCCCGACAAGTCACTGGGCATTTTGTCAGCCGCGTCGGGTGTGAGGCCAACCATTTGCAGCTTGACCATCGCCGCCTCGCGGATCACCTCGGACGGCAGCGTCTTTAATTCGCGCAGCGGGAAGGCGATGTTTTCAATCACTGAAAAAGCCGAGAACAGTGCCCCCTGTTGAAACAGCATGCCGACCCGGCTGGCCGCGCCGCGCTTGCCGAGCTCGGCCGCTGGTTTGCCGAGCACGGTGATCTCGCCTTTGGTCGGGTGCTCCAGCCCGAGTATCTGGCGCAGCAGCACCGTCTTGCCCGAGCCCGAGCCGCCCACCAGCGACAGCACCTCACCGCGCTCGACCGTCATGTCCAGGTCTTTGTGGATGACGGAAGGCGTGTCGTCATTGTCAAAGACGGTCCAGAGTTTTTTGATTTCAACGACGGCTTCAGTCATGGGTGTGTGCTCAGATGCCGACGTTTTTAAACAGCACTGCAAATAATGCATCCACCAAAATGACCACGGTGATGGACGTCA
>JAYWBS010000051.1:0-19301 GCA_043781295.1 Polaromonas sp.
TGTAGCGCGGCAGCGGCGCCTTCCAGCCCACTTTGCGTGCCGCCAGCTCTTCATCGCTGATGTTCAACTGCAGCAGCAGTTGCTTCGCATCAATCGTGATCGAGTCGCCTTCACGGATGAACGCGATGTTGCCGCCCGCCGCCGCTTCGGGTGCCACGTGGCCGACCACCATGCCCCAGGTGCCGCCAGAAAAACGCCCGTCGGTGATCAGGCCGACGCTTTCGCCCAGGCCCGCGCCAACCAGTGCGCCGGTGGGCGCCAGCATTTCGGGCATGCCGGGGCCGCCTTTGGGGCCGAGGTAGCGCAGCACCATCACGTCGCCGGCGACGATTTTGCCGGCCAGGATGGCTGCCAGGCCCGACTGCTCATCGTCAAACACCCGCGCCGGGCCGGTCATCACCGGGTTTTTCAAACCGGTGATTTTGGCGACGCAGCCTTCGGGCGACAGGTTGCCTTTCAGAATCGCCAGATGGCCCTGCGCGTACATCGGTTTGCCGATGGGGCGGATCACGTCCTGATCGGCACGCGGCGCGTCGGACACGTCTTTCAGCACCTCGGCAATCGTCTGGCCGGTGATGGTGATGCAGTCGCCATGCAGCAGGCCAGCTGCCAGCAAGGTTTTCATGACTTGCGGAATACCGCCTGCACGGTGCAGGTCAACGGCCAGGTATTTGCCAGATGGTTTCAGGTCGCACAGCACCGGGGTTTTGACGCGTACGCGTTCAAAGTCGTCAATCGTCCATTCCACTTGTGCGGCATGCGCAATCGCCAAGAAGTGCAATACGGCATTGGTCGAGCCACCAGTCGCCATGATCACGGCGACGGCGTTTTCAATCGACTTTTTGGTCACGATGTCGCGCGGTTTGATGTCTTTTTTAACCGCTTCAATCAGTACCTTGGCCGACTCTTTCGCCGAGTTCATCTTCTCGTCATGCGGGTTGGCCATGGTGCTGGAGTACGGCAGCGAAATACCCAGCGCCTCAAAAGAACTCGACATGGTGTTGGCCGTATACATGCCGCCGCAACTGCCGGTGCCAGGAATGGCGCGGCGCTCGATTTGCAGCAGGTCTTCGTCGGTCATTCGGCCCGCAGCGTTTTCACCCACGGCTTCAAACACGCTGACGATGTTCAGATCTTTGCCCTTGTAGCTGCCGGGCAAAATCGTGCCACCGTAAACATAAATCGCAGGCACGTTGGCGCGCAACATGCCCATCAGGCCGCCCGGCATGTTTTTGTCGCAGCCGCCGACCACCAGTACGCCGTCCATCCACTGGCCTTGCACGCAGGTTTCAATGCAATCGCTGATCACTTCACGCGACACCAATGAATACTTCATGCCCTCAGTGCCCATGGCCATGCCGTCTGAAATGGTCGGTGTGCCAAACACCTGCGCGTTGCCACCTGCTGCTTCAATCGCTGCAATGGCCGCATCAGCCAGCTTTTGCAGGCCACTGTTGCAGGGGGTGATGGTGCTGTGCCCATTGGCCACGCCAATCATGGGTTTTTTAAAGTCATCGGCCTCATAGCCCATGGCGTAGTACATCGAGCGATTCGGCGCGCGGGACTTGCCTTCGGTGATATTTTTGCTGCGGGGGTTCAGGGTGATGGTTTTGGTTTCCATGGGGTGTCCGTGAGTTTGTTCAAATTCAATTGTATTTGCTTGGGTTACTTGATTTGGGACGGGTCACAGTGAACGTGCAAAATACGGTCATGCTCATTCACCCTGAAATCAACCCCGTCGCCCTGCAACTTGGGCCTTTGGCCATCCACTGGTACGGCCTGACGTACTTGGCGGCTTTTGGCCTTTTCTTTTTCCTGGCCACGCTGCGCCTCAAACATCAGCCCTATGCGTCCATTACCGGGCCAGGCGCGTGGAGCAAGCGCGATATTGAAGATATTCTGTTTTTGGGTGTGATGGGTGTGGTGGTTGGTGGGCGGCTGGGGTATTGCCTTTTTTACAAACCGGTTTATTACGCCACCCACCCACTGGAGATTTTTTATGTCTGGCAGGGCGGCATGAGCTTTCATGGCGGCATGCTGGGTGTGCTGGTGTCGCAGTGGTGGTTTGCACGCACGCACCAGCGGCCTTGGTTGCAGGTGATGGACTTTATTGCGCCGTGCGTGCCCACCGGGTTGGCGGCGGGGCGTGTCGGCAATTTTTTAAATGGCGAGCTGTGGGGGCGCTTTAGCAGCCCCGACTTGCCTTGGGGCATGGTGTTTAAAAACAGCGGCTCATTGCTGCCGCGCCACCCGTCGCAGGTGTACCAGTTTTTGCTTGAAGGCTTGTTGCTGTTTGTGCTGCTGTGGCTGTACGCACGCAAACCCCGCAACATGGGCCAGGTATCAGGTGCATTTTTACTCGGCTACGGCGTGTTCAGGTTCATCGCAGAGTTCTTCCGCGAACCCGATGCGCATCTGGGTATTTTGCAGCTGGGGATGAGCATGGGTCAGTGGCTGTGCGTGCCGATGATCGTTGGCGGCATTGCACTATGGGTTTGGGCCTCCAAGAAGGCTTAAAACTGCCTACAAAGACCATTTTCAGGTATATTTTAGGCCGCTATCCCAATAGATTCGGGCGCAAGCAGCTATTGAAAATATAGCGTTTCAGTTTGATTCAAACCAGTTGCCTGGCCAGCAGTACCGCTACATGCACCGCCTCACGCGCTGCGCCGTCCTTGATCTGATGGCGGCAACTGGTGCCGTCTACCACCACGATTGCGCCTGGCTGCTGGCGTATGGCGGGTAGCAGGGTGAGTTCGGCCATTTGCATGGACACGTCGTAGTGGCTGGCCTCGTAGCCAAAGCTGCCGGCCATGCCGCAGCAGCTTGATTCAATCAGCTCCGGCTGCGCACCGGGGATGAGTTTGAGCACATCGATGATGGGGCTGACCGCGTCAAATGCTTTTTGGTGGCAATGGCCGTGTAGCAGGATGGGTTGGGTTGCTGGTTTGAGTTTGGTTTTAAACGCTTCCAGCTTGCCCGCTGCTGCCTCACGTGCCAAAAACTCTTCAAGCAGCAGGGCGTGCTGGCTGACGGTTTGCGCGGGCTGGCCCAGGCCCATCACCAGCGTTTCGTCGCGCAGCGTTAGCAGGCATGAAGGTTCCAGGCCGACGATGGCGATACCTTTTTCTGCGAAGGGCAGCAGGGCGGTGATCAGCTCTGACGCTTTGGCTTTGGCTTTGTCCACCATGCCGCTGGCCAGGTAGGTTCGGCCGCAGCAGAGTGCTTTGCCATCTGCTACGGTTTTGCTAGCGACGTGTACCATGTATCCAGCAGCTTGCAGCACTTTTACGGCTGCAAAGGCGTTGTCATATTCAAAGTAGCCATTGAACGTATCGACAAACAGCACCACGGGCTTGGTGGCAGTAAGTACTTCATCGCGTGTGGCTGTTTTGATGCCCGAGTTGAAGAATGTATTTGTTCGCCATTGCGGCAACGTGCGCTTGGCTGACAAGCCCAGCAGCTTTTCGCTCAAAGCCGCCAGGCCTGGAATCTTGTCGCGCAAATTCAGCAGTGGCGCCAAGCGGCTGGCCAAAGGCGCGTAGTCGGGCAGATAGGCGACCAGCTTGTCTTTGAAGGTGTAGCCGTGCCTGGCCTTGTAGTGGTGCAAAAACTCGACCTTCATTTTTGCCATGTCCACACCTGTGGGGCAGTCGCGCTTGCAACCTTTGCAGCCCACGCACAGGTCCAGCGCGTCTTTCACGGCTTCCAAAGAGCCCTCACCCCAACCCTCTCCCAAAGGGAGAGGGAGTGAATTGCCCCCTCTCCCGCTGGCGGGAGAGGGCAGGGGTGAGGGCTCCCCGAATTGCCCACTCAAAGCCAGCCGCAGCGTATTCGCCCGCCCTCGTGTCGAATCTTTCTCATCCCGCGTGACGCGGTAGCTTGGGCACATCGTGCCTGCATCAAACTTGCGGCAGTGGCCGTTGTTGTTGCACATCTCCACCGCTTTGGCAAAGCCCTGCGCCGCGTCACCGCCTGTGCCGGGGGCGCTGGTTTGTTCCGTCACCGGGTCGTTTTGCACGTTCCATACGCTCCAGTCGAGCGCGGTGGTGATGGGGATGACTTTGTAGCTGGGCGCAAAGCGCATCAGGCGCGTGTCGTCCATGCGTGGCGGGTTGATGATGCGCTGCGGGCTGAGCAGGTTGATCGGGTCGAGGTAGTTTTTGATCTTGCCAAAGGCCTCATTGATCTTGGTGCCAAACTGCCATTCAATCCACTCGCCCCGGCACAGGCCGTCGCCATGCTCGCCGCTGTACGCGCCCTTGTATTTGCGCACCAGGGCCGATGCTTCTTCTGCAATCGCGCGCATTTTGGCGGCGCCTTCCCTGCGCATGTCCAAAATGGGCCGTACATGCAGTGTGCCGACCGATGCGTGGGCATACCAGGTGCCTTTGCTGCCGTGTTTTTTAAACACTTCCGTCAGGCCGTCGGTGTAGTCAGCCAAGTGCTCCAGCGGCACGGCGCAGTCTTCAATAAAGCTCACAGGTTTGCCGTCGCCTTTCAGGCTCATCATGATGTTCAGGCCGGCCTTGCGCACTTCCCACAGGTTTTTTTGCGGCGCATCGTCAATCATTTCAACCACGGAGCCGGGCAGGCCCAGGTCGCCCATCAGCTCCACCAGTTGTTTGATTTTTGGAATCAGATCAGCTTTGTTGTGACCGGAAAATTCAACCAGCAAAATCGCGTCAGGCTTGCCAATCAGGGCCGTGCGTACGGTCGGTGCAAACGCCGGGTTTTGCAGCGACAGCTCAATCATGGTGCGGTCTACCAGTTCAACCGCTGTCAGCAGTCCATCGCCTAATTTAACGATGTGCTGCGCCGAATCCATCGCCTTGTGAAAGGTCGTAAAGTTCACCACGCCCAGCACTTTGGTGCGCGGCAGCTCGCTTAACTTCAGCGTGAGAGATTTCGTCAAGCCCAGCGTGCCTTCACTGCCCACCAGCAGGTGCGCCAAATTCACTGAGCCATCTTGCGTGTACGGCTTTTCGTTCTGGTTGTTGAAGATGTCCAGGTTGTAGCCCGCCACGCGGCGCAGTACTTTGGGCCAGTGCGCCTCAAGCTCGGGCCGCAGTTCGTCTGATAGCGTTTTAACGTAGTCGCCCAGCGCGCGTGCATCACCACTGGCCTGGTCATAGCGGCCAAGCTCAAGCAACGCGCCGTCAGACCGCCACACGCTGGCCCCCAGCACGTTGTGCACCATGTTGCCGTAAGCAATGCTGCGGCTGCCGCAGGAGTTGTTGCCCGCCATGCCGCCCAGCGTGGCCTGTGCGCTGGTGGACACATCCACCGGGTACCACAGGCCGTGTTTTTTAAGTGCTGCGTTCAAGTGGTCGAGCACGATGCCGGGCTCGACTTCTGCCGTGCGCTTGTCGACATCCACATTCAAAATTTGGCGCAAGTGTTTGCTGTAGTCAATGACCAAACCCGCGCCTACAGTTTGCCCGCACTGGCTGGTACCACCGCCACGCGCGACGATAGGTACGTTCAGGTCACGGCAAATGTCGAGTGCGGTTTTAACGTCATCAAGCGTGCGCGGCACCAACACGCCGAGAGGCATGACCTGATAGATGGATGCGTCGGTGGCGTAGCGGCCTTTGTCTGCGTTTGAAAACAGCACTTCGCCCTGCGTTTGTGCCGCCAGATGTTTAGCCAGCTGACCTGCAACTTCGTTGCTTGTACTGGCCACATCGTCATAGGCGTGAGCGCTATTGCGTGTAACGTTTAATGACGCGGAAAGGGGCAGGGGGGCGTTCATGCTTTTACGTTTAACGTGGTGTTGGAAGTTGCAGCACGCAGCTGCTCAATGACGACATCGCGCTTGTTGATCAGGTGGCTCATTAGCACGGCGCGCGTGGCTACGGCATCTCTGGCGGTCAGCGCGTTGATCATTTGTTCGTGTTCTTTCACCGCTGCCTTCCACTTTTCACCATCTTGATTGGAACGGAAACGCAGCGCCTGCAAGCGGGCGTTGACTTGTTGGTAAGTCGCCGTCAGCACCGGGTTTTTGGCGGCCAGATTGATGGCGCTGTGAATGGCGGCATTCAAGCGGTAATAGGTGGGCAAGTCGCGCCGGGTGTAGGCTGCCAGCATTTCGTAGTGCATGGCTTTGATCTCGGCCAGTTCATCATCCGTGATGCGTTGCGCGGCCAGTTCACCCGACTGCGCCTCCAGCCCGGCCATCACTTCAAAGGTGTTGAGCACGTCCAGCTCAGTCAGCTGAACAGCTATTGCGCCACGGTTGGGCAGCAGCTCGACTAGGCCTTCAGCGGCGAGCATTTTGATGGCCTCACGCAGCGGTGTGCGTGACACATTGAGCACTTCACTGAGCTCGCGCTCATTGAGCTTGGCGCCGGGCGCAATTCGGTTTTCAACCAGCATCTGGCGAAGCCGGTGCACCACCTGCTCATGCAGGGCAGCGCGCGGAATGGGTATGATTTCAGCAGACATTGTTAAATTTTGTATGCAAAAAAGATATGTGTCAAATGCATCGTTTACCCTTGCAAGTATTGACAAATGAATTTTGTATGCAAAAAATATGATATTTACAATTATCGCTATTTAAAAAGAATGCCGCCATGTTGACGCTTGACTTTCACCCCACCGGACGCCATTTTTTACAAATCCCCGGCCCGTCGCCAGTGCCTGACCGTGTGCTGCGGGCCATGAGCTACCCGACCATTGACCACCGCGGACCCGAGTTCGGCGCGCTGGGCCTGAAGGTGCTGGCCGATGTTAAAAAAATCTTTCAGACCGAACAACCGGTGATGATTTACGCGGCCTCGGGCACTGGCGCATGGGAGGCCGCGCTGGTTAACACCCTGAGCGCGGGCGACCAGGTGTTGATGTACGAAACCGGCCACTTCGCTTTCCTCTGGCAAAAACTGGCCGCGCGCTTGGGTCTCAAAACCGAGGTCATGACCGACCCGAGCACCGAGATCTGGCGCCACGCCGTGAAGGCCGCGCTGATTGAAGAGCGCCTGAAAGCCGACACCAGCCACAGCATCAAGGCCGTCTGCGTGGTACACAACGAAACCTCGACCGGCGTGACCAGCAACATCGCCGCCGTGCGCAAGGCCATGGACGCCGCCAAACACCCGGCGCTGCTACTGGTCGACACCATTTCAGGCCTGGCGTCTGCCGACTACCGGCACGACGAGTGGGGCGTTGACGTGAGCATTAGCGGCTCGCAAAAAGGGCTGATGCTGCCGCCCGGCATCAGCTTTAACGCGGTGTCTGCCCGAGCGATTGAAGCCAGCAAAAAAGCCACGCTGCCCAAAGCCTTCTGGGCCTGGGACGAGATCATTGAGATGAACAAAACCGGCTACTGGCCGTCAACGCCCAACACCAATTTGCTCTACGCCCTGAGCGTAGCCTGCGACATGCTGCTGGAACACGGTCTGGATGCCGTGTTCGAACGGCACCAGCGCTGGGCGCAGGGCGTGCGCGCGGCGGTCAAGGCCTGGGGCCTGCAGATTCAGTGCGCCGATCCGGCCGTCTACTCGCCCATCCTGACCGGCGTGATTGTGCCCGAGGGCACAGACGCTGACGCGGTGCGCAAAATCATTTACGAGCGCTTTGATTGTTCGTTGGGCACTGGCCTGGGCAAGGTCAAGGGCAAGATGTTCCGCATCGGCCACTTGGGCGACTGCAATGACCTGACCTTGATGGCTGCACTTAGCGGATGCGAAATGGGTTTGAAGCTGGCAGGCGTCAAGCTGGCAGGCTCGGGTGTGCAGGCCGCCATGGACCATTTTTCAAGCCACGCTGCGGTCGTGCCGCAGCGCAAGGCGGCCTGAGCAGGCTCTGTCTGAACTGGCTCTGTCTTTACTGAATCCAACAATTCAAAACAACTTCTGGAGACACATCATGCAACGCAGAACCTTCGTTACCGCCAGCGCCGCGACACTGGCGTTTCCTTCACTGATGGCGCAAACCTTTATGAGCGGGCCTGTCCGCATCATAGTGGGCTTCCCGCCTGGCGGTGGCACGGACATTCTCGCGAGGGTGATGGCGCAAAAGCTCACGGCTCTGTGGAATACACCGGTCGTGGTCGAGAACAAGGCTGGAGCGACCGGCGTGATTGCCGCCGACTACGTGGCCAAACAGCCCGGCGACGGCGCAACGCTGCTGATGGCGCACATCAACAGTCATGCGATAGCGCCCGCGCTGTTCCCACATATTGCCTACAACGTTGAGCGTGATTTCACTCCGATTGCGCTGGTTGGTGTTACGCCCAACCTGCTGATTTGCAATGAGAAGCAATCGGCCCGGACAGTCAGGGACATGGTCGAGCTGTGCAGAAAGAGTCCCGGAAAAATCAGCTTCGGCTCGGCCGGCAATGGATCGGCGCAGCACCTGGCGCTCGAGATGTTCAAACTGGCAGCGAAAATCGATGCCATCCATGTGCCCTACAAAGGGTCCGGCCCCATGCTGACAGACCTGATAGGCGGGCAAATCGACTACAGCTTCGACACCATGACGGCAGCTACCCCGCATGTCAAAAATGGCAAGGTGATTGCGGTTGCGCAAACCCGTCTGAAGCGGGCCAAAGGCCACCCCAACGTACCGACCATGGCCGAGTCGGGGTTTCCCGGTTTTGAAGCCACGACCTGGTACGGTCTGGTTGGGCCGGCCAAGTTGCCAGCGGCCATCGCCAAGCGCATGAACGAAGACATCAACAAGGTGCTGGCCATGCCCGATGTGGTGGAAAAATTTGACCAGTACGGCGCTGAAGACGGTGGCGGCTCCACCGAAAAATTTGGCGATTTCATTCAAGTCGAGGCGAAGAAGTGGGCCAGGGTGATCAAGGACGCTGGCGTCAAAGGCGACGCATGAGCTGCATGCCCCATTCCGAATCTGCTTTAAACGCCACCGAACGAGGAACTGCCAAGTGAAAGAATCATCCACGAATGAGGCTGGCACGCGTCCGTTACCTCTGGCCGGTGTCCGGGTACTGGATGTCAGCCAGGTGATGGCAGGCCCTTATGCCTGCATGTTGCTGGCCGATATGGGGGCCGATGTGGTCAAGGTTGAGCCACCCGACGGCGGTGACCAGACGCGCGGCGCCATGGGCTTCAAGCTCAAAGGTAACGACAGCATGGGTTATCTCAACATGAATCGCAACAAGCGCAGCATTACCTTGAACCTGAAGAGCGAAGCCGGACGAAAAGTCCTGTTCAGGATGGTCAAGGACGCGGACATTCTGGTAGAAAACTACAGGCCCGGCGTTGTCAAACGCCTGGGCATCGACTACGAAACCCTGAGCGCTATCAACCCCAGGCTGGTGTATGCCAGCATTTCGGGCTTTGGCCAGACCGGCCCCTGGGCCAATCGGCCAGGTTTTGACCTTATGGCGCAGGCCATGTCGGGCATCATGAGCGTGACGGGCTACCCTGGTGGTCCGCCGGTCAAGGCTGGCGTCCCCGTGGCCGACATTGGCTGTGCGCTGTTTGCTACCTATGCCATGCTGGCGGCCTACATCGGTGTCAAGGCTGGCGGGCGTGGGCAGCACATTGATGCCTCTTTGTTTGACTCGGCGCTGGCGTTTTCAGTCTGGGATATTTCGCAATACTGGGGGACCGGCGAGCAGCCGGAGCCGCTGGGCACCGCCAACCGCATGAGCGCGCCTTACCAGGCGGTGAAATCATCAGATGGTTATTTCGTCATGGGGGCGACCAGCCAGAAGCTCTGGAAACAGTTGTGTGGCGTGCTCCATCGGCAAGACTTGCTCGATGATTTGCGCTTTGCCACGGTGTCTTTGCGCCTGGCCAACCGCAAGGTGCTGATTGAAGCGCTGGAAGTTTCCTTTATGACACGCACCAGTGCCGAGTGGATTGATGGCCTGCTCGACGTCGGCATTCCCGCAGGCCCGATACTGACCTACCCTGAGGCCTTTGAAAGCGAACATGGCCGCCACCGCAACATGCGCATGGAGATCGACCACCCGGTGGAAGGCAGGGTGCCGAATATCGGTTTTGCCGTGAAGCTTTCGGGCACGCCCCAACAGGTTCGCATGCATCCGCCCCTGCTCGGTGAACACACCCATGCGATTCTTTCGGAGATGGGCATGGATGCCGCAGAACAGGCCGAGCTGGAGACGCTCGGAGCATTTGCAGCATGAGTGAAGGCGCAGTGCACCTGACGGTCGAGGCCGGCGTGGCTGCGGTGGTATTTGACCGCCCTGCGGCGCGTAATGCCATGACCTGGGCCATGTACGAGCAACTGGCCGGCATCTGCGAACAGCTACAGACAGAGCGAACGATTCGCGTGGTGACTTTTCAAGGTGCTGGCGGCGAGGCCTTCGTCGCGGGCACGGATATCGAACAGTTCAGGGCTTTTCAAAGTGGTGAAGAGGGCGTGGCCTACGAGCAAAAAATTGATCACGGCATTGGCCTGATCGAATCTTTGCCCATGCCTACTTTGGCGGTGATCAATGGCTGGACCATAGGCGGTGGCCTGGCGATTGCCACAGCCTGCGATTTCCGGATTGCAACGCCTGCCTCACGCTTTGGTGTGCCAATTGCCAGAACGCTGGGCAATTGTTTGTCGGTGGCCAACCTTGCACGTCTTCGCGCCGTGTTTGGTATGCAGCGTGTCAAGCGCATGTTGCTGCTCGCGGAAATAGTGGACGCCGAAGAAGCCCTGGCATGCGGCTTTCTCGGGCTGGTCTGTGAGCCTGAAGAGATGGCTGGCGCAGCGGCACGCATGTGCGAGCGTCTGGCATCGCTGGCGCCGGTTACCCAAAGCGTGACCAAGGAAAGCCTCAGGCGTTTGCTGGTGCAAGACCTGCCCGAGGACAAGGACCTGATACGCCAGTGCTATGGCAGCAGCGATTTTCGTGAAGGCGTGGATGCGTTTGTCAACAAAAGAAGTCCGGTTTGGAAAGGCATCTAGGAGCCTGTCGGGCCAAAGTCTAGTTTGATGCCTGGGATTAGCGTTTGTACGCTGTTCTGATGGGACTATACAGAGCATCCTTAAGCCCTTGCATTACAACCATCGGAGACAGCGACCATGACCACCAAACTTAAGGCACTGCTAAGTCTTGCTGTTGCTTGTGCATCGCTCTGTGCGGTGTCTCCAGCCTGTAGTCAAGCAGCCTTTCCAGATAAAAGCATTGTCATGGTGGTGCCGTTTGCCGCAGGTGGGCCCACTGATGTGGTAGCGCGCATGATTGCCATCCCGATGGGCAAAGCACTCGGCCAGACGGTGCTGATTGAAAACGCAGTGGGCGCAGGCGGCACGATTGCTGCTGCCAAAGTAGCGCGTGCAGCGCCCAATGGCTACACGATTTTCTTGCACCACATGGGCATGTCAACAGCGCCTGCGCTGTACAAAAAGCTCAGTTTTGACCCGCTCAATGACTTTGAATACATTGGCCAGGTGGTGGATGTGCCCATGACGCTGCTGGCCCGCAAAGATTTCCCGCCCACCAATTTTGCCGAGCTGCAAACTTACCTCAAAGCCAATGGCAACAAGGTGTCTCTGGCCAACGCCGGGCTGGGCGCTGTGTCACAACTGTGCGGCTTGCTGTTTATGAGCCAGGTGGGGGCTGAGCTGAACTCCATTCCCTATTCAGGCACCGGGCCCGCCATGAATGCGCTGCTGGGTGGCCAGGTTGATATGCTCTGCGACCAAACCACGCAAACCGTGCCGCTGATCAAAGATGGCCGTGTCAAAGTCTACGGCGTGACAACCCTCAACCGCCTGGCCGCGCTGCCCAATGTGCCAACGCTCAATGAGCAAGGTTTGAAGGGTTTTGAAGTGAAGGTATGGCACGGCATGTATGCGCCCAAAGGCACGCCTGCGCCAGTGCTGGAAAAGCTGAACGCCGCATTGCGCGCAGCCATGCAAGACCCGCAAATCAAGCAGCGCCTGGCGGACTTGAGCTCTGATGTGCCGCCACTCGATAAAATCTCTGCCGCTGGCTTAAAGACCCATCTTGAGTCTGAAATTCTCAAATGGGGCCCCGTGATTAAAAAAACCGGAATCTACGCTGATTGACGCTTAAATTCACGGTTTTTAAGGGCTAAATAATGCTGCGGACCAATAAATACGCGCGTAAGCAGCTACTAAATTTATAGCGTAAAAATTCACTTTTCATGAAACTCATCCCACTGTTGCGCGCCTGCGTCCTTGCCTCAAGCGCTTTTTTTCTAGCCAGTTGCGTGACACCCATCACGACACCTATCACGTCATCAACGCCGCCCAAGTTACTCGTCTTCATGGTGGTCGATGGGCTGCCGCAACGGCAAATCACAGGCTACCGTGACCAATTGGCACCCGATGGCTTTGCACGGTTTTTAGACCGCGGCACATGGTTTGCCAACGCCAATTACGGCCATTCATTCACCGTCACGGCTGCAGGCCATGCCACCATGCTGACAGGTGCGTACCCCAACCGTACAGGCATCATTGGCAATGAATGGCGCAACCCTGATACCGGCGTGCCCGTCTACAACACTGAAGACACGAGCGCCACTTACATTGGCCACAAAACCAATGCCTTTGACGGCACCAGTCCCAGGTTACTGAAGGTGCAAACCGTAGGCGACATGCTGCGCGCAGCCAGCCCTCAGTCAAAAGTCATTGCCATTTCAGGCAAAGACCGGGGCGCGATTTTGCCTGCTGGTAAAAGCGGCACGGCCTACATGTACATGGCTGAAAGCGGTGGTTTTGCATCAACTACCCACTACATGGCGCAGCACCCGGCCTGGGTCACTGCACACAACGCAGCCAAGCCTGCTGACCGTTATTTCAAAACCGAATGGAAAGCCTTGTTGCCTGAAGCGGCCTACGCCCAATCATTGCCGGACAACCAGCCCTGGTTTGGCCCAAGAGGCGGCAAGCTGCCGATGATACTTAGCGTGGCGGCTGACGACAAGCCAGGTCCGGCTTTTTACAGCGCTGTGATGCGCAGCCCTTTTGGCGATGCGCTGACGTTGGACTTTGCACGCGCAGCTATTGCGGGCGAGCAACTGGGCCAGCGCGGCACCACTGATATTTTGTCGATCAGCCTGTCCAGCCATGACTACATCAACCATTTGTACAGCGCTGAATCGCGGTTGTCGCATGACCATCTGCTGCAACTTGACAGGCAGCTGGAACGCTTTTTTGCGGACCTGGATAAAACCATTGGCAAAGGCAACTATGTGGCCATGCTGACGGCGGACCACGGCTTTATGCCAGCACCTGAAGTGACAGCAGCACAGGGCTTGCCGTCAGGGCGTTTGAATTCAGCTCAACTGCTGGGGCGCATCAATGCGGGGCTTGAAACACGCTTTGGCGAAGGCAAATGGGCGATGGGGTTTTCAGGCTCATCTTTGTTGCTGGACAAAAAATTGATGGCGCTAAAAAATGCTGACCCCGCTGCTGTTGCACAAGAAGCCAAGGCGCTGCTGCTGGCTGAACCTGCTATGGCTGCGGCGTACACACGCGCCGAGCTGATTGGCGGCACACCAGGCAGTGCCCCGCTGTTTAATGCCATGCGCAACTCGTGGCACCCCGATGTATCAGGTGACTTGCAATTTGCGCTCAAGCCGAACTGGATGTTTGCCTCCACCGTAACTGTTGCCACGCATGGCTCGCCGTACCCATACGACACGCACGTGCCGCTGCTGGTCTACGCACCTGGCTGGTACAAGCCGGGCAGGGTGGATGCGCCGGTTGACATTGCCAGCATTGCGTCCACGCTGGCCCAGTTGCTGGGTGTGGCTCGGCCACCAGCCGCTGAGGCCAAGGTGTTGCCAGTTTTGGCACCTTGAAATGCATTTCAGGGTTATTTTTTGACTCTTTTTAGGTGTCAAAAGAGGCTGCAAGTCAATGGATATGTGCGCGAGCAGCTCCTGAATTAATAGCGATTCTAGGGTGCTACGGTCTTGGGTTTGAAGTCGCAATAGCGGCTAACCGCACATTCCCAGCAACGCGGCGACCTGGCCGTACACACATAGCGGCCATGCAATATCAGCCAGTGGTGTGCGTCCACCAGGTAGTCTGGCGGTATGCGTTTGAGCAGCTTCAATTCCACCTCAAGCGGCGTTTTGCCCGGTGCCAGCCCTGTGCGGTTACCCATGCGAAAGATGTGCGTATCTACCGCCATGGTTGCCTCGCCAAAGGCAGAGTTCAGCACCACGTTAGCAGTCTTGCGGCCCACGCCCGGCAACGCTTCAAGCGCGTCACGGTTGCGCGGCACCACGCCGCCGTGCAGGTCTACCAGCATCTGGCAGGTTTGCAGTAGGTGCTTGGCCTTGCTGTGAAAGAGGCCAATGGTTTTGATGTGCTCTTCAAGCCTTTGCAAGCCCAAGTCCAAAATCGCTTGCGGCGTATTGGCCACCGGGAAGAGCTTGCGCGTAGCCTTGTTCACGCTCACGTCGGTGGCCTGGGCGGACAGCAGAACGGCGGTTAACAGCTCAAACACACTGGTGTATTCAAGCTCTGTCACAGGCATCGGGTTAGCGGCTTGGAGTGTCGCAAAAAATGCGTTGATGGATTCTTTGTTCATGGCATGTTGTCTAAGAATTTTTGAGCCTGCGCCAGCATACCGGCACGTATGGGTTTGAAGACTTTTGCGGGGAATTTATCAGGCAATTGGTTAGCCATTTCATCAAGCACGCTGGGCACCAGCAGCACCATCGCCACCATCGCATCAAACGCACCCGGCACACCGCTTTGCAGAGCCAACGCCTGCCAGTGGCGGGTTTGAATTTCATGCAAGTGGTAGTGCGCGTTCTTGCCCCTGATGGCCATCGCCAGCTTGGCGCGCCTGGGGCTAACCAGGTTTGCGCCATTGCCAATGATGGGCCAGGCCGACAGCACGTCGTAAAGCGGTGTCATGCGGTAGGTGCCGCCGCGCTCTAAAAAAATGGAGAAATTTTTGGCATGGCCGTCGGTGGCTGCCATGAGCCAGAAGGCGAGTTGTGTTTTGGCAAAGGTCAAGCTGTCTGCTTTGGCATTGCTACTGGCTAGCAGGCTCAAGCCAGAACGAATGCCTGGGCCACCATCACTTTCATATTTCAAATCACCTGGCCAGCCATTGGCTTGGCAAAAATCTTCTTGTGGCAGCCGCGCTATCCAGCGCCCATCGTCCATCCATTGCCTGTCAAATCGCTCAACGATCAATACCTTTTGCCTGCCAAACTGCACCATGTCTGTTTGCGCAACGTCAAACCCCATCACCGTTAGCAGCTTGGCGCATAGCCATTCGTTTTCGACTGAGTCAGTGAAGTCAGCACGCATGTTGCCCACCAAGCCTAGCGGTAGCTTAAAAATATGTGTTGTTGGCGTAGCGCCCACAGGCAAATGCCAGCGTTCATTCATGCGCAGTAACGCTGTTTTTTCTTGTGCACCAGCAATTGAAATACGAAAGTCCCGCGCAGGCGAATCTTCATCAGGCGCGTCGTTATCAATGTCTTCGATGAGCGTTTCAACCTGCGCTTCAGTCAGCGGCGTGCTGTCAATAGCATCATGGCGTGGGGGTGTTTTTCCAGTGGGTATTAATTGCACGGCACCCACACAGTCCCGACCAATCGCCGCCAATAAATCGGCTGCCCGTGTTGATGGTGCAGCAAAGCGCCTGCGCAGCCGTTCACGAATGCGGGTGCTATCAGGCAGCAAGTTATCAAAATAGTGCTCTACCTTGGCACCCATCACATCACCACCGCCCGCTGGTATGGGGAGTGAAACCGATAAAGGCCTGGCGTTAGGTGATTGCACCCATGCTGCGTCGTAGTGCAAGCCAGGCGCACCCGTGCGTGTCCAAAACCACTGGCCTACATACTGGCCGTTCATCCATACATCGAGGTCGTTAAAAGCCATAGCGTTACCAGTCTGCTGATGGGCTTTGCACCGTAGGCACTGGTGCAGGCGTATGGGCCGCGTAGCGCTGGGTGTCCATCAGCAAAAGACGCGAATCAAGAGCGTGCAGCACTTGCAACAATTGATCAAGGCTGACCGATGCTGGGTTATTCTCAATATCAGCCATGCGCACCTGCTTGACGCCAATGCGCTCCCCCAGTGCGGCCTGCGTCAAGCCACGTGCCTTGCGCAGTGACTTGATGTGAACTGACAATTGTGCAGGTGACTGAATGGGGAAAGTTTGAAGTGTGGTCTGAAATGTTGTCATGAGTGCCCCTTTTTTTTATCATCTTTAAGTGATATTTGCACTTTATCGTAAATAAGCAGTAAATGCAAATAATCGTTTATAGGCGATTAAAAGACTACTCAATAACTTGAACCGTCATTGGGCTATTGTGTAATTAGCGACAATACAAATCATTAAGTGAAAGTAACCGAGAGCCACCATGCCCCTTCAATTCGCCAGCCGCCTGAACAACGTCGAAACATCCGCCATCCGCGAGCTTTTCAAACTGCTGGGCAAGCCCGGCATCATCAGCTTTGCCGGCGGCTTTCCTGACCCTGCCATGTTTGATGTGGACGGTATCAAAGTGGCATCTGGCAAAGCCTTGGCTGAAGACCCCGGCGCAGCGCTACAGTACGGCGCAACCGAAGGCTTTGGGCCGCTGCGTGAAGAGCTTGCCAGCTTTATGGGCACAAAAGGCGTGGCACTTGATGCCAGTGAATTAATCGTCACCACCGGCAGCCAGCAAGCACTCGATTTGCTGGGTAAAACCATGATCTCCCCAGGCGACAAAGTCATTGTCGAAGGCCCCACATTTTTGGCCACCATTCAGTGCTTCAGGTTGTACGGCGCAGAGCTGATCAGCGCGCCGTGCGACGGCCATGGCGTCAAAACCGACGAGCTTGAAAAGCTGATCGCCGAGCACAAACCCAAGTTTGTGTATTTGATCCCCACCTTCGGCAACCCCAGCGGCGCGTTGCTTAGCCTGGAGCGCCGCAAAAAAGTGCTGGAGCTGGCAGTTAAATACAACACGCTGATGGTTGAAGACGACCCCTACGGCGACTTGTACTTTAACGAGCCACCACCGCCGTCACTGCTGGCGTTAAGCAGCAGCGTGCCCGGCAGCCGTGACTTGATAGCCTACTGCGGCTCACTGTCAAAAGTGCTGTCCCCCGGTCTGCGCGTCGGCTGGATGGTGGCTCAGCCCGAGCTGCTGGCCAAAGCCACCATGTGCAAACAGTTCAGCGACGCACACACCAGCACCTTCGCCCAAGCCACAGCCGCGCAATACCTCAAAGCAGGCCGCATGCCAGCAACGCTGGCCAACGTACGCAAAACCTACGCCGAACGCGCCAAAGCCATGGGCGATGCACTGACCCGCGAGCTGGGTGACGCGGTGGAGTTCACGCAGCCGCAAGGCGGCTTGTTCTTTTGGGCGCGCCTGACAGGCAGGGGCGGTAAATTGAAAGACGCAAGTCAGGACGCTAGTGGGTTTGCCAAACGCGCGATTGAGCAAGGCGTAGCCTTTGTACCCGGCGCACCGTTTTATGCGGCCAATCCTGATGTGGCGACTTTCAGGCTTAGCTTTGCTACGGCGGGTGTTGACAAGATTTTGGAAGGGGTTGGGCGGTTGGGGAAGGCGATGTAAAAAAGTCAATTAGTTCGAAGTTGAATTAGCAGCCGGTATTAAAAATTACATCCAGATTGCTTGCTCAACAGCATTTCGAATCCTGCGTGCTTTTGCCTCGCCAATTGAATGTAATTCACACAATTTTTGCTCGGATACCTTTACTACATCTTCGACGGTTACATAGCCACCATTTGTCAAAGCGGTGATCATTAACTCAGTTAGTCCGTATGGAATAGCTTGGCCAGTTTTTAGCCTAGAGATCGGTAAAGAAAGAATATCTAAGGGAACATCGTTTTGCGGTTCAGGATAACTAAACTTACTGAAATCAGAAGTTGGTGAATATTCAACTAGTTCCTCATTGGGAATATTTATACGTAGTAGTGATGCGATCAGTTCATATGACAAAACATTGCCCTGAATTTTCTCAAACAGTGGGCCTAGACTGAGCGCGTATCTTGGACCTCTTCCTGAGCCGCTTTTTGTAAGCGAGCGAGAAGCCTCCCTTTTTGCTATAAAGCCTGTGTACTCAAGAATTTCAAAAACTTTGCCAATCCGTTGCGCATGATCTCGGTGGACAACTATTGCGTTAGATTTCCGCTTTCCGGCGACTGGATTTATTTTCAAGTAGCATAATATGCTATTTTTAAAATTATCGGAATTAAATATGCTTTCCATGCCCCTACGCAAACAAGGCGGTGCCGCCGTCGTCACCATCCCGCCATCGGTACTCAAAAGCCTCGACCTCAAAGTTGGTTCCGAGTTGCAGATGGACGTGCTTGATGGGGCGCTGGTGATGGTGCCTGTGCTGGCGCCTAAGCGCAGGCGCTACACACTGGCGCAGCTACTGGTGGGTGCTACGCCTGCAACCATCAAGGCGTTGAACAACGACACGGCTTGGTCGCGTGAGGGTGATGCCGTTGGGCGTGAGCTGGCATGACAAACGCTAGGATTATTAGCAGTTCACCCCGCCGTGTACCGCAGCGCGGCGATGTGTATTGGATTGACCCGAACCCTGTAGCAGGACGCGAGATGCGAGACAGGCATCGCTTTGTTGTGGTCACGCCTCTTGAAATCAACAAGCTGGGCGTGTCGATAACTGTGCCTGTTACTTCAGGCGGTGCATTTGCGCGGCTGAAAGGGTTGACTGTGCCAATTTTTGGTAGCGACACCACGGGCGTGGCTGTGTGTAATCAGGCACGCTCGTTTGACATTCAAGCGCGGGTGCTTGCGGGTTCAGCGCGCTATATTGAAACGCTTGATGCGGAGACAGCGGACGAGATTGTTGGTCGCCTTGTGAGCGTGCTGGAGCCGGGGTAATTTGGCTTGATGCCGCCTGGCTCAAAACCCGCTACATAAGTGTGCACGATTGTTCTGCTATTGATTTGAATCACCAGAGCCATCAGAATCGCACTCAACCCTGAAGGCGCAACATGACACCCTCCACGCCCAGTACAAACAACAAAGTCGGCATCACGCTGGCGCTCATCCAGCTTTTCTTCACCCTGACGTGGACGGTGTACGTTATCTTTTTGCCGCAACTGGCGGCGCAGGTGGGTTTGGCCAAAGACATGGTGCTGGTTATCTTGATGATGGACCAGCTGATATTTTTGGTGGCTGATACCGCCATGGGCGTGATGGCTGACAAGGCGGTACGGGTGTTTGGCAAGCTGGGCCGCTGGGTGGTGCTGCTGACGCTGGCGTCTTGCGCCGCTTTTTTGTTGCTGCCGTTGGTGGCGTCAACGGGGCCGCAGGCGCAGTGGCTGTTTTTAACGCTGACTATTGTCTGGTCTGTCACATCGTCAGCGTTGCGTGCGCCGC
>JAYWBS010000052.1:0-6812 GCA_043781295.1 Polaromonas sp.
CCGTTCACTCACGCAGCGCGGTGAAAAGCAGGCCTTGCGCATGGCCGCGTGGCTGGATCGGCAGTTGCCTGAAGGCGCACGCATTCTTGTCAGCCCGGCGCGGCGCTGCGAGCAAACAGCCCTGGCGCTGGGGCGCAAATACAAAATCAAGCAGGAACTGGCACCTGACACCACAGCCGCACAGTTGCTGGAACTGGTGCAGTGGCCCATTCACAAGTACCCGGTATTGGTCATAGGCCACCAGCCCGTGTTGGGGCAAACGATTTCGCAACTCTTGGGACTCAAGGAAAGTGAATGCGCTGTTAAAAAAGGCGCGCTTTGGTGGCTGCGCAACCGCGAGCGTGAAGGCCAAAATCAGACGGTGATCGTGACAGTACAGTCGCCCGAGGTGCTCTAAAAGTCAACTGCTGGAAAAGGTGAGCGTCCAAGACGTTTTCTGCCATGCGAGTACTTCTTCACGCAGCAAATGCGCGGACTGCGGAAACGCATCAGCCCAGCCAGACCGACAGGTCAATGCAAACGTTTTTTCAGGAGCGGCACTGGCCTCAAACTGAAAGCCTTTGAAGTCGGGTTCGCGCCTGGCGTGGCACAAAATAACCGCTATGCGCAGGCACAGCAGTTGCTGCACAAACAGCTGGTCTTCAAAATCAATCTCCAGTTTGCGCAACTTGCCCCGGTGGCCCAGTACCAGCAGGCTAAGCCGATGCAGCTCGGGCAGCGCAAAGCCGGGGGCGTCGGCGTTGTCGAGAATGTAAGCACCATGCTTGTGGTAATCGCTATGAGAAATCTGGCTGCCAATTTCGTGCAATTGTGCGGCCCATTGCAGCTTGCGCTGAATGCGTTCAGACTCTGCTGCGCTCAGGCCAGAGCAAATCATCAAAAACAAATGCTGCGCAACCTTGCTGACGCGCTTTGCCTGCACCGCATCTGCATCAAACTTGTTGGCCAAGCGCTCAACGCTGGTGGAGCGCAAATCAGTTACATCCTGCTCACGGTCCAGCAGGTCATACAGCACGCCATGCCTGAGCGCTCCTTGTGCAGCCTGCATCTCATCAATGCCCAGCAGGTCAAACACTGCGCGCAGCACGCTGACCCCACCGCCAATCACGGCCCGGCGGTCTTCCTTCATGCCTTCCATTTTTACGCGGTCTGCACTTTGCGCCTTGATGAGCCGGTCAAGCAGCCAGTCAAGCCCGGCGCGACTCACCAGCCCCGGCTGCCAGCCACCCGCAGCCAGCACATCGCTGACCGCACCAATCGTGCCCGACGAGCCATAAGCCACGTCCCAGGCACCCGCGTGGTAGACGTTGATGGCTTCGTCCAGCACGGCTTTGGCAGCAATTTCTGCGGCTTCAAACGCGCGCAAACTGAATTGGCCATCTGGGAAATACTTCATGGACCAAGCCACACTGCCCACGCGGTAGGACTCCATGTGGCGGGCGTCCAGGCCTTTGCCGACAATCATTTCTGTGGACCTGCCGCCAATGTCCACCACCAGGCGGCGCTCGTCGGATTGCGGCAGCATGTGCGCCACGCCCTGATAAATCAGCCGGGCTTCTTCGCGGCCCGAGATGACGTCGATCGGGAAGCCCAGAATTTTGTGGGCCCTGGCTAAAAATTCGTCGCGGTTGCGGGCTTCCCGCAGGGTTTGTGTGGCCACCGCTCTGACCTGGTTTTTTTTGAAACCCGCTAGACGCTCGCCAAAGCGTGCCAGGCAGTCCCAGCCGCGCTGCATGGCGTCCAGTGTCAGGTTGCGATCTGAGTCCAGTCCATTGCCCTGGCGGACGGTTTCCTTGAGGTATTCGGTGCGGTTGATCTGGCCCCGGTCAAAGCGGCCGATCTCCAGGCGAAAACTGTTGGACCCTAAATCTACAGCCGCCAATAACGTTCCATTTTGCATATCTGAATCTGTTTTTCTTTTGACAGAGTCAGCATAGCATTCACGGGGAATTCTCATTCAATGGGTGACGCTTCAACCTGTTAACCAATCAGTCTTCCGTCGAGCGTCATCATGCTTTGGGTCACGTAAGTGCTGCTTCTGCGCTGGGGGTTAAAGCTGACGCGAAAACCACCAATATCGATTTTGGCGCGGCGCTGAAATGCAGCCAACGCGTTTGCGCGCGTCAAGTTTCCTTCCACCTCATTGAGTACCTCGTAGGTGTAGCGGGCGGCAATGAAGCCGGCCAGGCTCAGGTGGTTGGGTGGTTCGTCAAACAACCGGGCCAGCGTTTCGCGGTAGCTTCGCACCACGGGCAGACTGGAATTAATCGGCGGTACGGGCTGGGTGGCGATAACGGGCGTGCTCTTGGCTGCGCCCATTTGCAGCATGGTTTGCAGGTTGACGTCAGCAAATGCCACGATGTAGCGCTGGCGTGTCTGCTTTTCCATGCCTTGGGTGAATTCTGCGAGCTCGGGCGTACCACCGAAAAAAAGCAGTATGGCTGGCGTGCGTGGCGTGAGCTTTTGGCCCAGTGCCCGCAGTTCACCGCTGGCCTGAAAGATCTGCAGTTTGAGCTGCATGGTCGCAGCGATACGTTCCACCTCAAGGTGGTAGGCGCTGTGGTCAAGTGCAGAGCCGTATACGGCGCCCAACTCGCTCACACCCATAACCGCTAGCGTTTTCAAGGCATGTGTAATTTGTTCTTGCCGCGCTGCAAATATCGGAAAAGTGTTGTTGTCTATTTCCAGGCTGGAGTTTTGCAGCCAGGGTGCCACATGCGCCATGGCAAGTGAATCGTGGCGGGCGAGGGGGACGATCTGGCTGGCAAGCTGGTCACCTGCGCTGCCAGACATCACCACGCATGCCGGGTTGTTTTTGACAGCATCAAATGCCGTGCGCAGGCCAGCAGGCGTGCCGTCTGTTTCAAGCGCCAGGTGCTGTACCTGCTTGCCGCGTATGCCGCCGCGCAGGTTGATGTCTTGCCACGCAGCGCGCGAGCCGATCAAAAAGTCTTTGGAGACATCTTGCTGGGCTTGTGAAAAGTCAACCATTTGTGCAACAGTGATGCTGCGATTCGATACCGCTGACTTGCCCGGCTGTGCCCAGCCTGGGGAAACAGCGCTGGCTGCGCCCAGGCTGGCACTTTGAAGCCACTGCCGCCGACTGAAACAAGGGGTTTTTACAAGCATGAATGGCTTTGTGTTTTTTCTTATTTATTTTTATTGCGCTGGGGGTATTAAAACGCTGTCCAAAATATGCACGACACCGTTGGTAGCCATCACGTCTGCTTGCTGAACCATGCCATCTTCAACGGTAACAAATTCCCCCGCCTTTGACAAAGCCAGATTAGCACCATTGACGGTTTTGACATTGCCGTTTTTAACCTCGGCAGCCATGACTTTGCCAGGTACCACGTGATAGGTTAGTACGGCTTTTAGTTTGGCCGGGTCAGCGGCCAGCGCTTCCATGGTTTTGGCAGGTACTTTGGCAAAAGCCTCATTGGTAGGCGCAAAAACAGTGAAAGGCCCGCCCCCTTTGAGCGTGTCTGTCAGGCCGGCCTTCATCACCAGGCCGCTGAGCGTGCTCAATTGCGGCGTGGTGGCAATTGTGTCTGCAACCGACACTGGCGTGGTTTGGCCGGCGCAGCCAGCGAGTGCGGCAACGACAGCTGCAACTATTAAAAGGCGACGATTGATATAAAAATTTGACATGAAAATTCTCCTTGTTGTAACAGACGATAGGCTACGGAAAACGCGTGACAAATTTGTGACGAAAATTTGAACATTTCATGACATGAAGTATTAAAAAATGACCCCTCACATGTCGTTTCTTGAGCATCAACACCTGTCACACCTTTGTCACAGAAGGTTTTTACAGTAGATGTATTGTTACTACCAACCTAAGAGGTGTTTTGATGAAATCAAGCTTTAAATTATTCTGGGTGGCTGCTCTCGGCGCTGCCGTTTTTTCGCTTTCAGGTACGGCTATGGCACAAGAAATCACCGGTGCTGGTGCTACGTTTCCGGCGCCTGTTTACTCCAAATGGGCAGCGGACTATAACAAGGCAACTGGCGTCAAGATCAACTACCAGTCTGTAGGCTCGGGTGCTGGCATCAAACAGATTGATTCAAAAACGGTTGATTTTGGCGCTTCTGACATGCCGCAAACCGATGAGGTACTGGCTAAAAAAGGTCAAATGCAATTTCCGGCGGTGATTGGCGGTACTGTGCCCGTTATCAATGTCAAAGGCATTGCCCCCGGCCAGATGAAGCTGGATGGTCAGGTGCTGGGCGATATTTATCTGGGAAAAATCACCAAGTGGAACGATGCAGCCATCAAGGCGCTGAACCCCACGCTGGTTTTGCCGGACGCTGCCATTTCTCCCGTGCGCCGGGCTGACGGCTCGGGCACCACGTTCAACTTCACCAACTACCTGAGCCGCGTTCACCCCGAATGGAAAAGCAAAGTGGGCGAGGGTACTGCTGTGAACTGGCCAGTCGGTGCGGGCGGCAAAGGCAATGAAGGTGTGGCGGCATTTGTCAATCGTTTGCCTAACTCCATCGGCTACGTGGAGTATGCGTATGTCAAGCAAAACAAAATGACTTACACGCTGCTGAAAAACAAAGACGGTGTTTTCGTCAAGCCTGATGAAACGTCGTTTGCAGCTGCAGCTGCGGGTGCTGACTGGAACAAGTCGTTCTATCAGTTAATAACCGACCAGCCTGGTAAAAACGCCTGGCCCATTTCTACGGCAACTTTTATTTTGATGCAGCTCAAGCAGGACAAGCCAGCCAACGCTACTGAGGTCTTCAAGTTTTTCAGCTGGGCCTATAAAAACGGCGATAAAACCGCTGCAGCGCTGGACTATGTCCCAATGCCTGCTAGCGTGATTGGTTCTATTGAAAAGGCCTGGTCTAAAGTGACTGATGCATCTGGAAAATCGGTTGCCATCAAATAAGACGGCTAACTTTCAGGAGCGGCCAAGGTGTCAACTACACTTCCAGTGAATGAGATGCCCACTGAACATTCTGCACCGTCTTCGAGACACATCATGATCAAGCCACCGCCCGAAAAAAGGCCGCGCTCAGGCCCCCTGGCTGATCGCCTGTTTGGCTGGGCTGCCAAATCGGCAGCTGTATTTACGCTGGTTGTTTTGGTGGCGATATTGGTGTCGCTCACCATCAGCGCCTGGCCTGCTATCGCCAAATTTGGTTTTGGTTTTTTGACGAGCACAACCTGGGACCCGGTCAAGGAAGACTTTGGCGGGCTGGTCATGATTTATGGCACGGTCATGACATCAGCCATTGCACTTTTGATTGCTGTGCCTGTGAGTTTTGGTATTGCCTTGTTCTTGACGGAGCTTTCACCCGCTTGGCTCAAGCGTCCCCTAGGGACCGCCATTGAGCTGTTGGCAGCTGTGCCATCCATCGTGTATGGCATGTGGGGCTTGCTGGTGTTTAGCCCGGTGTTGTCAACCTATGTGCAGCAGCCGCTGCAAAAAGCTTTCGGTGATGTGCCAGTGCTGGGCTCCTTGTTTTCGGGGGCACCTGTGGGCATTGGCATTTTGTCGGCAGGCATTATTTTGGCCATCATGATCATTCCGTTCATTGCGTCCGTGATGCGCGACGTGTTTGAAGTGACCCCCACCTTGCTTAAAGAGTCGGCTTACGGCCTGGGCGCAACCACTTGGGAAGTTGTTTCCAAAGTGGTGCTGCCCTATACCAAAGCAGGTGTTGTGGGCGGCATCATGCTGGGCTTGGGCCGGGCGATTGGTGAAACCATGGCGATTACCTTCGTGATTGGCAACTTCAACCAGCTCAATTCCTTGAGTCTTTTTGAGGCTGCGAACAGCATCACCTCAGCACTCGCCAATGAATTTGCTGAGGCCGGCGAAGGCCTGCACCAGGGCGCGCTGATGTATCTGGGGCTGGTACTTTTCTTTATTACCTTCGTTGTGTTGGCGCTGTCCAAAATTTTACTTGCGCAATTGCAAAAGAACGAAGGAACGAAAACATGAGCGCTGTGATGGTTGACGCAAGAGAGGCTAAATACGCCAGGCGCAAGTTTGTCAATCGGGTCGCGATTGCACTGGCGATGGCTGCAATGGCTTTTGGCTTGTTCTGGTTGTTCTGGATATTGTTTGAAACCATGCGGCTGGGTATTGAAGGCCTGACGCTCGCCACCTTGACGCAGATGACACCTCCGCCAAATGAAGCCGGTGGTTTGGCCAATGCCATTTACGGCTCGTTTTTAATGGTCATGCTGGCCGCATTTGTGGGCACACCGATTGGCGTGATGGCGGGTATCTATCTGGCTGAATTTGACACCAAGGGCTGGCTGGCCGTGGTGACGCGCTTCGTGAACGATATTTTGTTGTCGGCACCGTCTATCGTGATCGGTCTTTTTGTGTATGCCGTCGTGGTGTCGCGCTTCAAGTCTTTTTCGGGCTGGGCTGGCGTGGTTGCCCTCGCTTTGATTGTGATTCCCGTGGTCATTCGTACCACTGAAAACATGTTGCAACTGGTACCGCCGGGTTTACGCGAAGCGGCTTATGCACTGGGCGCGCCCAAATGGAAAGTTATTTTAAGCATCACGCTCAAGGCAGCGCGGGCCGGTGTGGTGACAGGTGTGATGCTGGCGATCGCCCGGGTTGCTGGTGAGACGGCGCCGCTGCTGTTTACTGCGTTGAGCAACCAGTTCTGGACGTCCAGTTTGTCTGAGCCTATGGCCAGCTTGCCAGTGACGATCTTCAAGTTTGCGATGAGCCCCTATGAAAACTGGCAAAAGCTTGCCTGGGCTGGCGTATTTTTGATCACCATGGCGGTACTTGGCCTGAACATTCTGGCGCGTATTTTGACGCGTAGCAAGCTCT
>JAYWBS010000053.1:0-19150 GCA_043781295.1 Polaromonas sp.
GCGACCTAAACCATTACCGCTGCTGACCGTGCCGCGTCAGCAGGCTCGCGATCAAATACTGGCATCGAGAAAGCTTAAGGTAGTGCCATGAGGGTCAGACGCCGATTAATTTCCTATTTGCCGTCTGTCTGGCGAACTGTTGTGGCTTATGTCATCTCCCACGTTCAATGCGGACTAAAGCGTCGCCACGAAACCGCCGATCAGTTCATTGGTGCGGCCAACGTCCTCGATCATTGCGAAGTGACCAGCACCATGGATTCTTTCCATCCTGACGCTTTCCACGCTGGCTTGCGCTGCTTCAAGCCATGGATTCATTTCATCGGGCGCGATCGACAGATATTTGCGCTCGCCGCCCACAATATGCAAGGTGGTTGACTGAATGAGCATCACGGGAACCTTGACCTTGCGCAGCGCTGGCAAGGCGTGGGCGGCCTCCCATCTTGTGAAGTCAATATAAGCATCGTAGGCGACCTTGTTGTCGATGTGTGCCCGGCGTCGATTCACATGCTCCCGCAAGCCTTGCGGACTGGCCGGCACAAAAAAGTTGCCATACAGAACATCGATGAAGGCCTCGATGCCCACCCGATCCAAATGGGCTTTTGCGTTTTGAGCAGCCAGTTCGGGATCCACCGGGGGGTTGAGACTGCCGTCGATATAAACGATGCCGCGAACTCGCTCGGGGATGCGCGCATTGACTTCCGTGGCAACGCGGCAACCCATGCTGTGCCCCACGAGCACGACCCGCGACAGTCCCTTGCGGACGATGGTCGAAATGACGGATTCAGCCAGGGACGCAATGGTGGTGGTCGCTTCAGAGGGCGTGCGCCCATGCCCGGGCATGTCGACCGCGACGCAACGGTATTTTTCAGACAATACTGCGGTTTGAGCATCCCAGTCGGTCAGGTCGCAAGTGAATCCATGGATGAAAACAATCGCCGGGCTGCCCTTGCCCGTGTCCACGGAATGAATCACATCGGAGAATTCCATGGCAGTGCTAGGCAGTGTCCGTGCAATCAGAACCGATAACCCAACACCGGCATGCCGGCATGGCAATGGCGCGCGCGGCGCGGTGGAGTGACGAAAGTTTGGCAGACGACTGGAAGAGGGAAGGCATGTGGAGATCCAGGATTGTCAGTAAGGTGACGCGATTTTAACAACAGGCGGCGCGCCGGCGCACACAGATTTCTCGCTGGCTGCGGTCGGCTGCTGTCCATCAGCAAAGTAGGTTTGCCCAAGCCTGCTGCCGTGTGGCTGGGCTACCTCATTCCAGAATTGCTTATTCCCATCATCATTGCGGTGGCACACAGTGCCAGGCTGTAAGTTACTGTGCTGCGTCGCCCGTCGCTGCGCTTTAATGCCCAATAATCTTCGACAAAAAATCCCGGCCACGGTCCGTTTTGGGTTCTGCAAAAAAAGCATCAGGTGCGCCTTGTTCGACAATCTGGCCTTCGTCCATAAAGATCACCCGATCAGCGGCGGCGCGGGCAAAGCCCATTTCATGGGTGACGCACAGCATGGTCATGCCGCCTTCTGCCAACTGCACGATGACGTCCAACACTTCCTTGATCATCTCCGGGTCAAGCGCGGAGGTGGGTTCGTCGAACAGCATGATTTTGGGTTGCAGGCACAGCGCCCTGGCAATGGCCACGCGCTGCTGCTGGCCGCCTGAGAGTTGCAGCGGGTACTTGGCTGCCTGGTCGGCAATGCGCACGCGCTCCAGCTGCACCATGGCTTGCTCGGTGGCTTCTTTTTTACCCAGGCCTGCCACCCATACGGGGGCCAGTGTCAGGTTCTCGAGCACGGTCAAGTGTGGGAATAAATTGAACTGCTGAAACACCATGCCAACCTGGCGGCGCACTGCATCCAGTGCCTTGATGTCGTCACCCAGCGTTACTCCCGCTACCGTCAGCGTGCCCTGCCGGTAGTCCTCCAGGCCGTTGATGCAGCGGATCAAGGTGGACTTGCCGGAGCCTGATGGCCCACAAATCACAATACGTTCGCCGGGCGCTACCTGCAAGTCAATGTCGCGCAACACATGAAGGTTGCCAAACCATTTGTTGACTTTGTTAAAGGCAATGATGGGTGTGGGTTGATCGTTTGATGGCGGCATCATGTGGGGTTGTCCTGGTGTGCTAACCGCTTTTCCAGCCTCAAGCTGTAGCGTGACATGGCATAGCAAAACGCAAAATAAATAGCGGCAATAAAAAGATAGGCCTCAATCTTGAAAGGCCGCCAGTTCGGGTCAGACCCCAGCGCCAGCGACAGCGCACCTGTCAGCTCATACAGCGACACGATGGTGACGAGTGACGTGTCTTTGAACAGCGATATGAAGTTGTTCACAATGCTGGGCACCACCGCGCCCAGTGCTTGCGGCAACACTATTTTGATCTGCGTTTGCCAGTAGCCCAGGCCTATGCTTTGGGCGGCTTCTACCTGGCCGCGCCCGACGGTTTGCAGGCCACCCCGAATAATTTCAGCCATGTAGGCCGCTGCAAACAAGGTGATGCCCACCACCACCCGAATCAGCACATCGGGTGTTTTGCCCACGGGCATCAACAGCGGCAACATGAACGATGCCATGAACAGCACCGATATCAAGGGCACGCCGCGCACCACTTCAACATACACCGCGCACAGCGAGCGAATGGCAGGCATACCAGAGCGCCTGCCCAGCGCCACCAGCACCGCAACAGGGAAGGCCAGCACCATCGAGATGACGCTAAGCATGAGCGTGAGCGGCAAGCCACCCCACTGA
This sequence comes from Polaromonas sp., assembly GCA_043781295.1. Lineage (GTDB taxonomy): Bacteria > Pseudomonadota > Gammaproteobacteria > Burkholderiales > Burkholderiaceae_C > Polaromonas. The sequence goes on from JAYWBS010000053.1 coordinate 2,756, forward strand.
TCCGTCGGCACTTTGCTCATGGGGCCCACGCCGCCCATCAAACCAAAAAACAGCCCAACACCTGCTACCCAAATGAGTGCCAGCGATGGCCGCCAAAAGCGTGTGCTGCAACTGGCCAGCACCGGCGCAAGCAGTGCAAACGTGGCCAGCACGGGCCGCCACTGCTCGGTTTGTGGGTAGCGGCCCAGCAAAATAAAACGTGCTTTTTCATTCACCACGCCCCAGCACGCACCGATGCCGCGCGCGGCCTGGCAGGCATCTGCATTGGCCGCAAACACCGCGTTTGCAATGCCCCAGGAGAAGCCCTTGACGGCCAGCCAGGCAAACACACCCAGCAGCAGCAACGACAGCACCGCGTTAGGAATACTTGAGAAAAGGTTGCGCTGCAACGTGCTGAGCCAGCCCGCGTGCTGCACAGGCGCAGCGCGAGCAGCGATGGGCTGAAACGGTTGTGCCGGGGCGTTCATATAAGTTCTTTGAACAGTCAGCGCTCTTTGATCGCGGCGCGGCGGTTAAACCAGTTCATCAGCGCTGCCACGCTGAGCGACAGCGTCAGGTACACCAGCATGATGATGGCGATGCATTCCACCGCTCGGCCCGATTGGTTCAGTGATGTATTGGCAATTGACACCACTTCGGGGTAGCCCACTGCCACGGCCAGCGAAGAGTTTTTGGTCAGGTTTAAAAACTGGTTGGTCATGGGTGGAATGATCAAGCGCAACGCTTGCGGCAACACCACCAGGCGCATCGCTTTGCCACGGGGCAGGCCAATAGATACAGCGGCTTCCATTTGCCCCTTGGGGACTGATGCAATGCCTGCACGCACCACCTCAGCCATGAACGCCGCCGTGTACAGCACCAGGCCCAGCAGCACGGCCATGTACTCGGGGCTCAGGGCGCTGCCGCCTTCAATTTGCAGATCGCCCATGGCGGGCAGTTCAAACTGCAAGACCCCGTTGGTCCATGACAGGGACGGAAACGACACGCCGTTTTTACTCAAAAAAATAAATTTTCCGATGCTTATCGCTTCTTGCGGCAGCGGCAGGTATTCAATAAACAGCAGGTACCACATCAGCAGTTGCAGCAGCAGCGGAATATTGCGAAACAGCTCCACATAGCCATAGCTGATGCCGCGCAGCAGCGCGTTGCGTGAAAAGCGCGCCACCCCCAGCAGCGTGCCCAGCAGGGCTGCCAGCACGCAGCCGACAACAGCCACGCGCAGGGTGTTGACGATGCCGACTAAAAACGCCTTCCAGTAGGGGCTGGCTGAATCGTAAGTAAGCCAGCCCTCGCCAATGTCAAACCCGGCCGGTTGCAGCAAAAAGTCAAACCCGCTTTGAATGCCGCGCAGGCGCATGTTGACCAGCGTGTTGCTGACCAGTAGCCACACCAAAGCGGTTATTACCAACACTGCCAGCACCTGATAAACCACAGCACGAAAGCTGGCACTGCGCCACGACAGTGCGCGGCTCGGTGCTGCGGGGGCAGGGCGCGCTGCAATCAACGCCGCATCAACCAAGGTCACTTCGGTCAAAGGCGAAGGCTCAGGCATCAACGCACGGGGGGTGCGTAAATCAGGCCACCTTTGGACCACAGGTTGTTGCTGCCGCGCGGCAATGCCAGTGGGCTTTTGGGGCCAACGTTGCGCTCGAATATCTCACCGTAATTACCGGTGGCCTTGATGGCCTTGACCATCCAGTCTTTGTCCAGACCCAGCAGCTTGCCAGTGTCTTCTGTGCTGCCCAGCAGGCGGCCAATGGCCGGGTCTTTGCTGTCACGTTGCAGGGTTTCAACATTGGTCTGCGTCACGCCATATTCTTCAGCTTCAATCAGGCCAAACACCACCCATTTGGTGATGGCAAAAAACTCGTCATCACCGCGCCGCACAGCGGGGCCCAGGGGTTCTTTGGAAATCAGGTCAGGCAGCACGACGTGGTCTGCCGGGTTTTTGGCTTCCTTGTTGCGGATGGAGGCCAGGCCCGATGCGTCGGTGGTGTAGGCCTGGCAGCGGCCTGCAAAGTAAGCGGCGTTGGCGGCATCAAACTTTTCAAACACCACGGGCTTGATGTTCAGGTTGTTGGCCTTTGAAAACTCAGACAGGTTTTTTTCAGTGGTGGTGCCAGACTGCACGCAGACAGTAGCGTTTTTAAGCTGCTTGGCATTTTTAACCTTGCTCTTGGCGGGCACCATAAAACCTTGACCGTCGTAGTAAACCACCCCGGTAAAGGCCAGGCCCAAAGAAGCGTCGCGGGTCAACGTCCAGGTGGTGTTGCGCGACAAAATATCGACTTCGCCGGATTGCAGTGCGGCAAAGCGCTGCTGTGACACCAGCGGCACCCACTTCACCTTGCTCGCATCGCCCAGCACGCTGGCTGCAATGGCGTGGCACACATCCACATCCATGCCCGACCACTTGCCTGCGCTGTCAGCCTGTGAAAAGCCCGCTACGCCGCTGCTGACACCGCACACCAGCTGGCCACGTGCCTTGATGGCGTCGAGTGTTTTGCCTGCATGGGCGGGTGCTGCCAGTGCAGTCAAAAGCGTGGCTGCGCTGGTGGCCAAAACGCATTTGAAAATGGGTTTGTTGAGTGCCTTGAACATTGAAGACTCCTGAAATTTAAAAATGTTAGCGCATTGTTACCCAAGTAGCTCCTTTGCATCGGTCGGGCGAATGCTTTAGTCACCCATCACAACGCCTTCTCGCCTGGGGTCAGCGCCGCCAAAAAAACCGTTGGGCGTGCGTTCAATGCCTTGCATGCCGCTGTTCATGTTTTGCTCGCTTACCTCGTGGCCGCGCGCACGCAGCGCTTTTAAAGTTGCTGGTGGAAAGCGCTTTGCTTCCAGCAACAGGGGCCCATTGAGCCAGCCAAAGTTGGGCAGGTTGATGGCCTCTTGTACGTTCAAGCCCCAGTTCAACACGCCGTAAACAACCTTGGTGATGTAGTGAATGATGGCTGCGCCGCCTTGGCTGCCTGTGGTCATCACCAGTTGGCCCGTGGCTTTGTCAAACACCAGCGTAGGTGCCATGGACGAGCGTGGGCGCTTGCCAGGCTGCACCCGGTTGGCAACGGGTTTGCCTTCAGCATCCGTGGGGGCAAAGCTGAAGTCGGTCAATTCGTTGTTAAGCAAAAAACCGCCTGCCAGGCCTTTGCCCCGGTTCACCATCAGGCGGGCACCCCAAGCGTTTTCGATGGTGGTGGTCATGGCCAGTGCATTGCCATACGGGTCAATGATGGAGATGTGTGAGGTGCCGTATTCGGGCTGCTCCGGCATGGGCGCATAGGCGCTGGCCAAGCCACTGGGCTTGCCGGGTGTGACCAGCTTCATGCTTTGACCGCCGGGTTGTTGGGCGATCAGTTTGGCGCGGCTGGCCAGGTAGTCGGGTGCCAGCAGGCTGGCCCAGTTGCCTGCGGGTGCGGCTACAAAATCAGGGTCCGCCAGGTACTGGGCGCGGTCGGCGTAGGCCAGGCGCGATGCCTCGGTGTACAGGTGCAGCCAGTCGGCAGAGGGGCCAATTGGCGCGCCTGGAATGATGCCTGGGCACGGTGCTCGAATGCAAAGAATAAGTCTTGTGTCAATCAAGTTCTCAATTTGAAGTTTGGCTGCATTTGTATTGTTCAAGATGCCAAGGATTTGCCCCACCGCAATCGCACCCGAGCTGGGTGGCGGCATGCCGCAAATGCGGTAGGGCTTGGTGGCAGCCGTGTAGTCATGGCAAATTGGCTCACGTTTTTTGGCCTGGTAGCCAGCCAGATCAGTCAGCGCCAGCAAGCCCGGATTGGTAGGGTGCTGTTGCACCGCGTTGACGATGGCCTGGGCAACTTCGCCTTCGAGCAAAGCCCTGGAGCCGCCGATGGCAATCAATGAAAGCACCGCCGCGTATTCCGGGTTTTTAAGCACATGGCCAACAGGCCACGGCTGGCCGTTACCGTCGTAAAAGTAGGACAGCGCCGTCGGGTCTTTTTTTAAATACACCTCGGGTATCAAGAGGGTGTTCAGCCGCGCGCTGACCTTGAAGCCGTCTCTAGCCAGCTGGATGGCGGGTTCAAACAGCTGTGCCCAGGGCAGCTTGCCATATTGTTGGTGCGCGAGCTCCAGCATGCGCACCGCACCGGGCGTGCCAACAGACCGGCCACCCACCACGGCATCGTAAAACGCCAGCGGTTTGCCGTCTGTGCCCAGCAGCAGATTGCCGGTGGCCAAGGCGGGGGCGGTCTCGCGGCCATCAAAGGCTTCTACATCTTTGCCGTTGAAGTGCATTAAAAATGCGCCGCCCGCAATGCCGCTGGATTGTGGCTCTACCAGGCCCAGCACCATTTGCACGGCAATGGCCGCGTCAACCGCAGAGCCGCCGGCTTTTAAAATTTGGTAACCCGCGCTCGTGGCCAGTGGGTTGGCCGCCGCGACTGAAAACTTGACAGTGGCCCAACCCGGTTTGTCAATATAGTCAGATGCACCTTCGGGCTGGTCAGGCGCGGCGTAGGCGGACAAGGGCCGAACAGCCCCTGGCGCGCAAGCTGCCAGCCCCATGCACACGGCAACACAGATCAAAAGGCGTTTCATGCGTTGCAGCCGTGTTTTTAATGCATTTTTAAGCTATTTTAGGCCTGCAGCCCAATAGATTCGGGCGCAAGCAGCTACTAAATGAATAGCGTCTGAATGACAACCGGAGAGCCGTGTTTAGCGTGGCGCCAGCCGAATCGCGCCGTCCAGGCGAATCACCTCGCCGTTGAGCATGTCGTTTTCAAAGATGTGTTTGGCCAGCTTGGCGTAGTCCTGTGGCGTGCCCAGGCGGCTGGGGAAGGGCACGGCCGCTGCCAGCGCGTCTTGCACATCTTTGGGCATGCCAAACATCATCGGCGTGCCAAAAATACCCGGTGCAATCGTCATGTTGCGAATGCCGTTGCGTGCCAAATCACGTGCAATTGGCAGCGTCATGCCGACCACGCCGCCTTTGGACGCGCTGTAAGCGGCCTGGCCGATCTGGCCGTCGTAGGCTGCGACTGAGGCGGTGGAGATCAGAACGCCGCGCTCGCCTGTGGCTTCTGCATCGTTTTTGCACATGGCGTCAGCCGCCAGGCGAATCATGTTGAAGCTGCCGATCAGGTTAACGGTGATGGTCTTGTTGAAAACGGCCAGGCTGTGCGCGCCAGTCTTGCCGACGGTCTTTTCACCGGTGGCAATGCCGGCGCAATTGACCAGACCCATCAGCTTGCCCATGGATACGGCCTTGGCCACTACGGCCTGGCCATCGGCCTCCTGGCTGACGTCGCACTTGACAAAGGCACCGCCAATTTCTTTGGCAACCGCTTCGCCTTTTTCCACCTGCATATCAGCAATCACCACCGTGCCGCCGTTGGCTGCCAGCATGCGCGCCGTGCCTTCACCCAGGCCAGATGCGCCACCGGTAACGATAAAAACTTTGCCTGCGATGTCCATGATGTTTTCCTGTTGATTTGAAGTTGACGTTAACGTAAAGGTAACCTCAAATTATGGCCTAAGCGGCGCTCAGGAATTATTTATAGCCAACTCTATCCAGCATCTGCTGAACCTTCGTCTGGTTGCCGCCTACGGCTGCCATGGGGATGGTCTCGCTTTTGAAGTTACCGCCGCTCATGGTGGTGAGTACGCTGTTGTTTGACTTCACACCTGCCACGACCGGGTATTCGTTGTTACCGTTGGCAAAATAGTCTTGTGCTGAAGGGCTGGCCAGGTATTCCATAAACTTCACGGCGTTGGCAGTGTTCTTGGCGTTTTTAGCAACGGCTGCACCAGCGATGTTGACGTGTGTGCCCCAGCTTTCCTGGTTCGGGAACACCACCGCTACCTTGTCCATCACGGCCTTGTCTTCCGGCGCGGTGGAGCGCATCAGGCGTGCGACGTAGTAGGTGTTGGTCAGCGCAATACCGCACTCGCCGCTGGCCACGGCTTTGATCTGGTCGCTGTCGCCGCCTTTGGGGTCACGTGCCATGTTGGCGACCAGGCCTTTGAGCCAGGCTTCAGCCTTGGCTTCGCCCAGATGCTCGGTCACGGCACCAAACAATGACAGGTTGTACGGGTGCGAGCCGGAGCGGGTGCACAGCAGGCCTTTGTTTTTGGCATCGGCCAGCTCTTCATAGGTGTCTACGTCAGCTTTTTTGACACGGGCCTTGTCATACACCACCACGCGGGCGCGGGTAGAAAAGCCAAACCAGGTCGTACCTTGTGCGCTTGCCTTGGCGCGCAATGCTGGGGGAATAGCCGCTTCAAGCAGCGCTGACTTGATGGGCATGAACAAGCCATCGGCATCACCCTTTGACAAGCGGGCCGCATCGACCAGCAAAATCACATCGGCCGGGGAGGCGGTGCCTTCGGCTTTGAGCCGGGCCAAAATGCCTGCATCGTCTGCGTCAACGCGGTTGACCTTGATGCCGGTGGCTTTGGTGAAGTTGCTGTACAGCGCCTCGTCGGTTTGATAATGGCGTGCAGAATACAAATTGACCATCTGGTCTTGCGCCCGTGCTGAATGCACACCGCCCAGCAAAGTTGTCGCCAATGCAAAAGCGGCGAAGAATGGAGTCTTTTTAAACATGTCAATATCTCGCGAAGTTTGGAAAATTTTGATTTTAACGCTACGAACGCGAATTGTTCTCATTTGTTTTATGGGGAGTGGGGTTATTGGCCTGGCAGGTTGTGCAGGGCCTGGGGTTGGCAAACCGTCAGTGGCCGTTGAGGCCAGCGCTAAAAAGCCTCTCAAAATAGGCCTGGCGCTAGGTGGTGGTGCCGCACGCGGCTTTGCGCATGTCGGCGTGATAGCCGTGCTGGAAGAAGCCGGCATCAAGCCCCAATTCGTCGTCGGTACATCTGCTGGCAGCCTGGTGGCCGCGCTGTACGCCAGCGGCAAAACCAGCGCCCAGTTGCAGCAAACCGCCCTGAACATGGAAGAGGTCGCCATCACCGACTGGATGCTGCCACTATTTGGGCGCGGCATGTTTCGGGGCGATGCGTTGGCCCGCTACGTTAACGAACTGGTAGCCGGGCGCTTGATGGAAAACATGGTCATCCCGCTAGGCATCGTCGCGACTGATTTGGGTAATGGCAACGCGGTGCTGTTTCAAAAGGGTGATACCGGTACAGCGGTGCGGGCATCCAGCGCTGTGCCCGCCGTGTTCGTGCCCGTCAAAATCAATGGCCGTGACTATGTGGATGGTGGGCTGGTCTCGCCTGTGCCGGTACGCTTTGCGCGGCAGATGGGCGCTGACGTGGTGATAGCGGTAGACATCTCCAGCCCGCCCGAGGCGAACCCCGCCAGTGACACGCTGCAAATCTTGTTGCAAACCTTTGCCATCATGGGCAAAAGCATCAACCAGTACGAACTGGCAGGCGCAGATGTGGTGGTGCGGCCATCACTGGTGGGCTTGAAAAGCGCCGACTTCTCAGCCCGCCAGCGCGCCATTGATGCGGGCAGGGCAGCCATGCTGGCGGCCTTGCCTGCGCTGAAGGCCAGGCTGGAGGCGGGATTGCATTAATTTTGCTCTTGTTTTAATAGCTGCTTGTACCCGTATTTAATGGGCCAAAGAGTTATTTCATTGAAAATTTGCCCAAAAAAAAGCCCAGTCTTTCAACTGGGCTTAACTGGATCCGTGAAATAAATTTCAAGAAGGATCCGAGGAGACAACTGGTGTCAAGATGCGCCGTTACAGCGCCGTCTTGCAAGCAGTTACCGTCAGCGAATTAACGCTTTTTGGCAACCGATTTGGTGGCGTTCATGGCAGTGGCTGCTGCTGTGTTGAAGTTGGTCTCAGCCATGTCGGTGGCTTGTTTCACAGCTTTTTGCATGGACTCAAAAGCGTTGTTGGCAGCAGCTACAGCGCTTTTCATCACAGCAACAGCGGTCTCGGAACCAGCAGGTGCGTTTTTGGTGGCGTTGTCAACCAGGCCCAGGACTTTTTTCTGTGCGTCAGCGGTTTGTGCTTCGAACGTCTTGCCCAGGTCAGCACCAGCAGCGGTAGCGATGTCATACAGGTGACGGCTGTAAGCAGCGGTCTTTTCAGCCAGTGGCTGAACCATACCGGCTTGCAGGGCCAACAGTTCTTGTGCGTCTTTCACGCCCATCACGGCTTGTGCGTGGTTAGCGGTTTCAGCCAAAGCAGCTTTGGTGGCTTGTACGTTCAGTTCGACCAGTTTCTCAACGCCTTCAAAGGCTTTGTGGGTCAGACCAAACAGGGTTTCGATGTTGGCTTTGTGGGAGGCCATGAGTTGTTCAGCAGTCAGCATAATTAAATCTCCAAGAGTGTTGTTTACAAAAAATAAAGGTCAAAACAGTTGCTTTGCACATCACTCAAGGTAACTCGATATGAATTGCTGCACTGCAACATGATCTGAATTATAGGGATAACCCGACGCATTGCAAGCGATTTCTGTTGCAGTGCAGCATTCTAGGGTTGAAACCCTAGGAGCCTGGGCGGCAGAAGGCATCGTAGCGAAAAGTGACCCCAGCGAGGGCAGTTTTTGCCGTATTTGTAGACCCATAGCCGTAGCTATGGGGCAAAAAGACGGTGAAAAATGAACCGCTGCGGTCACTTTGCAGCCGATGTTCCTTCTGCCGCCCAGGCTCCTAGTTTGGACTACCCGGTCACAATCAGATCTCTCAGTTTTGACGTTTATCGACGCTTCCTATCTTGCACGCTTTTTACGCTGACAACTTCGTCCTGCCGCTCCCCGAGGGTCACCGCTTTCCGATGGCCAAATACAAGCTGCTGCGTGACCGCGTGGTGCAAGAGCTGCCGGGCGTTCAGATGGCGCAGGCTTCCGCTGCAACCGACGGCGAGCTGGCCATGGCGCACAGCCCCCAGTACATCGACGCCATTGCCCACGGTACGCTGCCCGCGCCGGCCCAGCGCGAAATCGGCTTTCCGTGGAGCCTGGCCATGGCCGAGCGCGCACGGCGCTCTGTGGGGGCCACTGTCGCTGCAGCCCGCATGGCGCTTGGGCTACAGCAACCTGGCGGGCGCGAGGGTATTGCTGCCAATATGGCCGGCGGTACGCACCATGCCTACGTGCACAAAGGCGGCGGCTTTTGTGTGTTCAACGATGTGGCAGTCGCCAGCCGACTGATGCAAGCCGAGTGGGCGCGCCACTTCAAAAATACCCGCCAACCCCTGCAAGTGGCCATTATTGATCTGGATGTACATCAGGGCAACGGTACAGCCAGCATCTTTGCCAACGATGCCAGTGTGTTCACGCTGTCGCTGCATGGTGAAAAGAACTTCCCGTTTCGCAAAGAAGCCAGTGACCTGGATGTGGAGTTGCCCGACGGCTGCCAGGACGCGTCTTACCTGGAGGCGCTTGAGCATGCGCTGGACGAGCTGACGCGGCGTTTTGAGCCCGGTTTGATTTTATATCTGGCGGGCGCCGACCCGTTTGAAGGTGACCGCCTGGGCCGCTTGAAGCTGAGCTACGACGGCCTGGAAGCACGTGACCGCCGCGTGTTCGATTGGGCCTGGCAGCGCCGCATTCCGCTGGCGTTTTGCATGGCAGGTGGTTATGGCGTGAAGATTGACGAAACGGTACAGGTGCAGGTCAGCACCCACCGGGTGGCTTTTGAGTACTGGCGCAAGTGGGCACAGATGGGCACGGGCTGATGGCAAAATCAAGGATCATGATGCCATCACCGCGCCCCCAACCTGAACCACGCAGTGCCTACAAAGCCTTCCGCACGATTGGTACCCGCTGGTCCGACAACGACATGTATGGTCATGTCAACAACGTCGTGTACTACGGCTGGTTTGACACGGCCGTCAATGGCCTGCTCATTGAACGCCGCGCCATAGACATTCATGCAGGCAGCATCATTGGCCTGGTGATTGAAACCCAATGCAATTATTTTGCGCCACTGGCTTTTCCTGAAAGCGTGGTGGCGGGCATTCGGGTCGCGCATGTGGGGTCGTCCAGTGTTCGCTATGAAGTGGCCATTTTCCCGGCTGATGCAGACTTGCCCTGTGCTGCCAAAGGCCATTTCATCCATGTCTACGTTGACCGCACCACGCGCAAACCGACGGCATTACCCTCAACGCTACTTTCTGTACTGGAGACTTTGAAGTGACATCTGTTTTTTCTAATGGATCTGCTGCTCATGCAGTTGATCAAGCCATTGAAAGCCGCCAGTCCACGCGCGACTTTTTGTCCACACCTGTGCCTCGAGAGGTCATCGCGCATTTGCTGGAGTTAGCCGCCAGAGCCCCGTCAGGCACCAACACCCAGCCCTGGAAGGTCTATGTACTGCAAGGGGCCAGCCGCGATGCGCTGGTTGACAAAGTATGCGCCGCAGGCGAGGCCATCCGCGCCAACCCAGCACTTACTGCCGATTACAAAGAAGCCTACGACTACTACCCTGAAAAATGGGTCTCACCCTTCATTGACCGCCGCCGTGAGAACGGCTGGGGCCTGTACGGCCTGCTCGGTATTACCAAGGGCGACAAAGACAAAATGCACGCCCAGCACCAGCGTAACTTCAAGTTTTTTGATGCGCCTGTGGGGTTGATGTTCACGCTCGACAAAGTCATGGGGCGTGGCTCCCTGGTGGACTACGGCATGTTCATGCAAAACCTGATGGTGGCTGCGCGCGGCCATGGCCTGCACACCTGCCCACAGGCCGCGTGGAATGGTTTTGCCAACATCATCTTGCCGCACATTGGCGCGGGGCCAGACGAAATGCTGGTCTGCGGCATGTCGCTGGGGTATGCCGACGAGACTGCGCTGGTCAACACCTTTCGTACGCCGCGTGTACCGGCTAGTGACTTCACGACCTGGCTGGAGTGAAGCTTGCAAATCTTGTTAGACATCAAATACAACATCAAATGATGCTGTAAAATGTGCCTTACCAATCTTTGGAGCCTGCCATGCGCACCACCATCAACCTCGACGACGACTTGCTTGCCAAAGCCGTCATGCTGACCGGCATTACCGACCGAACGCCCTTGATACGCGAAAGCCTCAAGGCCATCATCGCGCGTGAAAGCGCGCGCAGGCTGGCTTTATTGGGGGGGTCCATGCCTGATTTTGAAGTACCGCCTCGTAGAAGGCCTGACATAGATCCAGAAAAAGAAAACCAATAGTCGGCAGCGTTTATGAATGCAAGCCGTCAGCGTTTGAACAGTTCAGTATTGGTGGACACCTCAGTTTGGGTCGAATTTATCCGTTTCGGTGATGCGCAATTGTTCCAATTGCTGAATGTCGGACGGGTGCTCATGCACGATATGGTTATCGGTGAAATTGCTTGCGGCAGCGTACCTGGCCGCACAGAGCGGCTTTCGGTGATGAACAACTTGCCAAAAGTCAATACAGCCGAGCATGGTGAGGTTTTGAAATTCATCGACAACCACCAGCTTTTCGGCTGCGGTGTGGGCTATGTTGACAACCATTTACTTGCCGCTTCGATATTGCATGGCGATTGTCTTTTATGGAGCCGCGACAAGCGGCTGCACACCGCTGCCGGGCGCTTGGGTGTCGCGTTTGAATCCTTGCCGCATTGAACCCCAGCAGCGGCGACCAAGCATGTGGACTGAGAATTGAGTTCATTCGTTATCCAGCTCCTGGGTGGCCTGTCGTACGCCACCACGCTGTTCCTGATGGCGGCCGGGTTGACGCTGATTTTTGGGGTGACGCGCATCGTTAATTTTGCGCATGGCAGTTTTTTCATGCTCGGTGCGCTGTTCGCTGCGCACTGGGTCACCCTGTGGTTTCCGGCCTGGGGTGAAAGCGCTTCGCTCTACTTGTGCGCTATTATTTTGGGAGCTGCTTGCGCCGGTATTGCGGGCGCTGTGGCCGAGTTTCTCCTGCTAAGAAGACTGTCAGACGCGCCCGAGTTGTACCAGCTGGTTGCCACTTTTGGCCTGACGCTGGCCATGCATGACGCGATGCAATGGGGTTTTGGGGTGGACGAGGTGTTTGCGCCGCGCTTCCCGGGGCTCAAGGGCTCGGTGCAAATTGGTGATGACTTTTTCCCCACTTACCAATTGGCCATGATTGTGCTGGGCCCGCTGGTCTGGCTGGGCCTGCATTTGCTGCTCAAGCAGTCGCTTTTTGGCCGCCGTTTGCGTGCGGCCACCCAAGACCGGCACATGCTGGCCGCCCTGGGCGTGAACCCCAAGCCGCTGATGCTGGGCGCGGTTGTGCTGGGTTGCGCGCTGGCAGGCCTGGGTGGCGCGCTGCAATTGCCCAGAGAGCCCGCCACGCTGCAGATGGACATGGCTGTGATTGTCGAAACCTTTGTGGTGGTGGTCACCGGCGGCCTGGGCAGCATAGGCGGTGCGTTTGTGGCGGCGTTGCTGATTGGCCTGGTGCATGCATTTGGTATCAGCGTGTTTCCGCAGGCCACGCTGGTGCTGGTGTTTTTAACGATGGCGGTGGTGCTGGTGTTCAGGCCGCAGGGGCTGTTTGGGCTGCCTGCCTCAAGCATGGATGCACCACGTGAAGCCGCGCAAAAATTCAGGGGCCTTGCGTTGGGTGCTGCACCCACTGGCGTTATTGTTGCGATTTTTGTGTTGCTGGCGGGTGCTGCCTGGCTGGGTGGGCCGTACTGGCAAACGTTGGTTGCTGATGCATTGATTTTGATGATCTTCGGCATCAGCTTGCAAGCCATGATGGCGCTTGGCGGGCTGGTCAGTTTTGGTCATGCGGCTTTTTTTGCGCTCGGGGCTTATGCTGCGGCGCTGGCGCACAGCTTGTGGGGCGCGTCGCTGCCGATGGCACTTGCTGCGGGTTGCGTTGCCGCGTTGCTGGTGGCCAGCGTGTTTGGCGCTGCGGTTATCAGGAGCAGCGGCGTGTACCTGGCCATGCTGTCGCTGGCACTGGCGCAGGTGGTTTGGGCCGGTGCAACCCAGTGGGTCAGTTTGACGGGCGGTGACAACGGCCTGATAGGCCTTGCGCTGGTCGGCGATGACGGTGCACCGCTGTTTTACGCGCTGCTGGTTGGGCTGGCTTTGCTGTCGGTGCTGGCGCTTAGAGTGCTGGGCCAGTCCGTCATGGGTGCGGCCTTGCAGGGCCTGCGCGATGCGCCTTTGCGCGCTGCGGCATCCGGCCTGCCAATAGGCTGGCTTAAATACCGGATTTTTGTTGAAAGCGCCATACTGGCCGGGCTTGCGGGTGGCCTTTTTGCGGCGCACAAGGGCGCGGTGTTCCCGTCTGTCGCCACGGTTGCCACGTCGGTAGATGCCTTGCTGGTGGTGCTGCTGGGCGGTGTGCATCAGCTTTGGGGTACTGTAGTGGGCAGTGCGGTACTGAGCTACGCCAGCGCCGAGCTGGGGCGGGGCGTGACGTATTGGCGCGGCTTGCTGGGCGTGTTCATCATGCTGATCATGGTGGCAGCGCCGGCTGGTTTGCTGTCGCTGTCTCAAAGCTGGCGCTCCTCTGCAAGGCGGGCCGCGTGATGCTGCAAGTCAAAAACCTGGTCAAGCACTTTGGCGGTATCAAGGCCGTTGATGGTGTGAGCTTTGATGTTGCGCCCGGTGAGTGCGTTGCGCTGATTGGCCCCAACGGCGCAGGCAAGTCAACCTGCTTTGCCTGCATTGCGGGCCAGTATCGGCCTGGCAGCGGCAGCATGCTGTGGGACGGGCAAACCTTGAACGGTTTGCGTCCGGCAGCCCGGCTGCGCCATGGTGTGGCCCGTACATTCCAGGTGGCGCAGGTTTTTGAAGCGCTGACCGTGCTACAAAATGTGCAGCTGGCAGCGCAGGCAAGCAAAGGTACACACGCCATTTTTTCCTTTCATCAACTCGACACGCAGTCCGTCAGCGTAGCCAATGCGCTGCTGGAAAAAACAGGCCTACAGGCATTGAAAAATGATGACGTGCTGAGCTTGCCCTATGGTGCCAAAAAGCGGCTGGAACTGGCGATAGCGCTAGCCGCAAATCCGCGTTTGCTGCTGCTTGATGAGCCCGCTGCTGGCCTGGAAAGCGAAGAGCGCTCTAGCCTGATGCAGCTTGTTAAAAGCCTGGCAGCACAAGGTATGGCAGTGCTGTATACCGAGCACAACATGGACGCGGTAGCAGGGGTGGCAGACCGTGTACTGGTGCTGATTGAAGGCCACCTGGCAGCGCAGGGCTCTTTTGATGACATTTCACGCGACAGCACGGTACGCCGTCGGTACTTAGGCGCCATGTCTGGCGGTGTGTCGGGGGAGGGCACGGCGCATGCTTGAGGTTAAACATCTCAACGCTTTTTACGGCCCGGCGCAGGCGCTGTTTGACGTGTCACTGCATGTTGACGCGGGTGAGTTTGTGGTGCTACAGGGGCTCAATGGCGCTGGCAAATCCACACTCCTCAAGGCGCTGATGGGCTTGCAGGTGCGGGCACTGGGGCGCATCGTTTATCAGGCGGCGGCGGGCAGCGTGAACCTCGACGACTGGGCGACCCACCGGCGTGCAAAGGCAGGCCTGGGTTACGTTGCTGAAGACCGACGCCTCTTTACTGGGCTAACAGTGCTTGAAAATCTTCAGGTCGTGGCAAGCCGCGATTCAAAAGGTACGGCGAAAGCGCGCGAGGCGCAGGTGCTCGATTTGTTTCCGGTTTTAAAAACCATGCTCAAGCGGCCAGCTGCGCACATGAGCGGCGGCGAACAGCAAATGCTGGCGATTGCCCGCACGTTGATGACTGACCCCAGGCTGCTGCTGCTCGATGAGCCCTGCGAAGGCATCGCGCCCGTCCTGGTGGCGTCGATTCGTGATGCGTTGATGGCCCTCAAAGCCAGTGGCATGCCGATGCTGGTGGCCGAGCAAAACCAATTGCTGGCTGCCAGCGCTGATCGCAGCGTGTTGCTGGTTGCGGGTAAAGTCAGTGCTTCCTAGGCAAATCGTTTTTTCACTTTCAAACATATCAACATCAACATGACAACTACCACCACACCTTCCGGCCTGCAATACGAAGACAGCGTTCTGGGCACTGGCGCGATTGCCAAAGCAGGCCAAAACGTCAAAGTGCATTACACCGGCTGGCTTTTTAATGATGGCGTGCAGGGCGCCAAGTTTGACTCCAGCAAAGACCGGGGCCAGCCGTTTGCGTTTTCCCTAGGCGCTGGCCAGGTCATCAAAGGCTGGGACGAAGGCGTGCAAGGCATGTCGGTGGGCGGTACTCGCCGCCTGATCATTCCCGCAGAGCTGGGCTACGGCGCACGCGGTGCGGGCGGCGTGATTCCACCGAATGCCACGCTGTTGTTTGAAGTGGATTTTCTTGGTTAATGCGTTGAGTCATTACAGTACGGGCTGCCCATGATCATCACGAGTTTGCTCGATACTGATTTATACAAGTTCACCATGATGCAGGTGGTCTTGCACCAGTTTCCGGGTGCTGAGGTTGAGTACCGCTTTAAATGCCGTAACGCTGGCAAGCTTGCGCCATATGTCAATGAGATACGCGAAGAAATTCGCGGGTTGTGCAGCCTGCATTTTCAGGACGCAGAGCTGGCCTACCTCAAAGGCATGCGCTTTATCAAAAGCGATTTCATTGATTTTTTGGGCATCTTCAAACTCAATGAAAAGTATGTGAGCGTGACGGCTTTGCCTGACGGTGAGATTGAGGTCTCCATCAAAGGCCCGTGGCTGCACACTATCTTGTTTGAAGTCCCGGTGCTCTCCATCATCAATGAGGTTTACTTTCGCAACACGCAAAAGCAGCCTGATCTGACCGAAGGCCGCCAGCGGCTGGACACCAAGATTTTGCAATTGCAGGCCGATGGCTTGCGCGAGCTAAAAATCGCTGACTACGGCACGCGTCGCCGGTTTGGCAAGGCCTGGCATGAAGAAGTGCTGCGCACGCTGGGCACCAGGCTGGGTGTTGGGCCGCTGGGCCAATTTGCCGGTACCAGCAATGTGCTGTTTGCGATGAAGCTGGGCATGACCCCGCTGGGCACGATGGCGCATGAGTACCTGCAGGCCTGCCAGGCGCTTGGCCCCCGGTTGCGCGACAGCCAAGTGTTTGGCTTTGAATCATGGGCAAAAGAGTACCGGGGCGACCTGGGTATTGCGCTGTCAGACGTGTACGGCATGAGCGCGTTTTTACGTGACTTCGACATGTATTTTTGCAAGCTGTTTGACGGCTCCCGCCACGACAGTGGTGACCCGTTCCAGTGGGGTGAGCGCATGATTGCCCACTACCTTAAAAGTCGGGTGGACCCCAAAACCAAAACCCTCATTTTCAGTGACGGCTTGACGGTGCCGCGCACCATTGAGCTGTACCAGCAGTTCAAGGGGCGTTGCCAGCTGGCGTTTGGTATTGGCACCAACTTGACGAATGACCTGGGCTACGAGCCACTGCAAATCGTGATCAAGATGATCCGCTGCAACGGCCAGCCCGTGGCCAAGTTGTCAGACACACCTTCTAAAAACATGTGTGATGATGAAAAATACCTGGCCTATCTGC
>JAYWBS010000054.1:0-6761 GCA_043781295.1 Polaromonas sp.
ATCGCATTCCTTTGGTCGTCAGCATCGCGTTTCAAGCCTTTTCAGTCAAACACTCAGCATAGACGAGCGAACTGCTTGACCGCTAATGCGACAGAACCGATTGTCTACACCCCCATCAAGTCTGAGGCCACCCGCGCTGCGGCGCTGCTGTCAGGCGAGGTTGACTTTGTGCTGGATCCGAGCCCGCAAGACCTGGGCCGCCTGCGCACCAGCAAAGACCTGAAGGTGCTGGACGGCGCCGAAAACCGCACCATCTTCTTCGGCATGGACCAGTTCCGTGACGAGCTGCCAGGCTCGAACATCAAGGGCAAAAACCCTTTGAAGGACGTACGTGTGCGCAAGGCGCTGGACCAGGCCATTGACATTGCCACGATCAACAAAGTCACCATGCGCGGCCTGAGCCAGCCGACCGGCACACTGATAGCCCCGCAAGTCAACGGTTGGACGAAAAAAGTCGATGCCCGTTACCCGTACAGCATGGAAGCCGCCAAAAAGCTGCTGCTTGATGCAGGCTACAAAGACGGCTTTGAAGTCGACTTTGCCTGCCCCAACAATCGTTACATCAATGACGAAGAAATCTGCCAGGCCGTCACGGCGATGTGGTCAAAAATCGGCGTGAAAGCCAAGTTGCGCACCCTGCCGCTGGTGACTTACTTCCCGATGATTCAGCGCTATGAAGCCAGCATTTACATGCTGGGCTGGGGTGTGCCTACTTTTGACGCGCTGTACAGCCTGCAGTCACTGGTGCGCAGCGTGGGTGTGGGCGGTGACGGCAACTACAACCTGGGTCGTTATTCCAACCCGCAAATGGACGCGCTGGTTGAACGCATCAAAAAAGAAACTGACATCCCCAACCGCAATGATTTAATTGAAAAAGCGCTGGAGCTGTCGCACCTAGAGGTGTCGCACATTGCATTGCATAACCAGATCATCCCTTGGGCGATGAAGAAAAACATCGACGTGGTGCACCGTGCTGATAACCGGATTGACTGGCGGCTGGTCAAGGTGAATTAAACGATTTTGATGCCCTAAGCCAGGAGCGCATGAAGAAAACCGTTCCTACTCGCAGTGTGTATTGCGATACAATGTATCTCATTTGAAAGGTGTCACGATGTCCACCACCATGGTTCACATTCGCTTAGATGAACAAGTCAAAGTGCAGGCCACAGAAACCTTGGCGGCGATGGGTCTGTCTGTTTCTGATGCCGTTCGCGTGTTTTTAATGCGTGTCATTGCCGACAAGCAAATGCCTTTCGCGATCAAGGCACCGAACTTTGAGACTCGTACTGCAATGATCGAGGCCGACACAATTGCGCGCACACGCCGCGCCCGCTTTGGCTCTGGTGCTGAATTGTTCGATGACCTTGAAAAGAACAGCCGCAAGTAAGCGCGCTTTGCTGCCGCGTGCAGCGGACTACGCAAAGTCCTTTTTGAAGGATTGGGAGCGTTTATCCAGGTCGGGCCGCTATGACATGAATCAGCTCAAGGAGGCGATGTTATTGCTGATTGCCAACGATGAACCGCTTGGGCCTGAGTGGCTCGACCACCCGCTAGGTGGGGATTGGGATGGACATCGAGAATGTCATATCGGAGGTGACTTTTTGCTGGCCTACAAGCTCGACGACAGCGCAAAGCATGGTTTGATCGTGTTTGTCAGGGCGGGAACACACTCTGATTTGTTTGAGTGAAAAAATAAAACGATGAACAAAATTGAAGCCGTCACTACAGGCCGAAAGCTCGAAGTATCAACCTGCAAATCAGTACAGGATAGAGCTTAAAAAGTGATGAAACTGCTGTAAACCCGCTGTCGGCACGTCCCTTGCTTCGCTACGATAGCGGCTTCAATTGCCCATATCCATGCTTTCGTTCATTCTTCAACGCCTGTTTCAAGCCGTGATCGTTATGGTGTCGGTGGCGCTTATCTCGTTTTTGCTGTTTCAGTATGTCGGTGACCCGGTGGTGTTTTTACTGGGGCAAGACGCCACGCCGCAGCAAATCAAAGAGCTGCGCGCCGACTTGGGGCTAGACAAATCGTTTGTCGTGCAGTTCTGGCATTTTTTGCTGAACGCCGTGCAGGGGGAGTTTGGCCTGAGCTTGCGCCAGGGCGCCAAGGTGTCGCGCCTGATAGGCGAGCGCCTGCCCGCCACGCTGGAGCTGGCAGGCGTGGCCGCTGTGCTGGCGCTGGTGCTGGGCATTCCGATGGGGGTGTATGCAGCGCTCAAGCGTGGCACGTTTTTAAGCCAGCTGTTCATGACGGTGTCGCTGCTGGGCGTGTCGCTGCCAACCTTTCTGGTCGGTATTTTGCTGATTTTGCTGTTCGCTGTTGGCCTGGGCTGGTTTCCCAGTTTTGGCCGTGGCGATGTGGTGCAAATCGGCTGGTGGCAGTCCGGGCTATTGACGGCCAGTGGCTGGCACCACATCGTGCTGCCAGCACTGACACTGGCGATTTTTCAGCTCACCCTCATCATGCGGCTGGTACGCGCTGAAATGCTGGAGGTGCTGCGTACCGATTACGTCAAGTTTGCACGTGCGCGCGGTTTGAGCAACACCACCATTCACTTCGGCCATGCACTTAAAAATACGCTGGTGCCGGTCATCACCATCACCGGCCTGCAACTCGGCGCGCTGATTGCCTTTGCCATCATCACCGAGACGGTGTTCCAATGGCCGGGCATGGGGCTGCTGTTTATACAAGCCGTGACGTTTGCCGACATTCCCGTCATGGCCGCCTACCTGTGCCTGACGGCGCTGATTTTTGTACTGATCAATTTGGTGGTTGATCTGCTTTATTTTGTAGTTGACCCGCGCCTTCGCGTGGGCAAATCTGGAGGCCATTGATGCTGACTGCTGTTAAACCTGCTCCCTTGATGGCCAGTGGCCGTGCGTTTGCTGCCATCAGCGCTTTTCACCCCGAGCTCACTGCCTTCCGGCGTGACTTGCATGTCCACCCCGAGCTGGGTTTTGAGGAGGTCTACACCGCAGGCCGCGTCAAGCAGGCGCTTGAGCTGTGTGGCGTCGATGAAATTCACACGGGTATCGGCAAGACTGGTGTGGTGGGTCTTATTCGCGGCAAAGGCAAATCAAGCAACATGATTGGCTTGCGCGCTGACATGGACGCGCTGCCGTTGACCGAGCACAACGCCTTCGGCTGGAAGTCCGCCCAGCCCGGCAGAATGCATGCCTGCGGCCACGACGGCCACACCACCATGCTGGTCGGTGCGGCTCGTTACCTGGCCGAGACGCGTAACTTTGACGGCACTGCGGTGCTGATTTTCCAGCCCGGTGAAGAAGGCTACGCCGGTGCCAAGGCCATGATTGAAGACGGTTTGTTTGATCGTTTCCCGGTACAAGCCGCTTACGCCATGCACAACTGGCCATCCATGCCGCCCGGCACGGTAGGCGTCAACCGTGGCCCCATGATGGCAGCGGCTGACCGCATCACCATCACGATTACCGGTAAAGGCGGCCACGGCGCGCACCCTTACATGTCGATTGACCCGGTGCTGGTGGCGGCCCACATCATCACGGCGGCGCAAAGCATCGTGTCACGCAATGTCAAGCCGCAAGACAGCGCCGTGGTCAGCATTTGCGCCATGAACGCAGGTGACCTAGGTGCGATGAGCGTCATCCCTGGCACAGCCACATTGGTCGGTACGGTGCGCACTTTCAACGCAGAGGTGCAAGACATGATTGAAAAGCGCCTGCACACGCTGATTGCATCTGTGGCCGAAGCCTTTGGTGCCACAGCCAGCATGAACTACGAGCGCATTTACCCCGCCACCATCAACACCCCCGTTGAGGCCATGTTTGCCGCTGATGTGGCGGCGCTGATGGTGGGTGAAGAAAACGTCATACGTGACATGGTGCCCAGCATGGGCGCGGAAGATTTTTCATTCATGCTGCAAGCCAAGCCCGGTGCTTACCTGCGGCTGGGCCAGGGCGACGGGCTGGGACAAGCCGGCTGCTTTTTGCACAACAGCCGCTATGACTTCAATGACGAGGTCTTGCCGATAGGAGCAGCGCTGTTTGCGGGTCTGGTGGAGCAGTCCATGCCCCTGGTTTTGTAGTCTATTTACGTGATCGCTTTTTTCACTCATTTTTGCTTCAATTTAAAGGAAAAACATGTCAAATTACCCTAAAAAAACGACGCTAGCCCAATCGATTCGGGCGGGAACAGCTATTATTTTAGTAGCAATCATGATGGGTGGCCTGAATGCCAAAACCATCCGCATCGGCAACCAGGGCGATGCGCTGTCGCTTGACCCACACTCCCTCAATGAGTCCTTGCAGCTCAGCGTGACGGGCAATGTGTACGAGGGCTTGGTGGGCCGCAACAAAGACCTGAGCCTGGCACCTTTGCTGGCCACCAAATGGAGCCAGCCGACACCCTCGGTGTGGCGTTTTGAGCTGCGCAAAGGCGTGCAGTTTCATGACGGCACGCCTTTCACGGCAGACGACGTGCTGTTCACATTCGCACGCGCAGGCGCTGACGGCTCGGACATGAAAAGCTACACCAACGACATCAAGGAAGTGCGTAAGATCAACGACTTTGTGGTGGAAATTGAAACCAAAGGGCCGTTTCCCATCCTGCCGGATTTGATTTCTCTGGTCTACATCATGAGCAAAAAGTGGGCTGAAACCAACCAGGCCACGCGCCCGGTGGACCGCCGCAAGGGCATTGAAAACGCCGCGTCTTTTCGTGCCAACGGCACCGGCCCGTACCGCGTACGCGAACGCCAGCCCGGCATTAAAACCACCTTTACCAAAAGCGGCAACTACTGGGGCAAGGTGGAAGGCAACGTAGACGAGGTGATCTACACCCCGATTGCCAACGACCCGACCCGTGTGGCGGCTTTGATCTCTGGCGAGATTGACGTGATGGAACCTGTGCCGGTGCAAGACATTGCCCGGGTAAATGCCAGCGCCAACGCCAAAGCCATGACCGGCCCCGAGCTGCGCACCATCTTTTTGGGCATGGACCAAAAGCGTGACGAGCTGCTTTATTCCAGCGTGAAGGGCAAAAACCCGTTCAAGGACAAACGCGTACGCCAGGCTTTTTACCAGGCGATTGACATTGACGGCATCAAGCGCACGGTGATGCGCGGCGCATCCAACCCGACGGCCTTGATGGTCGGCCCTGGCATCAACGGCTTTGATGCGGCTGCCAACAAGCGCCTGCCATTTGATGTGGAAGCTGCCAAAAAACTCATGGCTGACGCAGGCTACGGCGCAGGCTTTGAAGTCACCATGAACTGCCCGAACGACCGCTATGTGAACGACGGCGAAATTTGCCAGGCCGTGGCTGCCAACCTGTCACGCATCAACGTCAAAATTAATTTGCAGGCCGAAACCAAGGGCACCTACTTTCCGAAAATCTTGCGCCGCGACACCAGCTTTTACATGCTGGGCTGGACACCGGCCACCTACGATTCGCACAACGCCCTCAATGGCCTGATGCGCTGCGCTGACGACAAAGGGGCAGGCCAGTTCAACCTGGGTTCGTACTGCAACCCCAAGGTGGACGAGCTGATTGTCAAAATCCAGTCAGAGACCGACAAGCCGAAGCGCCAGGCCTTCATTGCCGAAGCCTTCAAACTGCACACCGATGACATTGGCCACCTGCCCCTGCATCAGCAGGCACTGGCTTGGGGCGTGAGCAAGAAAGTTGATTTGGTGCAGTTGGCGGACAACTTCATGTTTTTTAAATGGATGAGCGTGAAGTAATTTCAATCTGTGCGTAACCTCATCACCCGTTGGCTGGACACCGATGTCGGCTACAGCTTCAAGACATCACCGATGGCCATTGCTGCCGCAGTCGTGGCTTTTATTTGCCTGGTGTGCGCGGTGTTTGCGGGCTTCATTGCGCCGCACAACCCGTTTGACCTGACGACACTTGAGCTGTCGAACGCGCGCCTGCCGCCCGCCTGGGAGCCAGAGGGCAAACGCGCTTTTTTACTGGGCACCGACGACCAGGGTCGTGACATTTTGTCAACCTTGATGTACGGTGCGCGCATCTCGCTGGCGGTGGGTTTTGCGTCGGTGATTATTTCCGTTGCATTTGGCGTGGTGATGGGTTTGCTGGCTGGCTTTTTGGGCGGCTGGCTGGACAGTTTTTTAATGCGCCTGTGCGATGTGATGCTCAGCTTTCCAGCCATTTTGGTGGCGCTGCTGATTGCAGGTGTGGGCCGTGCGCTGTTCCCCAATGCGCATGAATCGCTGGCCTTTGGTGTGCTGATTGTGTCGATCTCCCTCACGGGTTGGGTGCAGTACGCCCGCACCGTGCGCGGCTCAACGCTCGTTGAACGCAACAAAGAATATGTGCAGGCCGCGCGCGTCACAGGTGTGGCCCCGCTGCGCATCATGACGCGCCATGTGTTGCCCAATGTGCTGGGCCCGGTGCTGGTGCTGGCCACCATTCAGGTGGCCACGGCCATCATCACTGAGGCCACGCTGTCGTTTTTGGGCGTCGGCGTGCCGCCTACCTCGCCATCACTCGGCACACTGATTCGTGTGGGTAATGACTATCTGTTTTCAGGTGAATGGTGGATCACTGTCTTCCCTGCGCTGATGCTGGTCATCATTGCACTGAGCGTGAATTTGCTGGGCGACTGGTTGCGTGATGCGCTGAATCCACGCTTACGCTAATGGGTACTTCTATAAATTCATTTTTCGGGCGAATTGCTGCGTTGCGCGGTGCTCGGAATCCTCATGCACACAAGTGCATTCCGGTGTCCTGCGCTCCGGGCGCCTTGCACTTCATC
>JAYWBS010000055.1:0-48195 GCA_043781295.1 Polaromonas sp.
CCCTTGTTTGATCTGGCCTCCCTGGTCCAAGTTAAAGAGTTGTTGAAAGAGTTGCCGCTATGAGTGACGTAAAGTTTGAAGGTCAGGTTGCACTGGTGACAGGTGCGTCGCGCGGCATCGGCGCAGCCATAGCGCTTGAGCTGGCCAAAAAAGGACTGAAGGTCATCGGCACGGCAACCACCGATGATGGCGCTGCCAAGATCTCGCAGGTGCTCGCAGCCTTCCCTGGCTGCGCTGGCAAAAACCTGAATGTCAATGATGCTGTTGCATCCGAGGCGTTGATTGAAAGTATCGTTAAAGAACATGGCGGCTTGCAGGTGCTCGTCAACAACGCTGGCATCACCAGAGACATGCTGGCAATGCGCCTGAAAGACGACGACTGGGACGCCGTTATCGACACCAATTTAAAAGCGGTTTTTCGCATGAGCCGTGCGGTGATGCGCACCATGATGAAGCAGCGCTATGGCCGCATCATCAACATCACCTCGGTGGTGGGTAGCTCGGGCAATGCGGGCCAGTCCAATTACGCCGCAGCCAAGGCGGGTGTTGCCGGCATGACGCGGGCGCTGGCCAGAGAGCTGGGCTCACGCAATATCACGGTCAATTGCATTGCCCCCGGATTTATTGAAACCGACATGACTGCCGGTTTGAGTGAAGAGCAGCAAAAAGCCTTGCTTGGGCAGATACCATTGGGCCACTTGGGCAAACCACAGGACATTGCGCATGCCGTAGCGTTTGTAGCCAGCCCGAATGCTGGCTACATCACTGGGCAAGAAATTCATGTCAATGGTGGCATGTACATGTAGCATGTGGGGCAATAGGATCAATAGGGGTCAATTTGAGGTCATCGGGCAGTGGTAAAACACTGCAAAAGCAAGCCGGTTTTTATCCGTCCGGCGCTGCGATCAGTTCGGGTCTTAGGGGCTTGCCTCTAACGCGCTAAAATCACGGATTAATTTACTACCCTCTGAGGGATCTATGAGCGACATCGAAGCACGTGTTAAGAAAATCATTGCCGAACAACTGGGCGTTGAAGAAAGCCAAGTCACCAGCGAGAAGGCCTTTGTGGCTGACCTGGGTGCTGACTCGCTGGACACGGTAGAGCTGGTCATGGCTCTGGAAGACGAGTTTGGCATTGAGATTCCGGACGAAGATGCCGAGAAGATCACCACCGTCCAGAACGCGATTGATTACGCCAATACGCACCAAAAAGCTTAAAGCTGCTGTTTTCTTTTCTGTTTGAAAAGCCCCATCAGGGGCTTTTTTGCAATCTTTTCAGATGTACTTTGAGGATGTGCGAATGAATCGTCGCCGCGTTGTAGTGACTGGTCTGGGCTGTATCAGCCCTACTGGAAACACGGTTGCTGAAAACTGGTCCAACTTGCTGGCTGGCCAGTCAGGCATTGATCTGATCACCAAATTTGATGCATCTGCCTCAAGCTGCAAAATTGCTGGTGAGGTCAAAGGCTTTTCAATTGCCGACTACATCTCTGAAAAAGAAGCCCGGCATATGGACACCTTCATCCACTACGGGTTGGCTGCGGCTTGCCAGGCGGTGGCTGACAGTGGCCTGAAAACAGGCGATGCCTTGAGCGAAGACGAGGCCACGCGGATTGGCTGCGTGATTGGCTCCGGTATCGGCGGCCTGCCGCTGATTGAGGATACCCATGCAGAGCTGACCAACCGGGGGCCACGCCGTATCACACCTTTTTTTGTGCCCGGCTCCATCATCAACATGATTGCCGGTCACGTGTCGATGAAGTTTGGCTTTAAAGGCCCGAACATCGCCATCGTCACGGCCTGCACCACAGGCTTGCATTGCATTGGTGATGCAGGCCGAATGATTGAATACGGTGATGCTGATGTGATGATTGCTGGCGGTTCTGAAGCCACAGTCTCACCGCTTGGCATCGGTGGATTCGCAGCGATGCGGGCACTGTCTACCCGCAACGATGACCCAAAAACCGCCAGCCGTCCGTGGGACAAAGACCGGGATGGTTTTGTGCTGGGCGAAGGCGCAGGCATGATGGTGCTAGAGGAATATGAACACGCCAAAGCGCGCGGCGCCAAAATTTATGCAGAGCTGGCAGGTTACGGCCTGAGTGCTGATGCAGGCCATATCACCGCCCCCAACATGGACGGCCCAAGGCGCGCCATGCTAGCTGCTTTGCGCAATGCCGGGCTAAATGCTGATGCGGTGGGCTACCTGAATGCGCACGGCACTTCAACGCCGCTGGGGGACATCAACGAAACCCATGCCATCAAGGCTGCGTTTGGCGATCACGCCAAATCCATGGTCGTCAGTTCTACCAAATCCATGACAGGCCATTTGCTGGGCGGTGCAGGCGGCATTGAGTCGGTGTTTACCGTACTTGCCTTGCACCACCAGAAAATTCCGCCCACCATTAATATTTTTAACCAGGATCCAGAGTGCGACCTCGATTACTGCGCAAACACGGCGCGGGATGCCAGTATTGACGTGGCTGTGAAAAACAACTTTGGCTTTGGCGGTACCAACGGTACGCTGGTGTTCAAGCGTACCTGACCCATAAGACCCCCCTGTCTTGACCACACATCACGCTCCACCGGTTGTTTACCCGCTGGTGCGTTCACGTTTGCAAGGTCAGATATTGCTGGGGCTTTGGCTGGCTGGTTTGCTATTGGTGTGCCTTTGGCTTCAAGTAAATTGGCCTCCTGGCTGGCGGCAGGTGTTGGCTATTGCTACCCTCGTCTGCGCTGGCTTGGCTGGCTACTTTGGTTGGGGAAATTCGCCCTTGGGCCAACTTGCCTGGGACGGTCAATCGTGGCGTTGGGAAAGTCCCAGCTACCAGACTGGCGTTGCAGAGCAGATATTGTCAGTGGTGGCTGATTTTCAGCATGTGTTGCTGCTTCGCATGGAGAACCAGGCGCATGCGACCTTGTGGCTTTGGGTTGAAAGAAAAACCGCGCCAGAGCGCTGGATGGATTTGCGCCGGGCTGTTTATTCGCCGCAAAGAGCATCAGACCGCGCGCACCTTGTCAATGAAACGCCATTAAACCCATGAGTGATGATGTGACGTCATCGCTGGATGAAAAGGCTATCGACAGCGATGCGATGCTGGTTGAGCGTACCGTTGCGGGCGATCAAAAAGCTTTCGAGCTGCTGGTGATCAAGTACCAGCGGCGCATTCAGCGCCTCATAGGGCGTATGGTCCGCGATGTGGATCTGGTGGAAGATATTGCGCAAGAGACCTTCATCAGGGCTTACCGTGCGCTTGCGCAGTTTCGTGGTGAGGCGCAGTTTTATACCTGGCTCTACCGGATTGCGGTCAATACGGCTAAAAAAGCGCTGATGGACCTCAAGCGCAACCCGACCATCTCAGAAAATTCCTTCAAATCTGGTCAAAGCGACGAAAGCGATGAAACTTCCCCGCTGGAAAACGAACTAACCAGCTCGGAAACGCCAGATGCCGTGCTAGCCAGCAAGGAAATTGCACAAATTATCAATGCCGCTCTGGAGGCTTTGCCAGAAGAGCTTCGCCAAGCCATCACGCTGCGCGAAATAGAAGGACTGAGTTACGACGAGATAGCGGAAATCATGAGTTGCCCGATAGGAACCGTACGCTCCCGTATTTTTCGGGCGCGTGAGGCGATTTCGCAAAAGGTCAAGCCCTTGCTTGAAAACCAGTCGGGCAAACGCTGGTGAATTTAAAGATAAATTTTTAGGCAGAAACAAGCGTTTTAAAGCAGCAAATATTTATTGAGCTTACTGATTATTAAAGAACAACAAAATCATGACCAACCTGAATCAGCCCATCTTTACCGCATCTACCGCACATGATGGCGAATTGCTGTCTGCGCTGGCTGACGGCGAGTTGGCTGCGCATGAAGCAACCGTTGCGTTCGAAGTCTGTAAGCAGGATGTGGCGATGCTCGGCAACTGGAATACCTATCACCTGATTGGCGATGTGTTGCGCACCGCCGTGCCTGCTTCAAGCACTGTTGTTCAAGGTGCCGATGTGGCATTTCTGGAGCGCCTGAGCCAACGCCTGAAGGGGGAAGAAATAGCTCAAAATGTGCAGCCTGACTCCCTGCCGCATGCCGGACGACAACAGGTTGTGGCGGTGGTTGATCATCGTGGCCCGGCATCGAACGATGGTAATTTCAGGTGGAAGCTGGTGGCTGGTTTTGCTTCATTGGGCGCTGTTGCCAGCATTGTCTGGAGTTTGTCTGGCTTGTCCACTCCCGCCACCAGTACGCCGATGCTGGCTGAGGCCCGGCAGGGTGCGGCGGTTCAACAGGTCGTCATCGCTTCTGAGCAAGGCCCGATGGTGCGCGATGCCAGGCTGGAGGAACTGCTGGCCGCACACAAGCAACTGGGCGGCACATCGCTGCAGGCACCATCCGGTTTTTTACGCAGTGCAAGCTTTGAAACGCCGCAAGACGGCAGGCGCTGATTACCCTGCCGAGATGCCTAAAAAGACCCAAAAAAACCATGAATTTAAAGCGTTTTAGCCTTATAGTCCTTTGGATATGGGCGCAAGCAGCTATTAATATAGTAGCGGCTCAGATGCCACCGCAGGCGGCCGGTGGTGCGCCTCCTGCGGTCACAGAGTCAAGAAGCCTCAACGACTGGTTGCTGCGCATGCATGAGGCTTCCAAAAAGCGGGCTTACATTGGCACTTACGTGGTGTCGTCTGGTGGGGCCATGTCCAGCGCCAAAATCTGGTCTGTGTGTGAAGGCAATCAGCAAATGGAGCGGGTCGAGACACTTACAGGTGCACCGCGTTCTACTTTCAGGCACAACGACAAGGTCGTTACTTTTATGCCCGAGCAAAAAGTCGTGCGCAGCGAAAAGCGGGAATCCCTGAGCGTATTTCCTGAATTGGTTCAGTCTGCAGACAATCGCATTGCCGACTTCTACAAACTCAAGCTGGAAGGTGTGGAACGTATTGCTGGTGTCGAAGCAGATGTGGCCTTGTTATTACCCAAAGACGGCATGCGCTTTGGATACCGCGTCTGGACCGAGCAAAAAAAGGGACTGGTCGTCAAACTGCAAACGCTGGACGCTGAAGGCCGGGTACTTGAGCAGGCCGCCTTTTCAGAATTGCAGCTCGATGCGCCCGTCAAAATGGACAAGCTCCTGCACATGATGGGCAAGGTGGACGGCTACCGCATGGAGCAACCCACGCTCGTCAAGACCACGGCAATTGCTGAGGGCTGGGTACTCAAAGCGCCGGTGGCTGGTTTTAAGCCCATGAGCTGCTACAAAAGACCTGCAACAAATGCATCTGCCGCAGCCACTGATGAGCCACTGCAATGGATTTTTTCAGACGGCCTGGCTTCGGTTTCGCTTTTCGTCGAGCCCTTTGATCGCCAGCGCCACGACAAAGAGTCCAGCATGTCCATGGGCGCCACGCAGACCATGACGCGGCAACTGGGGCCTTACTGGTTGACCGCCATGGGCGAAGTGCCCATGAGCACGTTGAAGCTGTTTGCCAACGGGCTGGAGCGAAAAAAATAGTGACTCAATTCCCCTTACGAATTACCAACATTGATGACAAGGCTGATGATGTTTGAACTAAGCTTAAAACCACTGCGCTCCTATGTGTCGGCCGGACTGCTTGCTACAGTTGCCCTGACTGCCTTCATACCTTCGCAACCCGTCTTGGCACAGAACCGCACCTTGCCAGATTTCACCGACCTGGTTGAGCAAGTTGGGCCATCGGTCGTTAACATCCGAACGTCTGAAAAAGTAAAGGCCGCTGCTACGGGCGGCGTTGACGAGCAGATGCTGGAGTTCTTTCGGCGCTTCGGTATTCCTGTGCCGCCCAATCTGCCGCGTACGCCTAGACCTGACCGTGGTCAGGCGCAACCTGATGAGGACCAACCCAAAGGATTGGGCTCCGGCTTCATCCTGACATCCGATGGCTTTGTCATGACCAATGCCCATGTGGTGGAAGGTGCCGACGAAGTGATCGTCACCTTGACTGACAAGCGTGAATTCAAGGCCAAAATCATTGGTACCGACAAACGCAGCGATGTCGCTGTTGTGAAGATTGACGCGACCGGGCTGCCCGCCGTGAAAATCGGTGACACCAACCGACTCAAAGTAGGCGAGTGGGTGATAGCCATTGGCTCGCCTTTTGGTCTGGAAAATACCGTTACCGCTGGCATCGTCAGCGCCAAGCAGCGCGACACCGGCGACTACCTGCCCTTTATTCAAACCGATGTGGCCATCAACCCCGGTAACTCGGGTGGCCCCTTGATCAACATGCGTGGTGAGGTGGTGGGTATCAACAGCCAGATTTACTCGCGCTCAGGTGGTTTTCAGGGCATCTCGTTTGCCATTCCGATTGACGAAGCTACGCGTGTATCAGACCAGCTTCGGACCACCGGCAGAGTAACCCGTGGCCGCATTGGTGTGCAGATTGATCAGGTCAGCAAGGAAGTCGCTGAGTCGATTGGTCTTGGCAAGCCGCAAGGCGCGCTGGTGCGCGGTGTTGAGAGTGGCGCACCAGCCGAAAAAGCCGGTATCGAAGCGGGCGACATCATCACAAAATTTGAAGGCCGCGTCATTGAAAAATCAAGTGACTTGCCGCGCATGGTGGGCAACGTTAAGCCAGGTACCAAAGCGGTTGTCACTGTGTTCAGGCGTGGTGTCAGCAAAGACCTGACGGTCACGATTGCAGAAGTGGAAGCTGAAAAGCCGCAGCGCAAAGCAGCAGCACCAGAACCCAAGGCGCCTGTCGCTGGCCCGGCGCAAGTTCTTGGCTTGGTGGTGAGCGAGTTGCCAGATGCGCAGAAAAAAGAGCTCAAGATCAAAGGTGGCGTCAAGGTTGACGCGGCTGAAGGCGCAGCAGCAAGAGCTGGCTTGCGTGAAGGCGATGTGATTGTGGCGATTGCCAATACAGAAGTTACCAGCGTCAAGGAGTTTGAAGCCGCATTGGCAAAGCTCGACAAAACCAAGGTCGCGAATGTCTTGTTCCGACGTGGTGATCTGGCGCAATACGGCTTGATCCGCCCGGTACGCTGACCTTCAAATACCCTTCCTGAAGCCCCCATACCCCGGAGAGGCTGGGGGTTTTTCTCTGTTTTCGGACGGGTTTTGAAGCGTTTAAAAATATATTTTGAATATTTTTTACCTCCAATATTTGTTAGCGCTAACTAACAAATGGCGAGTGAAAAATTGATTTTGTTAGAATAGACCCGAGTTTTCAGTGATTTTGGATATATCGAGCTGCTCAAAATCCTGAATTTGTTTGCAATTGTGGGTATTCACCGTTGATCCACAGATCACCCACAAGTTGTCCAGAGCCATCCAGTGTAAAATTGTGAATAAGTTGTGTATAAGATTCCTGTTGCTAGCTTGCAACGACAAAAATATGGGTATTTTGGGGCTGTTGGCTTCTGGCTTTTTGCCTACAATGAAGTTCCAACCTTCGCAGTTGCCATAGATTGTTGGTTCAGGGCGCGTCCTTATTCGACGCGCCCTTTTTTATGTCCGTTGCGAATCGCAGTGATGCGCTTCGCAATACTTTCAAGTACTTAGGCGTCCTCGTTGATGAATCACATCAGAAATTTTTCGATCATTGCGCACATTGATCATGGCAAATCAACGCTCGCAGACCGTCTCATCCAGCGCTGCGGTGGTTTGCAAGACCGGGAGATGAGCGCGCAGGTTCTTGATTCGATGGATATCGAAAAAGAGCGTGGGATAACCATCAAGGCGCAGACCGCTGCGCTCAAATACCAAGCACTTGATGGGCAGATTTACAACCTCAATTTGATCGACACACCAGGTCATGTCGACTTCTCGTATGAAGTCAGTCGATCACTGTCGGCATGTGAAGGTGCACTGCTGGTTGTCGATGCTTCGCAAGGTGTTGAAGCGCAGACGGTCGCCAACTGCTACACCGCGCTCGATCTGGGTGTTGAAGTCGTGCCCGTTTTAAACAAGATGGATCTGCCGCAAGCGGATCCCGAAAACGCCAAACAAGAAATCGAAGAAGTCATCGGCATCGATGCAACCAACGCGATTCCGTGCAGCGCCAAAACCGGCATGGGCATCGATGAAATTCTGGAAGCCGTAGTGGCGCGCATTCCGCCGCCAAAGGGCAACCCCGACGGCGCGCTGCGCGCCATGATCATCGACAGCTGGTACGACGCTTACGTGGGCGTGGTCATGCTGGTGCGTGTGGTTGATGGTCGCTTGGCAAAAGGCGACCGCATCAAGTTGATGGCCAGCGAGGCGATGTACAACGCCGAGCAGCTCGGTGTGTTCACCCCGCACAATGAACCGCGACCGTCACTTGAGGCGGGCGAAGTGGGTTTTGTGATTGCAGGCATCAAAGAGTTGCAGGCTGCCCGTGTTGGCGACACCATCACCCGCATCAAGGCCGGCAGCGGTGGCTTGAGTGCAACCGCAACCGAGGCCTTGCCTGGCTTCAAAGAAATCCAACCAGCCGTGTTCGCAGGTTTGTATCCTTCTGAAGCCAGTGAATACGAATCCCTGCGCGACGCGCTTGAAAAGCTCAAACTCAACGATGCATCACTTCACTACGAGCCCGAGGTTAGCGAGGCGCTGGGCTTTGGTTTCAGGTGCGGATTTTTGGGGCTGTTGCACATGGAAATTGTGCAGGAGCGCCTGGAGCGCGAGTTTGACCAAGACCTGATTACCACTGCACCTAGCGTGGTGTATGAAGTGCTCAAGGCCGATGGTGAAACCATCAAGGTTGAAAATCCGTCGAAAATTCCGGACGCTGGGCGCGTCCATGAAATCCGCGAGCCCATCGTCACCGTGCATCTCTATATGCCGCAAGACTATGTAGGCGCAGTGATGACGCTGGCCAACCAGAAGCGTGGCGTGCAGCTCAATATGGCGTACCACGGCAAGCAGGTCATGCTGACGTATGAAATGCCGCTGGGCGAGATCGTGCTCGACTTTTTTGACAAGCTCAAATCAGTATCGCGCGGCTACGCGTCCATGGACTACACATTCAAAGAGTTTCGCGTATCTGACGTGGTGAAGGTCGATATTTTGTTGAACGGCGAAAAGGTTGATGCGCTGTCCATCATCGTGCACCGCAGCCAGTCGGCCTACCGTGGCCGGGCCGTCGTCGCCAAAATGCGTGAGATCATTTCACGCCAGCAGTTTGACGTCGCCATCCAGGCGGCGATTGGTGCCAACATCATTGCGCGTGAGACAATCAAGGCGCTGCGCAAAAACGTGATCGCCAAGTGCTACGGCGGCGACATTTCACGCAAACGCAAGCTCCTTGAAAAACAAAAAGCGGGTAAAAAACGCATGAAACAAATCGGTTCGGTTGAAGTGCCACAAGAAGCATTTTTGGCCATCTTGCAGGTGGAAGACTAATGACAACAGCGATCACAAAATCAATGAGTGCCATCACAGCGGTTGTACTGGCCGTGTTTGTGGGCTACGGTGCTGCCTGGTATTTTGGCGTCGTGGAAGGCAACTTTTCATTGCTGCTGTTTTTGGCAACACTGGTGACGGGTATTTATTGGCTGGCTGAGCGGTTTTACTTTTTGCCTGAGCGGTACAAAGCCCTTCACGCACTTGAAGAAGCGACTGCCAAGCGTCAGGCCGAGCTTGCCAAAATGGGTATCACCCAAGTTGACCGTGATACAGGCGAAGCGCAAACCCGGCTCATCATGCAGCCCTGGTGGCTGGACTGGACGGCAGGGCTGTTCCCCGTCATCATCGTGGTGTTTTTGCTCCGTTCATTTTTGTTTGAGCCCTTCAAAATCCCGTCAGGTTCGATGATTCCAACGCTGCTGATCAACGACCTGATTCTGGTCAATAAATTTCACTACGGGGTACGCCTGCCGGTCATCAACCTCAAGGTGCTTGACAACAACAGTCCGCAGCGCGGCGATGTCATGGTGTTTCGTTACCCGCCCAAACCCAGTCTGGACTACATCAAACGTGTGGTGGGCGTGCCGGGTGATGAGGTGGCGTACCTGAACAAGAAGCTGACGATCAATGGCAAGCCTTTGAGTAAAACAGCGCTGCCAGATTTTTTTGATGAAGACACCCTGCGCTACGCCAAACAGTTTGAGGAAGTCAACGGCACCAAAAAATACAGACTGCTAAATGACGACGACCGCCCGGCGTTTATTGCGGGTACCGATGACTTCCCCAACAAGCAAAATTGCCGTTACAGTAGCGAAGGGGTGGTTTGCAAGGTGCCAGACGGGCATTACTTCATGATGGGTGACAACCGCGACAACTCGCTGGACTCCCGTTATTGGGGTTTTGTGCCAGAAAAAAACATCGTCGGCAAAGCATTTTTTGTCTGGATGAATTTTGGCAACCTCAAACGTATCGGTTCATTCGATTGATTTTGTCGGTTAATTTCGTTGATTGATTCCGCGCAAAGTCTTAGCAGGAGAAGCATATGAAAAGCATGAAAAACAAGCAACGTGGCATTTCGTTTATTGGCATTTTGTTTGTCGGTTGTGTGCTGGCTTTCTCGGGCATCATCGCCGCGCAGGTGTTTCCTACCCTGGTTGAATTCCAGGCGATTACCAAAGCTGCCAGCAAGGCTCAAGTCGGAAGTTCGGTGGTTGAAGTACGTACCATTTTCGACAAGGCTGCGCAGATTGATGACATCAAGTCGATCACGGCCAAAGATCTTGAAGTGACAAAAGAAGGTGACAAAACCGTGGTCAGTTTTGCCTACAACAAGGAAATTCACCTGGGTGGCCCGGCCTATTTGCTGCTGAAGTACACGGGTCGCTCTAAATAAGTGCGTGCCAGTTCTGCATCAGGTCCGAACTTGCTGGCGCTGCAAAAGCGCCTGGATCACACGTTCACCAACCCCAAGTTACTGGCGCAGGCGCTAACGCACCGCAGTTTTTCATCTGACCACAACGAGCGCATAGAGTTTTTAGGCGACTCTGTTTTAAATCTTGCAGTGGCTGGCCTGCTGTATGAGCGCCTGAAAGAGTTGCCCGAAGGTGATTTGTCCCGTGCACGCGCTAATCTGGTCAAGCAGGAAACCCTGCATCAGGTGGCGGTGGCACTCGGCTTGCCAGACCTGTTGCGCCTGGGCGAAGGCGAGGCTAAATCTGGTGGGCAAAAACGGCCATCTATCTTGGCCGATGCGCTTGAAGCCGTGATTGGCGCTGTTTATCTGGATGCTGGTTTTGAAGTCGCATCAGCGTTGGTGCGCCGTCTCTTTCAAGACGTTGAAATTAACGCCCAAATGCAGGCCATTGGCAAAGACCCTAAAACCGAATTGCAAGAATGGTTGCAAGGTAACAAAATGAGTTTGCCTATCTACCGCATCGTCGGTACGGAAGGGGCGGCGCATAAACAAACCTTTGATGTTGAATGCGAAATTGTGGAGTATCGGCGTGCCGAGCGCGGTACAGGCAACTCCCGCCGCGCAGGTGAGCAGGCCGCAGCGCTGGCGATGTTGGCATTCATCAAAACACTATGACTGACAAAAAATTGACACCTGACGAAGTTGCTGCACAGACCCAAGCTGCGGCCGTTGAGGCCATGATGGCCAAAGCTTTTTCGAAACGAACCAGTACCGCGCCAGCCACCGGTGACTCAGCCAAAGTCGCGCCTGAGACGCCTCCTCTTGACACGCAGCGCTGCGGGCTGATTGCCATCGTCGGCAAGCCTAACGTCGGCAAGTCAACCTTGCTCAATGCGCTGGTCGGCCAAAAGGTCAGCATCACGTCGCGCAAGGCGCAAACCACGCGGCACCGCATCACCGGTATGCGTACCGTTGGGCCCACGCAGTTTGTGTTTGTGGACACGCCTGGGTTTCAAACCCGGCATGGCAATGCACTGAATCGCTCACTCAATCGCACCGTGGTGGGCGCCGTCAACGACGTGGATTTGATTGTGTTTGTGGTCGAGGCAGGGCAGTTTAATCAGGCCGATGAAAAAGTACTCAGCTTGTTGCCGCCAGGTACCCCCGCTATTTTGCTGGCCAACAAATTTGACCTGATCCACCGCCGGGGCGATATTGCGCCGTGGCTGCAAATGATGCAAACCAAGCGCGATTTTGCCGAGTTTGTGCCCATGTCGGCCAACAGCGCCAAAGATGTGGAGCGTGTGTTTGGCATCTGTGAAAAATACCTGCCGCAGCAAGCGTGGATGTACGAAGCTGATGCCCTGACGGACCGCAGCGACCGCTTCATGGCCGCCGAGATGATTCGTGAAAAGCTGTTTCGCCTGACGGGCGATGAGCTGCCCTACACCTCAACCGTCATCATTGACAAGTATGAGCAAGAAGGCAACCTGCGCAGAATCGCTGCGACTATTGTGGTGGAGCGTGACGGCCACAAGGGCATGATCATTGGTGACAAAGGCGAAAAACTCAAACGCATGGGCACTGAGGCGCGCCATGAGCTGGAAGCGCTGACGGGCAATAAAGTGTTTCTAGAGATATGGGTAAAAGTCCGTTCGGGCTGGGCCGACGACGAAGCACGCGTCAAGACTTTTGGCTATGAGTGATGTGGCCCCCACGCTTGCCCACTGCGTGTGGCCGCTGCCCCCCGAGGGGGCCGCTGCGCCTGCGGCCTGGCAAAGCCAGTTCCGCGGCCCCTGCTTGAATTAAGGCATTTCGCTTTGCTTGCTAAGCGCATTTCTGACGAGCCCGCCTACGTCCTGCACCGCTACGACTGGAGCGAGTCCAGTCTGATTCTGGAAGTGTTCACCCGCAGCTATGGCCGGGTGGCGCTGATTGCGCGCGGTGCTAAAAAACCCAGCTCCAACTTCAGGCCCATCTTGCTGCCACTACAGCCGCTGCACATTGCCTTTGGTGGCGATGCTGAAATCCGCAACCTCAAAAGTGCTGAATGGCAGGGCGGCCATGTTATGCCGACGGGCGATGCGCTGCTGTCGGGCTACTATTTAAACGAACTGCTCATGCGCTTGCTGGCGCGTGATGACCCGCACCCGGTGCTGTTTGATGCGTATGCCGCCACCGTGCAGCTGCTGGCCAGCCAGAGCATTGACACGTTGCAAGTGGCCTTGCGCGCATTTGAGCTGCGCCTGC
This sequence comes from Polaromonas sp., assembly GCA_043781295.1. Taxonomy (GTDB): domain Bacteria; phylum Pseudomonadota; class Gammaproteobacteria; order Burkholderiales; family Burkholderiaceae_C; genus Polaromonas. The sequence goes on from JAYWBS010000055.1 coordinate 13,023, forward strand.
TGCGCGACATTGGTTTTTTACCCCTGCTGGACGCGCAAACTGCCACGCTGGCCACGCTAGATGCCGACACACAATACGTGCTGCTGGCCGAGGCGGGCTTGCGCGAGGCGCATGACGACGACCGCAGTGCCTTGAGCGGCGCGCAGTGGCTGGCCTTGCAGCAGGCACTCGATGGTGACGCGCCTTTTGTCGACACCATGCACGCCTGCGTGAACCACCTGCCCGAGCTTAAAACCCAGCTGCGCGCGCTGCTGCACTACCATTGCGATGTCAAGGTGTTAAAAACCCGGCAGATGATGATGGAACTTCAATCTCTATAAATCATGATTCATAAAACTGCTTTGTCGGTCAACGTCAACAAGGTCGCCTTGCTGCGCAACACCCGGCATCTCGGCATACCCGACGTGGTACGTGCAGCCCGCCTCTGTCTGGAGGCGGGTGCCAACGGCATCACGGTTCATCCGCGCCCCGATGAGCGTCACATCCGCAGCGCCGATGTGTTTGAAATCGCCGCCATGATGAAAGACTGGCCTGACCGGGAGTTCAATATTGAGGGCAACCCGTTCCAAAACCTGATGGGTTTTGTGCACGACCTGTCAGCACGTGGCCTGCCGCTGCACCAATGCACCTTTGTGCCCGACAGCGAAGACCAGTTCACCAGTGACCATGGCTGGGTGTTTCCTGATGATGCCGAGCGCCTCAAGCCGTTGATTGAACAAGTCCATGACAGAGGCGTTCGCGTCAGCCTGTTCATGGACCCCATCCCCGAGGCGATGGCTGCTGCCAAAGCCGTGGGCGCAGACCGGGTTGAGTTTTATACCGAAAGCTACGCCAGAGCTTGGGGCACAGATCAAAAGCTGGAGGCTTTAAGCCGTTTTACCCAATCAGCACTTGCGGCTACAGCTGTTGATTTGGGCGTCAACGCAGGCCACGATTTAAACCGTGACAACCTTACCGAATTTTTAAAAGCCGTGCCGAGCGTGCTTGAAGTGTCGATTGGCCATGCGCTGGTGGCTGATGCGCTGGAGTTGGGTTATGCGGCGACGGTACAAGACTATTTGAGATGTATCAACGATGCTGCGATTTCCGCATGATGGATAAGGATTCATTCAAGCAGGGGCCACGGAACTGGTTTTGCCAGGCCGTAGGCGCAGCGGCCCCCTCGGGGGGCAGGAAGCGACACGAAGTGCGCGACCGTGGGGGCAAATGATTTACGGTATTGGCACCGACATCTGCGACGTGCGCCGCATTCGCGCCAGCGTTGAGCGCCATGGCGAACGCTTTGCCAAAAAAATCCTCAGCGACGGTGAGATGAAAACCTTCAGCGAACGCAGCGCCCGCTGGCCAGACCGTGGGGTCAGCTACCTGGCCACCCGCTTTTCAGCCAAAGAGGCCTTCAGCAAAGCCATCGGCCTGGGCATGCGCATGCCGATGACCTGGCGCAACTGCGAGATTGCCAAAGCAGCCAGTGGCAAGCCCTGCATCGTGTTGCACGGCGCTTTGAGGGAGTGGTTTGACGCGCGCCACTTGTCTGCTCATGTGAGCGTGACAGATGAAACCGACTATGCAGCCAGTTTTGTGGTCGTTGAGCAGAAAATTCAGGCTTTTTAAGCTCTTTTTACCCATAAAATATGCCTGTAGCCCAATAAATTCGGGCGCAAGCAGCTCCTTATTTAATAGCATTTTAAAAACCTCCTATGACCCAACACGCCCCCCTCATCATCGACATTGCCGGTTTAAGCCTGACCAAAGACGACCGCCGCCGCCTGAAAAACCCACTCACAGGCGGCATTATTTTGTTCGCCCGCAATTGGGAGAATCGCGCGCAACTCGCCAGCCTGTGCGCAGCGATTAAAAGCATTCGCAAAGACCTGCTGATTTGCGTGGACCACGAAGGCGGGCGCGTGCAGCGCTTTAAAACCGACGGCTTTACCCATTTGCCGCCCATGCGGGCTTTAGGCGAGTTGTGGGTCAAAGACCAGCTGGCCGCCACCAACGCCGCCACCGCCTGTGGCTATGTGCTGGCCGCAGAGCTGCGCAGCTGCGGGGTTGATTTCAGCTTCACGCCAGTGCTGGATTTGGATTTTGGCGAGAGCTCCGTCATCGGCGACCGCGCTTTTGGCCGTGACCCGCGCGTCGTCACCTTGCTGGCCAAAAGCCTGATGCATGGCCTGCTGCAAGCCGGCATGATGAACTGCGGCAAACACTTCCCCGGACACGGCTTTGTCAAAGCTGATTCGCACCTGGAAATTCCTGTCGACAAACGCAGCCTGAAAGCCATCCTGGCAGACGATGCCGCGCCTTACGATTGGCTGAACACCACGCTCACCAGCGTTATGCCCGCCCACGTGATTTACCCCAAGGTAGACAGCCGCCCGGCCGGGTTTTCAGAGCAATGGCTGACTTATATCTTGCGTGGCCAGCTTGGCTTTGGCGGCGCTATTTTTAGTGATGACCTGAGCATGGCTGGCGCGCGCATCATCGACGGCAAACAGGTCAGCTACACCGAGGCGGCCATCACAGCACTCAATGCAGGCTGCGACATGGTGCTGCTGTGCAACCAGTCGGTGGATGGCGGCAAGGCGGTTGATGAACTGCTGAACGGCATGACGGAAGCGCTCATTAAAGGCCAATGGGAAGCGTTAGAGTCCAGCGAGCTGCGCAGACTTGATTTGCTGCCAACGACTCGTGCCCATGCCTGGGACGACTTGATGCTGCACCCGGCTTACATGCATGCGATGGGTTTGATTCCGTGACCTTCCTCCTTCGCGCGATGACCGCATGGCTTGCTGCTGCCGTGTGGTGTGGTGTTGCGATGGCCCAAGCCGCCCCCGTCCAGCCCCTTCGCGTCGGCTCCAAAATCGACACCGAAGGCAAGTTGCTCGGCCACATGATGGTGCTGGCGCTGGAGGCCAACGGCATCAAAACGCAAAGCAAAGTCTCGCTGGGCAACACGCAGGTCATGCGTGGGGCCATCACGGCGGGCGAGATTGATATTTACCCGGAATACACGGGCAATGGCGCTTTCATTTTTGCAGAAGAAAAAAGCCCGGTGTGGAAGAATTTGCAAACCGGCTACGAGCGCGTCAAGGCGCTGGACTATGCCAAAAACAAAATTGTCTGGCTGCAACCAGCACCTGCCAATAACACGTGGACGATTGCGCTGCGCAAAGATGTGGCCACGGCCAATAAACTCGTCACGCTGGGTGATTTGTCTGCATGGCTGGCTGGGGCGGGTGACAAGTCAGGTCAATTCAAGCTGGCTGCATCGGCCGAGTTTGTAGAGCGATCTGACGCGTTGCCTGCGTTTCAGTTGGCTTATAAATTCAAGCTAAAGCCGTACCAGCTGTTGACGCTGGCTGGCGGCGACACGTCAGTGACCGTGCGTGCCGCGTATGAAAAAACATCCGGCGTGAACGCCGCCATGGCTTACGGCACGGACGGTGCAGTCGCCGCGCTGGGGCTGGTGATTCTGGAAGACACCCAGGGCGTGCAACCGGTGTATGCACCCGCGCCCATCATTCGGGAAGACGCGCTTCAAAAGAACCCGAAAATCGCTGAGGTATTGGCACCCGTCTTCAAGCTGCTAGACCGATCAACTCTGCAAATGTTGAACGCAAAGATTCAGCTCGAAGGCCTGGACGCCAAAAAAGTCGCGGGGGATTTTTTGAAGTCCAAAGGCTTGTTGAAGTAAGCCAGTTGTGATGCTAGAGGACAAGCGCCGCAACCCTGTACTGGCGTGCTTGTCAGTGCTGGTGGTTGTCGCGTTATATGGTTTGCCGTTTTTACAGATAGCGCCCAACCGCCTGGTGTCAGGGCAACCGCTTTATTTTTTCTCCATCATTCCTGGTCCAGCCTGGTTGCTGCTTGTCGTGCTTGTAGCGTTCACCGTCGCGGCAATGCTCAAACCTCGCGCCGCGTGGCTTTGGTCTGCGTTGGCGGCCGTTGCGGTAGGCATGCCCAGCCTGCTTTGGCTGTCTGCCAACCAGGCCAGCATCAGCTTGCAAGGCCAGCTACCGATTGCACGGGCTTCGCTGGGTAGCGCATTCTGGGTGGCGCTGACGCTGTTGGGCTTTATCGTCAGCAGCACCTTGCAGCAGTTGCGCGCAACCAAACTTCAAGCGGCGGCGGTGTGTGCCGCGCTTCTACTGGCGCTGGGCGGCTTGCTGGCCAGTGGCGCATGCCATGACTTGTCGCTGATGAAGGAATACGCCAACCGCGCGGACGACTTTGCGCAAACCGTGGCCCGGCATGTGCAAATTGTTCTGCTGGCACTGGCGTGTACGCTGGCCATTGGCCTGCCGCTGGGCTGGGCTGCACACACGCATGCCAAGGCAAGCAGGGCCTTGTTGCCGGTGCTCAACATCATTCAAACCATTCCGTCGATTGCGCTGTTTGGTTTGTTGATGGCACCGCTTGCCCTTCTGGCTGCCAGCGTACCCGCCTTAAGTCGCGCGGGCATCAGCGGTGTGGGCCTGGCGCCAGCGGTGATTGCCTTGACGCTGTATGGCCTGTTGCCTGTCGTGCGCGGCACGCTGGCTGGTTTGCAACAAGTGCCCAGCGCCATGGTGCAGGCCGCACGTGCCTTGGGGCTGACGCATTTTCAAACGCTGGTTCATGTCGAGCTGCCACTGGCTTTGCCCGTGCTCCTGGGCGGCGTGCGCACAGCGGCTGTCAGCAGCGTGGGGCTGGCCGCAGTGACCGCGCTTATTGGTGCGGGCGGCTTGGGCAGTATTTTGTTTGAAGGGCTGTTTGCCAATGCGCAAGACGTGGTGCTGCTGGGCGTGCTGCCCATCATTGCGCTGGGGGTGGTGGTTGATGCGCTGTTCAACGTGCTCATAAGCTTGGCCAGGCGCAGAGTTAAACCATGGTGATGAAGAGCCGGTTCATCTGGGTAGCCGCGTTGCTGGCTACATTGGTCATGCTGCTGCCGCATTCAGCGCCGCTTTTTTCATCTTTATTCCCGCAGCTTGAACGCCCGGTCTACACACAAGAGCCCTTTGTCTGGCTGTTGTGGCAGCACATTCTTTTGGTGTGCGCGTCCAGTTTGTTTTCTGTGGTGGTGGGCAGCGCCATCGGTGTGTGGGTCACGCGCCCATCAGGTCAAAACTTCAAACCGCTGGTGGAAAGCGTGCTGGCCATGAGCCAGGCTTTTCCGCCTGTGGCGGTGCTGGCCTTGGCCGTGCCGGTGGTCGGTTTTGGCGAGCTGCCTGCGCTGCTGGCCTTGGCGCTGTATGGCTTGCTGCCAGTGGTGCAGGGCACCGTCGGTGGCTTGCAGGGCGTGCCCGCAGCGCAGCGGCAAGCGGCATTGAGCTTGGGGCTAACGCCACGTCAATGCCTGCGCCACATCGACATACCGTTAGCGCTACCGGTTTGGCTGTCTGGCGTGCGAACGTCCGTCATCATCAACATCGGTACAGCGGCCATTGCTTCAACAGTTGGTGCCAAAACCTTGGGCTCGCCCATCATTGTGGGCCTGAGCGGCTTTAACACGGCGTATGTGTTGCAAGGTGCGATGCTGGTGGCCCTGCTAGCTGTGACAGTCGATATGCTGTTTGAAAAGTTGGCGCAACGCGTCGCCTGGCTGCATTAAAGCTACTATAAATTTAGGAGCTGCTCACGCACGTATCCATTGGGCTACAGGCACTTTTTGCACCTAAAATAGTATTTTTAGGTTTTTTAAAAGCTAAATTCAGCTTAAATTTAGGTTAGGCCAGCACCCGAACGCGAATCACGTGCTCCACCGCCTCAATCGCGGCCACCACATCCATGTCGGGCAAGTTTTCAACGTCAATGATGTTGAAGGCCAGCTCGCCCCGGCTCTTGTTCATCATGTCGATGACGTTGACTTTTTTATCAGCCAGCACCGACAGCACATGGCCCAGCACACCCGAGGTGTTGTCGTTTGAAAAAGTAATGCGGCTGGTACCCGGTGTGCGCGCCATGTTCACGGCCGGGAAGTTCACCGAGTTGGTGATGTTGCCGCTTTCCAGGTAGTCCATCAACTGGTTGGCAGCCATCACGGCGCAGTTTTCTTCTGACTCTTCGGTGCTGGCACCGATATGCGGCATGGCAATCACGTTCGCGTGGTTTAGCAGCAGCGGCTCAGGAAAATCGCACACGTATTTGCCCAGCTTGCCTTTGCTCAAGCTGCGTTCAATAGCGTGTGAATCCACAATCGTTTCACGTGCAAAGTTCAGCAGCACCGCGCCGGGTTTCATCAAGGCCAGCGCCTCGTCATTGATCAAGTGCTTGGTCGCATCCATGGCCGGGACGTGCAAAGAAATGTAGTCAGCCCTAGCCAGCAGCGCCTGCAAATTCTCCATGCGCGTGACTTCATTGGACAAGCGCCAGGCCGCGTCAATCGACAGCGCTGGGTCAAAGCCCACCACCTTCATGCCCATGGCCAGCGCCATGTCGGCCACCATGGAGCCAATCGCACCCAGGCCCACAATGCCCAGTGTTTTACCTTTGATCTCGCCACCCGCAAAGCGGGCTTTTTCTTTTTCAAGCAGGGCTGACATGTCAGCCGCGTCAGTCATGGCCGTCAGTGAATTAACGTAAGCCATGCCCGGCAAAATACCGCGCGTTGCCAGCAGCATGCCCGCCATCACCAGTTCTTTAACGGCGTTGGCGTTGGCCCCCGGCGTGTTGAACACCACAATGCCGCGCTTGCTGTACTCAAGAATCGGCACGTTGTTGACGCCAGCGCCTGCACGCGCAGCGGCTAGCAGCGACTTGGGCACTTCAACATCGGCCAGCTTCTGGCTGCGCAGCAAAAACGCATCGGGTTGGCTGATGTCACTTCCAACCTCAAAAGACTGGCGCGGGAAACGCTCCAGACCCTTGATAGAAATCTGGTTGTAGGTTCTGACTTTGAACATGGCGCGCTTACGCTTGTACTTCGTTGTAAGCCCAGGTCAACCAAGGCATCAGCGCCTTTAAATCCGCTGCCTCCACCGTCGCACCGCACCAGATGCGCAGCCCGGCGGGTGCGTCTTTGTACGCACCAATGTCGTAGGCCACGCCTTCTGCATCCAGCAGCTTGACCATCTTTTTAACCTGCTCCTCAGATGCGGTCAACGTCAGGCAAACGCTGGTGTTGGAGCGGGTGGCTTTGTCTTTGGCCAAAAACGAAATCCAGTCATTCGCGGCCACAAAATCTTCAATGACTTTCAGGTTGGCTTCGCTGCGGGCCATCGTCCCCTTCACACCGCCAATGCTTTCAACCCACTGCAGCGCGTCCAGGTAGTCAGACACGCACAGCATCGACGGCGTGTTGATGGTCTCGCCTTTGAACAATCCCTCAGTCACCTTGCCGCCCGACTTCATGCGAAACACCTTGGGCATCGGCCATGGCGGGCTGTATTCCTCCAGCCGTTGAATGGCGCGTGGGCTCATGATCAGCATGCCGTGCGCGCCTTCACCGCCCAATACTTTTTGCCATGAATACGTGACCACGTCCAGCTTGTCCCAAGGCATGTCCATTGCAAACACGGCAGACGTGGCGTCGCATAGCGTCAGGCCTGCACGGTTGCTGGGGATCCAGTTGCCGTCAGGCACCTTCACGCCAGACGTCGTGCCGTTCCACACAAACACCACGTCGTTGTCAAAATTAACAGGCGCAAAGTCAGTGATGTCGCCATAGCCCGCCTTGATGGTGTTGGTGTTGGGCAGCTTGAGCTGTTTGACGATGTCCGTCACCCAGCCCGCACTGAAGGACTCCCACTCCAGCACATCAACGCCACGCGGCCCCAGCAGCGACCACATCGCCATTTCAATCGCACCCGTGTCAGACCCTGGCACCACAGCGACGCGGTAACCATCAGGCAAACCCAGGATGCGAGTCGTCTCAGTACAAGCCAGGCCCAACGCCTTTTTACCCAAAGCAGACCGGTGCGACCGGCCCAAAGTGTCAAGCTGCAATTTGCTCACGTCATAACCAGGCCGCTTGGCGCACGGGCCCGATGAGAAGTTGGGGTTTTTGGGTTTGAGGGTGGGTTGCATGTGGTTTCTTGGGTAGAGCTGGTGAAGAATTTTCGGGAAGTTCCGAATGCTGGAGTTGGTTTGTTATCTTAGCAAGGGCGGGGTGGTTAGCTGGCAGCCTTTGAATATCGGTTTAAGACGTTGAGCCTCACGCCAACATTGCGCCTGCACCCCCCCGTCAAAAGCCCACAAGCCTAAGGTAGTTATCGTCCCAGTGCGCGCCTGGATGTTACTTTGCAAGACCTGACCTCGTTGTCCTTTACAGACCCAACATAAAAGCGAGGGGCTGCGCGCTATTGCGCAGTCCTCCTCGACTGCTGGGTTAGCCGATTACGGCTGAAATGCACGCGTAAGAGTCAATATGAGCCGTGCTTCCGCGAACAGTGGACCATTGCGCTTTAATATGAATGTGCTGGTTTGTAAGACTGACCTTGGTGACAAGAGTAAAGGGAATTCTTGCAAAGGAAGCTGGGGTTTGTTCAGTGTATGTAAACCCACCTTCTGCGACCACACTCTGGTTCGCCTCAATTGCAAAGTTGATGCCTGGAAAGTTGTTTCCTTGAGCGTAAGGCATCGGGACATTCAGAATTACCAAAGCTTCTTTTTTATCACCGGATGCAGGAGGCAAGTCAATTATTAATCCAGGTATATCAACATATGCATTTGAATTAATGATTGGTGCGCTTGGAATTTTAGAAAATGGAATTGACATGAATATTTCCTTTAAAAGTTAACTACATTATTCGCGGCATCTTGCTTTTGCTCTGGGTTCTGGCTGCGAGAACAAAACCTCAGCCAACGTAATCTAACCCGCAAGGTGCGTTTTGAACATCCTCTATTTAGAGGATGAACGGCACAACGTAGGACACAAGGGTCAGGTCTTGCAAAGCAATATTTCTCTGACAAAAATCCGCACTTGCAAGACCATGGAGTGCCTCCGAAAGTACTATTAAAACAATAGCTGCTTGCGCACGTATCCATTGACCTGTAGCCGCTTTTGACACCCAAAAGCGGCTCAAAAAAGCAGTTTTCAAGCAAACAAACGCTCTTTTGAAGCCACTGCAAGCCATATTTCAGACTCAAAAAAGGCATTTTTACCCATCAAATCAACCTGTAGATCAATGGATCCGGGCGAAAGCAGCTATGAAATAAATAGTGTCTTGAAACGGCTAGAGCTACAGGGTGATGTCGGGTTACGCTTTGCTAACCCGACCTACGGGGCTTGTCCTCTGGCGTGATGAACCCGATAGAGCGCTTGGGTGGTAGTGGCGGTGCGGCCAGCAGCTCTGCCATCGAATCCACCAGCTCTGCGATATTGCGCTCATGCCGCGACACTTTGCGCTCCAGTGTGTTCACCTTGCCAGCCAGTTCACTGTGGCTGGCCAGCATGCCGCGCAGCTCTACAAAGGCGCGCACCACATAGACGCTCAGCTCGGTTGCGCGTGGGCTGTTGAGCAGCGTCGCCGCCATGATCGCCCCATGCTCGGTAAAGGCCATCGGCAGATATTTTCTGTAGCGCCCGCGCCCCGGCTTGCCATCCACGCCTGTTGCGTCTAAGGTTGCAAATTGCAACCTTAGAGATTTCGCTTCTTCAGCATCGAGCTGGAACATGAAATCTGCGGGAAACCGTGCCAGGTTGCGCCGTACCTGCTGGTTAAACCGCTTGGTCGTCTCACCGTAGAAGGCGGCTAAATCGGCATCAAGCACCACCCGCTGACCCCGAATCAGGTGGATGCGCTGGGCAATCTCGCCGATGGACAACGGTGCCGTATTTGGAAGTGTTGAAGCTGTAGGGTTCATGATGGACATGATAAATGGACAACCGCATCCATCCTGCGCGGTCGTGCTGCAATCGTGGAATGTCACCACCTTGCGTCGACAAGTTGAGGTGGTCGTCGCAAGCTGCCCCTTGCCTTTACTGAACATGGCTCCTTCATGGTTTGTCGGCGCGACGGACTTGGTGGGACAACTGGGTTGACTAGATTTACTATCAAAAGAGTAGCTGCTTGCGCCCGTATCCATTGGCCTGGAGCCACTTTTAACACCCAAAAACAGCTCAAAAAGGCAGTTTTCAAGCAAACAAACGCTCTTTTGAAGCCAATTCCAAGCGATTTTTAAGCCTCAAGAGGGCATTTTTACCCATCAAATCAACCTGTAAACCAATGGATACGGGCGCAAGCAGCTACGAAATAAATAGCATCTTGAAATGGCTGGAGCTACGGGGTTTGGAGTCGTCATCTTCTTGCGACGCTCGACTTGCCCGATCACTCAGCCTTGTCGCCGTGCTTGGTCTTTACTGCCTTTGGGTTTGTCCTTCTTGTCTTCATGCGTCACAAATCCGATGGGCCGTTTGGGTGATTCAGGTGGTGTGGTCAGTTCACGCAGCGCATCAAACACCTGGCGCAGCTGATTGCGCGTGTTGCGGCTAAAGGTGTCGTGAGACAACGCCAGTCGCTCGGTGGACAGTTCCAGCTCAGTCAGTCGCTTGGCCAAATCGGCATGCAGGCTGCTGGCTTGGCGCAGTTGTACAAAAGCCCGCACCACATAAATCCCCATCTCCACCGCCTGGGCTGATGCCAGCACATTGGCCAGTGCCACCGCACCGTATTCGGTAAAAGCAAATGGCATGGATTTAGAAAACTTCAACTTCTGGAGGTGGTCACAGTTTGTGACCACCTCGGCTTTTTCGGCCGCATCAAGCTGGAACATGAAGTCCATGGGAAACCGCGCTGTATTGCGCTTAACGGCCTGATTAAGAGCTTTGGTCGCCACGCCGTAAAGTTCGGCCAAGTCTGCATCAATCATCACCCGCAAGCCGTGAATCACCTGAATGCGGCCTTCGATGCGCGGTGCCAAAACGGTGTTGTTTGTACCGCTTATAGGTAGTTCCTTCATGAATGCTTTGATGATACGAAACGGCAAAGGTTGAACAACAGCCCATTGGGCAAGATGTTAAATTTCTTCTTGATTTACTATCAAAAGAATAGCTGTTTGCGCACGTATCCATTGACCTGGAGCCACTTTTAATACCTAAAATCGGCTCAAAAAGGTAGTTTTCAAGCCAACAAACGCTCTTTTGAAGCCATTCCAGGCGATTTTTAAGCCTCAAGAGGGCATTTTTACCCGTCAAATCAGCCTATAGGCCAATAGATACGTGCGCAAGCAGCTATTAAATGAATAGCATTCTGAAATGGCTAGAGCTGCCGGGCTGAACTGTCAGTTCACGGCGCTGCTCAAAAAGACGGCAGGACTGACGATTTGCGTACCGTGCCAATGCTTGAGCGTGAGCAAGTCATCGTCGCTTGACACCAAAACGCCCGCATTGCAGGCCACCGCAAGCGCCAGAAACTTGCAATCTTTCGGGTCGCGGCATGCGCCATTGGCCATCTCGTCGCTTCGCGCATCGGGTATCAACAGCGTCGTTTCCAGCCTGTACCTCGCAAAAAATGCAGCGCGTTCAGTGGGGCTGGCATAGGCGTCAAACTTGGGTCTGAGCAACACCCCTTCCAGCTCGTCAAGCGTTGCGGGCGATACAAACAAGGTATATCTGCCAAGAGCTGACATAAAGGCTTGACGTGGAATGGACGACGGCCTGAGCACGGCGCTGATCAGCGTGCTGGTGTCAAAAACTGCGCGATTGAGCAGGCTCAAGATTCAGTTACCTGAGTTCTTTGACCATTCTCACCACATCAGCATCGGTCAACTGCCGGGCTGCTGTGCGCATGTCGCTGCTTTTTGCAGCTTCTGCCTGTGCAAAAAAAGCGTCAAACCACTTTACAGCCTGCGTGCGCTTGGCTTTGATGTCCTGCAAATCCGCCATGTCTTGCGGCGACACGATGAATGCCGCTGTACGGCCATGCCGGGTAATGGTGACCGGCTCACGCTGAACCGTATCAAGCAATTGCCCAAAGCGGTTTTGCGCGTCCATGGATGAGACTGTCAACATGAGCTGCTCCTGTAAAAACTAGCCAACCTGTACAGTATAGCTATATTTGAACCTTGATGATGCGGACCAACTAACCCACAGGCCAGGCCAGCTTGCCACCCACATCCATGTGCGTCAGGTACACGCGCAAATCAAACTCGTACTGGTGGTATTGCGGCTCCATGTAGGTGCAGAGCTTGTAAAAGTCTTTGTCGTGCTCTTTTTCCTTGATGTGGGCCAGCTCGTGTACGGTGATCATGCGCAGAAACTCGCCGGGCACTTCTTTGAACAATGACGACACGCGGATTTCGCGTTTGGCTTTTAGCTTGTTGCCCTGCACCCGGCTGATCTGGGTATGGGTGCCCAGGGCGTGGGCGATGACTTGCAGGCGGTTGTCAAACGCGACTTTTGACAGTGGCTCGGAGCTGCGCAGGAACTCGTTTTTTAGCACCATCACGTAGTCGTACAGCGCCTTGTCGGTGCGCACGCTGTGGGCGCGCGGGTATTTTTTGAGCAGCATGTCGCCCAGCTTGTCGCGCTTTTGCAGCAGCTGCACTTGCGATTGCAAGCTCTCGGGGTAGGCGCTGAGGTATTTCAAGGGATTTGGTTTTAGGTTTTGAAGGCTGCTGCCCGGCTGCTCGTTGCCAATAACTGTAACCGCAACACGATCAGGCGCGTGTAGCAACTGCCTGCGCTGCGTTTGTATTTTCCCTAAAAAATCGCGAAGCTTTGGTCGAGGCCGCATTAAGCGTATAGTAAGTTTGCATATTAAATATAACGATTGGAAATAAATATGAAATTGAGTCAACTGACTGTCCGCAAAAGTGCCGCAGTATTTTTGCTTGCAGCCCTTGCCAGCGTTGCGATGGCGCAGGGGCTGCCCACCGCAAAACCCGAAGCCGTGGGAATGTCTTCCGCTAAGTTAAAGGCACTCAAATCAGCGCTGCAAACCGAAGTTGATCAAGGCAAGTTCCCCGGTGCCATCGTGATGATTGCGCGTAACGGCAAGCTGGTCTTTTCTGAAGTAGTTGGCCAGCAGGACAAGGCCGCTGGCAAGCCGCTCACCAAAGACGCCATCTTCCGCATCTATTCGATGACCAAGCCTTTGGCATCCGTAGCGGCCATGATGCTGGTGGAAGACGGGAAAATTCAACTCACTGACCCGATCTCAAAATTCTTGCCGGAGTTCACGAAGATGGGTGTGAGTGTGGCGCAAACCGATGCGGCAGGGTCTGCCACTTTCACGATTGTTCCAGCCACCAAACCCATCACTGTTCAGGACTTGCTGCGTCATACGTCGGGACTGGCCTACGGAGAACTCACACGTAATCCGGTGATCAAGCAGGCTTATATTGATGCGGGTGTTTACCAGCTTGGCGGCACAGACTACGACCACCGCAAGGTCACGCCCGCGCAAGAAGTCACTGGCATTGCCAAAGCGCCGCTGTCAACACAGCCGGGCAGCACTTGGGAATACAGCATGTCGGTGGATATTTTGGGCCGCGTGGTTGAAGCCGCTAGCGGCAAGCCATTGGGCGTATTCCTTGACGACCGGTTGTTCAAGCCCCTCAAGATGGTGGACACCGGCTTTCAAATTCCCAAGAAAAATATCAGCCGCATGGCGCAGCCGCTGGTCATCGACCCAGCGACGGGCTTGCCCAACAAATTGCTGGATGTCACGATTGAGCCAGGCAACGCGTCGGGCGGTGCTGGTGGCGTATCAACCGCTGCCGATTACCTGCGCTTTGCGGTGATGATGCAGCGTGGCGGTGAACTGGATGGGCAGCGTATTTTGAGCCCGACGACCGTGAGCCTGATGACATCAGACCACCTTGGCAGCAAGATCGTGGCGTCACCTGGCCCTGGCGAGTTGCTGATGGGTGTGCCTGGCTACACCTTTGGGCTTGGGTTCATGGTCAGGCAAGGCCCTGGTATCGCCGGCGTGCCGGGCTCTGAAGGCGAATACATGTGGGCAGGTGCTGCCGGTACTTTCTTTTGGGTCGACCCCAAGCAAAACCTGGCGGTGGTCATGATGATGCAGTCACCTGGCCCCAGCCGTCCTGGTTATCGCCGCATGATCAAGCAACTGGTTTACGCTGCGATTGAAAAGTAAACTTCGAAGCATCCCAGTGGTCGCTGACAGCGTGCAGCAGGGCCGACAGCGATGCCTGGATCGGCGCTGAGGGCTTCCTCTTGAATTTCGATTGCTAATAAATCGGGAGCTGCTTGCGCCCGAATCCATTGGGCTACAGGCCTAAAACATACTTGGAAAAGGCTAAAAAAAGCCTTTTTTCAGGATTTTGGCGTTCAAAATCGCGCTAGAACTCTTTTCGTAGCGCCGGGAACAAGATCACGTCCCGAATGCTGGCGCTGTCCGTCAGCAGCATCATCAGTCGGTCAATGCCCACGCCGCAGCCGCCTGTGGGGGGCATGCCGTATTCAAGCGCGCGGATGAAGTCGTGGTCATAAAACATGGCTTCGTCGTCGCCGCTGTCTTTGGCGGCAACCTGGGCGTTGAAGCGGGCGGCTTGCTCCTGCGCGTCGTTCAGCTCGCTAAAGCCGTTGCCAAACTCGCGGCCGGTGATGTACAGCTCAAAGCGTTCGGTCACTTCTGGGCGGCTGTCGTTGGCGCGCGCCAGGGGCGATATTTCAGTCGGGTGCTCCATGATGAAGGTCGGTTGCCAGAGCTTTTCTTCAACGGTTTCTTCAAAATACATGACTTGCAGGCTGGCCAGGGACCGGGTGCTCAGGCGGTTTTTTTGCTCGTTAAAGCCGAGTTTTTTCAGCTTGTCAGTCAGCCACACCGCGTCGTCAACGCCCGCATCTACGCCCAGCGCTGCATCGGTGTGCTTCAAAATCGCTTCACGAATCGTCAGGCGCTCAAACGGCTGTTCCAAATCAACTGGCTTGTCGGCATAGCTCAATTGCAATGAGCCGCAAATCTTTTGCGCTGCATCGCGTATCAGCGCCTCGGTAAAGGTCATCAAGTCCTGGTAGTTCCACCACGCGGCGTAGAACTCCATCATGGTGAATTCAGGGTTGTGCCGAACGCTGATACCTTCGTTGCGGTAGCTGCGGTTGATCTCAAACACGCGCTCAAAGCCGCCCACAATCAAGCGCTTCAAGTACAGCTCGGGCGCGATGCGCAAGAACATTTCCTGGTCCAGCGCGTTGTGGTGCGTCTTGAAAGGCTTGGCGTTGGCGCCGCCCGGTATCGGGTGCAGCATCGGCGTTTCAACTTCCAGAAAGTCATTCGCCACCATGAATTCGCGAATGCCGCTGACCGCCTTGCTGCGCGCCATGAAGCGGGCTCTAGCTGACTCGTCGGTGATCAAATCAACATAGCGCTGGCGATATTTGACCTCCTGGTCGGCCATGCCGTGAAACTTGTCGGGCAGGGGGCGCAGGCTTTTGGTGACGAGGCGAATGGCGGTGGCGTGAATCGACAGCTCGCCAGTCTTGGTTTTAAACAGCGTACCGGTGGCCCACACAATATCGCCCAAGTCCCAATGCTTGAAAGCGTTGTGAACGTCTTCGCCCACGCCTTCGTTGTTGATGTAAACCTGAATACGGCCGCCCGATGGGCCGAAAGACGCATCTTGCAGCGTGGCAAAGCTGGCCTTGCCCATCACGCGCTTAAGCATCATGCGGCCCGCCACGCTGACGGTGACGGCTAGCGGCTCCAGCTCTTCCTTGGTTTTGTTGTCGTACTGGGCAAACAGCGCTTCGGCCCGGTGTTCGGGCTTGATGTCATTGGGGAAAGCAATGCCTGCGCAGCGCAGGGCGGCCAGCTTGTCCCGCCGCTCAACCATCAACTGGTTTTCATCTTGGGGGGCGGCAGCTGGTGCAGGGGAGGGCGTCATTGGGGAGGTCATGAGGGCGGTCGGTTGTGCAATAAACCTCCGATTTTAAGTTTTTACCGCGTTGCCTCGCCCAATTGCTGCCAGCAGCATCTGTTTAAGCCTTGATAATCCACACCATGTACTTGCGCGCTGGCGTTTTTTCACTCGGTTTACTGCTGCTAAGTCGCGCGTTAGGCCTGCTGCGGGAATCTGCGCAAGCTGCGGCATTTGGCAGCACCGGCATGGGTGATGCGGTGATTGTGATGTTCACGCTGCCAGACCTGCTGGTGGGCATGTTGGTCAGTGGGGCTCTGGCTTATGTGCTGCTGCCGGTTTGGGCGCAGCAAAGCCCAGGCGCGCAAGCTGCGGGCCAGAAAAAAATAGCTTATGCGCTGGTTGGTGGCGGCTTGGCGCTTGGCGCGCTGGTCTGGCTGTTCAGGGATGCCGCTGTGCAGGCACTGGCGCCGGGGCTTGCAGGGGACATGAAGGCAGCCAGCGCCGCAGCGCTTGGCTGGAGCGCTGTGGTGCTGCCCCTGGCCATGCTGGCGGCGCTGTGGGTGACGCGGCTGCAACATGAGCGTGATTTCGTCGGCATGTATGCCGGAAATCTGGTGGTTAATCTGGCGCTGGTCGTGGGCTTGTTTGCGGTGGCTAAAAGTGTTGCCCCTGCGGTATCTGCGTTAAGCATGTTGGGTGTCTGCCTGGTCATTGCCATGCTGGCGCGACTGGCCTGGCTGGCTTGGCGCTTGCCGCCTGGTCCCAAGTCAGTTGCCAATGTGCAGCCTGCTGATTTGCCACCTGCCAGCGTCTGGCTGTGGGCTGCGCTGTCGTCCGGCTTGCTGCTGGCGTTGCCTTTGGTGGCGCGCAGTTTGGCATCCAGCGCGGGGGAAGGGGCGCTGGCAAGTTTTAACTACGCCTGGAAATTGATTGAATTGCCGCTGGTGCTGGCAGTGCAACTGGTGGCCAGTCTGGCCTTCCCGGCGATAACCCGTACCGAAGCAGGCACGCCGGAGCGGCAGCAAGCCGTTGGGCTGGCGTTTTTAATCGCCTGGGCTTTGGCCTGTGCTGCTGTTGCGGTAGTGGCCACGTTTTCGTTGCCAATTGCAAGCCTGCTGTTCGGCTGGGGCCGCATGAGCCTAGCCAATCTGGCGGTGATTGCGCAATGGAGCGCCGTTGGCATCTGGTCGTTGCTGCCGCAGGCGCTGATGGCGGTGCTGCTGACCGTGATGGCCACCCATGGCCGTATGCATGCAGCGGTGTGGGTTTATGCGGTGGGGCTCACCCTGTTGCTGGTTGCGGGCTGGCTGGGCGGCTTCAATGGAAAGAATGTGGGAGCCAGCGTCATGTGGTTGCTGAACGTGGTGTTTGCTGGCATGGCCGTGGTGCTGATGGCGCTTGAACGCCGCAGCATCAGGCGCGCTTTTCCTTATCTGGCATGCTTGGCGCCATTGCTCGTCAGTGCGGGGCTGATTTTGCTCAAGCCTTTGTTGGCGGGTTTGAATGTGACCTTGGCGCTGGTTTGCTGCGCTGTTTATGGCCTGCTTGTGACAGGCAGTGCTGTACTGGCAAGCCCTGTCCTGCGTGGCTTGCTCCATGAAAAATTCAACCGAAAATCTGCTGCCGCCTGGCAATAAAACCATCCCCTCTTTTACAAGTATCATTTTTTGCCATGATTGACCTGCTGACCATCACCAACCTGCCTGAACTGGCTGCCAGATGTGACCAGATGCCGGGTATGCGGGTTTTTGTTGACCTGGAGCGCAATGGCAAAGCCGCACGCCAGAAGGGGCACGACACCTTCATCAGCACCCACCATGTAGATGATGTGGGGCGCATCAGGGCTGTGCTCAAGCAGTCAAAGTTGATGGTGCGCGTCAACCCCTACCAAACCAGCGACCCGACGGCCAGCAAAGCCGAGGTGGATGCGGTCTTGGCGCAAGGTGCTGACCTGATCATGCTGCCGATGTTTAGCCAAGCGCTGGAGCTGCAGGCTTTCGCCGCCATCGTCGCAGGCCGCGCACCCATCGTGCCACTGCTGGAAACAGCCGGGGCGCTGCACACGCTTGATGACTGGATAGACACGCCAGGAATTGATGAGGTTTTTGTCGGGTTGAACGATTTGCATCTGTCGCTCGGCTGCCGTTTTATGTTTGAGCCTTTGCTGATGGGCCATGTTGACCGTGTTGCCATAGCGGCAAAGACGCGTGGTTTGCGCTTTGGTTTTGGCGGCATTGCGCGTATGGACGAAGGTGTGCTGCCTGGCCATGATGTGTTGGCCGAGCATGTGCGCCTGGGCTCGCGCGCGGTGATTTTGTCGCGTACCTTTAACCGTGCTGATACGCACGCGGGTGAAAAATCTTTTGAGCAAGCTGTAGCCAGCCTGCGCGTGGCCGAGCTTGAGCTGGGCCTGAGAAGTCAAGAACGTGTTGAAAAAGACAGGCTGCATACCGCTGGGTTGATTGCCGAGCTTGCCGAGGCCGCCAAGGCCACTGCATGAAGCGCTTGACAGACATCATCTTGAGCCTGATAGCGTTGGCGCTGCTGGCCCCGGTGCTGCTGCTGGCCGCGCTGGCGGTGGTGTTTGACAGCGGCTTGCCGGTGCTTTTTCGTCAAACCCGGGTCGGGCTAAATGGGCGCGAGTTTGGCATGCTCAAGTTCAGGAGTATGGTGAAGAACGCGGCATCCACCGGCCCGTATTTCACCCAGGCCAATGACGTGCGCGTCACGCGGGTGGGTCAATTTATCAGGCGCACCAGCATGGATGAATTGCCGCAAATCATCAATGTGTTGCTGGGTGACATGAGCCTGGTTGGCCCCAGACCGGACGTGCCTGCGCAGCAGTCTTTGTATGCCCCCCAGGACTGGGCGCAACGTTGTAGCGTTCGTCCCGGCATCACCGGGCTGGCCCAGGTCAAGGGGCGTTCGGCAGTGAGCTTTGAGCAGCGCCTGGCACTTGATTTGGATTACGCGAAGAATGTGTCATGGTGGCGTGATGTGCAGATCATCTGGTGGACAGTCTGGCAGTTGGGCGGTAAGCACGCCAATTGATGACTTTTGTCACGCCGTGGAAGGCCAGCATGGCATGGCCTCCCTTTATAATTACAAAGCCATATCGCCACGGTAAATGATGCTGAAAAAGCTGAAAACTACGTGAACAAAAGACTCGACACACCCGTCATTGACCCATCGCTTTCTGCGTCGCCTGTGGGCTATAACGTCCATACAGCTTCAGACGTGCAGGCCATGCTTCAAGTCATGGGGCTACATTCGGTAGAGCAGCTGTTTGAAGACGTCCCCGCGCAGGTACGGCTTTCCAGAGAGCTTGACTTGCCGCCTGCGCTGAGTGAATGGCAACTGATGCGCGATGTGCGTGCCATGGCCGACATGAATGCCAGCACCTTGACGCATGCCTGCTTTTTGGGCGGTGGTGCTTATGAGCACTACATTCCGGCGGTGGTCGATGCCATTGTTTCGCGCGGTGAATTTTTAACCGCCTACACACCCTACCAGCCCGAGATGAGCCAGGGCTTGTTGCAGGCTTTGTTTGAATTTCAAACTCTGGTTGGCAAACTGCTGGGGTGCGAGTGTGTGAACTGCTCGGTGTACGACGGTGCGACGGCGCTCGCTGAAGCCTGCTGGATGATGTGCTCGGCAACCGGCAAGCGTCGCGTGGTGGTGGCGCAAGCGGTCTGGCCTGAATACCAACAGGTGCTCAGCACCTATTTGTTGCCGCGTGGCGTGACTGTAGATTATGTTTTGCAGGACCCCGTGACAGGGCTGACGGATATTGCCGCCATGACCGCAAAGCTTGCTGGCAATGATGTTGCTGGTGTTGTACTGCAAAGTTCCAACGCACTCGGCGTGGTTGAAGACGTGGCTGCTTTGTCAAGCATCTGCAAACAAAGCGGTGTGCTGTTGACCGTTTGCGCTAATCCCTTGTTATGTGGCTGGCTGGAAGCGCCGGGTCAATTGGGTGCCGATATCGTGGTGTGTGAAGGCCAGCCCTTGGGTTTGCCGCTGTCTGCGGGCGGCCCCTACATCGGCATCATTGCCTGCGCCAAACCGCTGGAGCGCTACTTGCCCGGCAGGCTGGTTGGGCGTGTGCATGACCTCAATGGCAAGCTGGGTTATGCCTTGGTCAAGGAAGACCGCGAACAGCATGTGGCGCGTGACAAAGCCACCAGCCATATCTGCTCCAACCAGGCGCTGAACGCCATTCGCGTGGCGGTGTATCTGGCTTGTCTGGGTGAACGCAACTTCATGCAAATCGCCGAGGCGAACGCAGCCAATGCCGTGCTACTGCGCGATTTGCTGATGGTTTTGCCGGGCATCAAGCGCTTGAGAACAGGCGTGCATTTCAATGAATTTGCCATTGAGTTGCCAATCCCTGCGGCTGAGTTTTGCACGCGCATGAAGCGTCTCGGTATTTTTGCAGGTGTGCCTTTGGCCGAGCCGCTGGCGGGGCACCAACGCGGTTTGCTGATTGCTGTGACCGAGACCAAAAACAGGGCTGATCTGGAGGCCTATGCCAGGCACGCCAAAGCGTGTCTGAAGGGCGCTTGACATGGCTGCTACCTCGCCTTCCCAAACGATCACCGACCTGCATCGCCCCGGTGCAGCCAGCGATGTTTTTGCATCCTCCCAAATACAGTCACTCGCTGCCAAGCCGTCGTTTGCGCGCAGCAGGCATGCCATTGGGTTGCCTGAAGTCAGCGAAGTTGATGTGGTACGCCACTTCACGCGCCTGAGCCATGAGTCGCACGGTGTTGACAACGGGCCATACCCGCTGGGCTCGTGCACCATGAAGTACAACCCCAAGCGCAATGACGTGCTGGCGCGCTTGCCGGGCTTTGAGAACGCGCACCCCCTGCAAGATAGCGACACGCTGGGCGGCGTGTGGGAAATGTACGAACGCCTGCAAACCATGGTGTGTGAAATCACCGGCATGGACGCCTGCTGCCTGGCACCGGCTGCGGGTGCGCATGGCGAGCTGGCTGGGCTGCTGGTAATACGTGCGCACTTTGCACGTTTAAACAACCGCCGGCCCATCGTGCTTGTGCCTGATTCCGCGCATGGTACCAACCCCGCATCAGCTGCCATGGCGGGCTTTGACTGCCGCATTGTTCCGTCAGACCTCAAAGGGCGGGTTGACCTGGTGGCGCTCAAAAGCATGCTGACACCCGATGTCGCGGCCTTCATGCTGACCAACCCGTCTACATTGGGTTTGTTTGAAGACCAAATCGTCGAGATTGCTGACGCGGTGCATGCCAATGGCTCACTGCTGTACTACGATGGTGCCAACCTGAACGCCTTGATGGGCATCGTGCGGCCTGGCGACATGGGTTTTGATGTGGTGCATGTCAATGTGCATAAAACGTTTTCAACACCGCACGGTGGCGGCGGGCCGGGCGCTGGTCCGGTGGCCGTCAAGGCTGCGTTGGCAGCGTATTTGCCCAGCCCTGTGGTCGTTCGTAAAGACGGTATCGCGCAGCCTGATGCGAATCGCCCTTTGTCTATCGGCAAAATGAAAAGCTTTCATGGCCACGTGGGTGTGTTGCTGCGTGCCTATGGCTACTTGCGCACCATGGGTGGGGCTGGTTTGCGGCAGGCTTCTACACATGCGGTGCTCAATGCCAATTATTTGCAGCATCGCTTGAGCCACATGCTGCCGCCGGTCTACAACCAGTTTTGCAAACACGAAACTTTGCTGTCGGGCGAAAAACTCAACACATCGGCCAGGCAGTTTGCCAAGCGGCTGATTGACTACGGCATTCATCCGCCAACGCTGGTGGGTGCGGGCTGTGTGTACTTTCCGGGTGACTTGAAATCAGCCATGCTGATTGAGCCGACCGAAACCGAAACCAAGGCCAGCCTGGACTACCAGGTGGCGATTTTTCAGTTGGTGTTTGACGAAGACACCAACGATGAGGCGCTGGTGGAGAGCGCACCCATCAGCCGCAAAATTGCCCGAATAGATTTAAAGAATTGAAGGATTCGCCATGTGTGGAATAGTCGGTGTGGTCAATGCCAAAAGTGTGACGAAAGACGATGTCTGGAAGATGATCGACTGCATCAAGTACCGGGGTGTTGACGAGCAGGGCGTGGAGCAATTGGGCCCTGCCGTGCTCGGCCATGCGCGCCTGGCAATAGTAGACCCTGAAAACGGCATGCAGCCCATGTGCAGCACCGACGGCAAGGTGTGGGTGGTTTTCAATGGCGAGATTTTTAATTTCATTGAACTGCGCGAACAGCTCAAGGCCAAGGGCTACAAGTTCAAGTCGCGCTGCGATACCGAAGTGCTGGTGCACCTGTGGATAGATAAGGGCGAGAAGATGCTGGACGACCTGGTCGGCATGTTCGCGTTTTTTATCTGGGACCAGCGCACCGAAACCGGCATGCTGGCGCGCGACCGCCAAGGCATCAAGCCCTGCTTTTATGCTGAATATGACGGTGGCCTGGCTTTTGCCAGCGAGATGAAGGCGATTCTTACCCTGCCAAAATTTGAGCGCAAGGTCAATGATGCGGCTTTGGGCCACGTGTTCTCGTTCAATTACTGCCCACCGCCAGAAACCTGTTTTGAAGGCATTCGCCATCTGCCGCCGGGTACCTTCATGCGTTATGGTAATGGGCGCTTTTCAGAGCCGCAGCGCTACTGGGAATGGCCGCTCAGTGGTGAGCGGGTTGATGCCAGCCAGGAAGAGCTGGAGCAGGCAATTGATGAAGCCATCAAATTGCAAATGCGTTTTGATGTGGATGGCGGTTTGTTTTTAAGTGGTGGTGTGGACTCGTCCGTTATCGCATCCCGCTTGGTACCGCAGTGGAACCGTCCACAGCTCGATGCGATTGGCCTGCGGATTGAAGACAAAGGCTTTTCTGAATACACCTATGCCGAGCGCGTGGCATCAGAACTCAACATCAACCTGAATGCGCTGGACATCACCCCCGCGAATATTCCTGAAATTGCGCAATCGGTGGTGCGCCATGCCGAGCAGCCGCACGGCGACTTCTCGTTCTTTTTGTTTTACCTGCTGTCACGCCAAGCACACAAGCAGGGCAAGATCGTCATGTTCACGGGCGACGGGCCTGATGAAGTGATGCTGGGCTTCAGGCACAACGAGCAATTTTTTGCAAGCATGACACGCGCCAATTTCTCTATGCGCAGCTACTTTGATTTGATCAGCTACACCACTGAAAAAGACCGCCAGCGCATCATGAGCCCGGCGTTTTTACCGCACACCCAGCGCGCCATGGACAAGTTCCTGGACATCGTGCAACCGTTTGCTGACCTGGAGCCGATGGAGCAGATTGCCGCCTATGAATTGAACTCATTGATGCCCGGCAACAACTCGGTCAAGGGTGACCGCATGGGTGCCTGCTTTTCGATTGAAGGCCGTGCGCCGTTTCTCGATCACCGTGTCAGCGAGATGTTTGCCAGGTTGCCGATCACCTCCAAATTTAAAAACGGTATTGGCAAGCATTTTTTAAAAGAGGCTGCCACGCGTTACTTTGACCACGACTTTGTGTTCCGCCCTAAAACCATGCCTACCTTGCCAATCGGCGAGTGGATCAAAGGCCCGCTGTTTCAGTGGGCACGTGACGTGCTGGCGCTGCCTGATGGTGGCCGGTTTGCTAAAGACGAACTGCAAGTGATGCTGGAAGAGCACCGCAGCGGCTTGCACAATCACACCAGGCAATTGCGCACACTGCTCATGACCAAGCTGTGGCTGCAAGAATTTTTCCCGCAACAATAAAAATCAAAGGCAACGGACCATGACAAACTTCGAGTATTACCTGGCCCAGTTTGTTGACATTCATGGCAGGCCCAAAGCCAAGCTGGTGCCCGCCAAGCACAAGGACATGATCTTTACCTCGGGTGCTGGTTTTGCTGGTTTTGCCATCGCCGGTATGGGCATGGGGCCACACGGGTCAGAGTTCATGGCCATTGGCGACAGCGATGCGATTCGCCCGGTGCCGTGGCTGCCGGGTACAGCCAGCGTCACCTGTGATGGTCACGTGGATGGCAAGCCGCACGCACTCGACTCGCGTGTGATCGCTAAAAAAGCATTGGCGGCTTTTAGCAAGGCAACAGGCTTGACGT
Organism: Polaromonas sp.; assembly: GCA_043781295.1. Taxonomy (GTDB): domain Bacteria; phylum Pseudomonadota; class Gammaproteobacteria; order Burkholderiales; family Burkholderiaceae_C; genus Polaromonas. The sequence continues at coordinate 36,874 of JAYWBS010000055.1, forward strand.
TTTTCTCAGGGCTTGAGCCCGAGTTTTTTCTGCTCAAGCCCACGGCGACAGGCTCTTACGAAGTGGCTACAGGCTCCGAGTCGCTGGACAAGCCTTGCTATGACTTTCGGCATCTGTCGGCTGTGTCAGAATTTTTGATGGAATTAAGGTCGGCTCTGGCAGCGGCGGATATTGATGTCTACCAGATTGACCACGAAGATGCGAATGGCCAGTTCGAGATGAATTTTACCTACGCTGATGGCTTGCGTACGGCGGATAACCTGACCTATTTCAAAATGGCCGCAACGGCGATTGCCAAGAAGCACGGCATGCTCTGCTCCTTCATGCCCAAGCCGTTCGCTGAACGATCCGGCAGTGGCCTTCACATGCACATGTCGGCGGGTAAAAAATTTGGCAACAACGCGTTTGAAGACAGTACAGACCCACGCGGCATGAACTTGAGCCCGATGGCGTACCACTTTCTGGGTGGGCTGATGGCGCATGCCGCAGGCCTGACGGCTATAGCGGCGCCGTGCGTGAATTCGTACAAGCGGTTGGTGTCACGCGGTTCGCGTTCGGGTGCCACCTGGGCACCTGTCAATATTGCTTATGGCAATAACAACCGTACAGCATTTGTGCGAATTCCTGGTGGACGGTTGGAGCTACGCGTGCCTGATGCCTCCAGTAACCCGTATTTGCTAACCGCTGCGATCATTCACGCGGGCCTGGACGGCATCACAAGCAAGCTGGACCCAGGCCTGCCGTGCAACGACAACCTGTACCAGTTAAGCCAGGCTGAGCTGACCAGCAGGGGCATTGCCCGCTTGCCAGTGTCTTTGCCTGACGCGCTTGACGCTTTGCAATCGGATGCGGTGTTAACCGCAGGTTTGGGGGCGGCTTTCGTCAAAGAATTTTGTGCGATCAAGCATGCCGAATGCGACGAATTGATGCTGAACGTGTCCCCCGCAGAGTTTCGCCGTTACGTTGATTTTTTCTGAGTGGTCTCTGCTTCTGATTTTGTTTGTGATCTGACTTCGCAGCGCGTGCGATGTAACGCAAGGCTGTCTGGCTCATGAAAAAAGTTCTTTTTGTGACTTACGGTAGTGGCCATGTTCGCATGGTGGTTCCTGTCGCCAAAGCACTGGCTACATCAGGTTTGGCTCAGCCACTGGTGCTGGCTTTGACGACGGCCGCTCCTGTCGTGCGTGAGGCCGGGCTTGAGCTGTTGCAGTTTAAAAACTTTCTAAGGAACGGCAATCGGGCCGATGAAGCTGCTGTGGCCCATGGCCAGCGCCTGATGCGCGCCATGCCTGGCCCGATAGCTGACCCTCAGGAAACCGCTGCTTACCTCGGGCTGTCCTATCAAGAGCTGGAACTTAGGGTGGGCCCAGTGGAGGCAGAACGTCAGTATCAGCTAGAGGGCCGACAGGCATTTTTGCCCGTGGCTACCTTGAAGCGTATCGTCGAACAACTCGCGCCATCGCTGGTGGTGGCCACCAACTCTCCTCGCGCTGAGCGGGCGGCCATTTTGGCTGCGCGCTCGCTGGGTTTGCCATCCATATGCCTGGTTGATCTTTTTTGCCTTGATGAAGTCAAATGGATCGGCGAGCCAGACTATGCCGACAAGGTGTGTGTTCTCAATGATTCGGTCAAGCACTTTCTTTTGTCTGCCGGGCGCACGGACCGTCAGGTGGTGGTGACGGGCAATCCAGCTTTTGATGATCTGGCCAACCCGATTCACATCACTGCGGGTGCCCGTTTGCGTCAAAACCGCAACTGGGGTGGCAAGCATGTGCTGCTTTGGCCGACGCAGGTTGAACCTGCCTTGCATCCTTTCAACGGCACACCGGGGGATGTTGATTTGCCAGAACGTTCCCTCATGCAGGTCATTGGCTGGGTACTGAGCAGAGACGATTGCGTTTTGTGCATACGCCCCCGTGCTGGTCTTGCGCCTATGGTGTTGCCAGACGATCCGCGTGTTGTTGTCACGGGGCAGGATGTTGGTTTGCCCGCGCTTTTACAGGCGGTTGATCTGGTGGTTACCTTGAATTCGACAGTGGGGTTAGAAGGGCATCTGGCTGGAACCCGGTTGGTACAAATTTTGGGCTCGGTTTTTGACAATGCCATGCCTTTAAAGCGTTACGGCATAGCAGATGAAGCGGTAGCGCTGAATGACCTTGTTGCGGCGCTTGACCGCTGCATACACCTTGCGCGCAACCCGTCAAATCATTTTCAGAAGAATGCTGCGGGTAACGTGCTGGAAGTTATCCGTGGATTCTTATAATCTAGGCCATGCTTTGAGCGCGTAGCCACCCGGCAGTTGATTCATTCCCCTACATTTTCTACCCATGTCACTTATTAAAAACCCAGCCTCGATTGATTTGGGACTTTTTTCTGCAAATGACGACGACGTGCAGGTTAAATATGGCTTGCCGAGGTATGTGCATTTCTGCAAGCAATGCGTTATTTCAAACCAGCGCCCCAATTCCGCTGTTGAGTACGAGCACACCAAGGCCAGCAAGAAAGCAACCATTGCGTTTGATGAGGAGGGTATTTGTGACGCATGCCGCTTTGCAGAGCAAAAGCATGGCAGCATCAACTGGAAAGATCGGGAAGACCAGTTGGCGGTGCTTTGCGACAAGTTTCGCAGTACGTCAGGTTATGACTGCCTTCTGCCAGGCTCTGGCGGCAAAGACAGCTTTTACGCGTCGCATGTGCTGAAGACCCGTTTTAACATGCACCCCTTGACAGTGACTTGGGCGCCGCATATCTACACCGATTGGGGTCGCAAGAATTTTGATTCATGGCTACATGCGGGGTTTGACAATTACCTCATGACGCCCAATGGCCGTGTGCATCGCCTGCTCACCAGGCTGGCTGTTGACAATCTTTTCCATCCGTTTCAGGCCTTCATGTTTGGTCAAAAATCGCTGGCCCCAAAAATGGCCATACTGCATGACATTCCGTTTGTGGTGTACGGAGAAAATGAAGCGGAATACGGTAACCCGATTGGCGACACCAACACGGCAAAACGTGACTGGTCTTATTTCACCTCGTCAGACAAATCAAAAATTCACCTCGGCGGAACGCCCATCAACAGCCTGTACAACGATTTCGGATTGGAGGAGCATGACCTGCTGCCCTATTTGCCTGCTGACCCTATACAAATTGAAAAAAAGCAGATTGAGGTTCACTACCTTGGCTATTACCTGAAGTGGCATCCGCAAAGCTGCTATTACTACGCGGTTGAGCATGGCGGTTTTGAGGCGTCTCCCGAGCGCACGCCGGGTACTTACAGCAAGTACAACAGTATTGATGACCGGATCGATGACTTTCATTACTACACCACCTTCACAAAGTTTGGCATAGGCCGGGCCACCTACGATGCTGCGCAGGAGATTCGCTCGCGCGACATCAATCGGGATGAAGGCGTTGCGCTGGTCAAGCGCTACGATGGTGAATTCCCCGAGCGGTTTGCTGATGAGATTTTTCGCTATTTGAGCATTCCTGCCAATGAATTCCCCGTGGCACACAAAATGTTTGAGAGCCCTGTCATGGACAGGGATTACTTCATGCGCCTGGCTGACAGCTTTCGCTCTCCACATCTCTGGAAGCGCGAGGCAGACCAATGGAAACTCAGGCATTCCGTGTTTGGCTCTAGCTGACCGACCTCACGCATGGCTGGCTTACGCATTATTCCCAGGCTGGATGTGAAGGGCGACAACCTGATCAAGGGTATTCGCCTGGAAGGTTTGCGTGTGGTGGGTGATCCGCATGCGTTTGCGCTTCGCTACTACGCGCAGGGGGCCGATGAAATCATTTTCATGGACATTGTGGCCAGCCTTTACCAGCGCAACAACCTCACCAGCATCATCGCCAGAGCCGCCGATCAAATTTATATTCCCATCACCGTGGGGGGAGGTATTCGCTCCCTGAATGATGTGCACACCATGCTCAGGTCTGGCGCTGACAAAGTGGCCATCAACACCGCAGCCATTGCCCGGCCAGAGCTGATCTCAGAAGTTTCCAACCGCTTTGGCTCGCAGTGCATGGTGCTGTCAGTTGAGGCCAAACGCACAGGCCCTAAAACCTGGGAAGCCTATACAGACAATGGCCGTGAACATACCGGGTTGGATGTGGTCGAATGGATTGAACGGGCAGTCAAACTGGGTGCGGGAGAAGTGCTGTTGACCGCTGTTGACCAGGAAGGCACCCGCAAAGGTTTGGACATAGAACTGATGCGTGCCGTCAACGCCAGAGTTTCTGTGCCTGTCATCGCCAGTGGCGGCTTTGGTGACCCGCTGGACTTGAAACGCGCCAGTGACGTGGGCACGTCTGCGATTGCGATTGCCGATGCTTTGCACTGGCAGCGCACCACTGTTGGTGAGATCAAGTTGCATGCCAGGCAGCAGGGCCTGGAGGTGCGCTTGTGACAGCGTTGAAATCTCAAGCGGTGACTGTTATTGACTATGGCATTGGCAATCTCCTGAATGTCGTTCGCGCCTTGCAGCACTGTGGTGCTGAGGTGGCTGTCGTAGACAACGCGACCCAGGTGGCAGACCTGCCAGACAGACTGGTGTTGCCGGGTGTGGGCGCCTTTGCCGACGGCATGCTTGAGCTGAAGGCGCGGGGCTTTGATGATCTGGTCAAGCGTTTTGCGTTGACTGAACGGCCTTTTTTGGGTATTTGTGTGGGGGCTCAAATGCTGTTTGATGTGGGCGAAGAGTTTGGCGATCATGCGGGTCTGGGGTTGATTCCCGGACGCGTCATGCCAGTCCCTTTTGTGGATTTATCTGGCCATGTGCACCGCATACCGCATATTGGCTGGAGTGCCCTTCAAAAGCCAGTCAGTCGCAGTTCATGGAAGCACACCATTCTGGATCGTATTGAGCAGCTTGAACCCATGTATTTCGTTCATTCATTTGCACCAGTGCCAACGCATGAAGAACACCGTTTAGCCGATACCTATTACAACGGTGTGCGTATTTGCGCAGCCGTCGCAAGCGGATCCATTTACGGCTGCCAGTTTCATCCAGAGCGCAGCGCGCAGCATGGCCTGGACATTCTTTCGGCGTTTTTGGCGCTTTAATCGTTATGCGCGTGCTTATTACCGGGCGAGGATCAATTGCGCAGCGCCATGCACGTCATTTGCGCGCGATGGTTCCGAACCTGGCACTGGCTGTCATTTCAACTTTGGGTGAAGTTGACACAAGCCTTCAGCCGTGCACCATATTTGGCAACATGCAAGATGCTTTGCTATGGAAGCCTGAAGCGATCGTTGTCGCTAGCATCTCCAGCAAGCACGCAGATGAACTTGAGATTTTTTTGCGTTTAGGTCTGCCCTGCCTGGTTGAAAAACCGCTGGTTATCAATAGCGAACAGCTTGCGCTTATTGAAAAAGCCTCGCAAGAGAAATCCGTATCCAATGCATTAATCGTTGGATGCAATCTCCGGTACCTGCCCGCGCTGCAAAAACTCAAGCATGCTTTGAGTGGCACCGTACCTTGCAGGGTGTTACGAGCGCATCTGGAAGTGGGACAAGCGCTTTCGCAATGGCGACCGTCCCGGGATTTAAAAACCACCTACAGTGCTGATGCCGTATCAGGCGGTGGCGTGGTTTTTGATTTGGTTCACGAAATTGATATGGCCAGGTGGTTGCTGGGCCCGCTTCAGGTTCATGCAGCCATTGGCGGCCATTTCAGTGCTTTGCCTATTCAGTCAGATGATGTGTGCACGGCTTTGTTAAAAACATCATTGGGCACGCCAGTCGTCATCAGCCTGGATTACGTTTCACAACAGGCAGTGCGTAAGTACACCATCGTTACTGATTCGGGTACCTTTTCAGTGGACATCATGGGTAAAAGTATTGTTTTGCATACTGATGAAAACAGTCGTGTTGTGACAGATGCTGCGGAAGACTTCGACATCCCAAAAACCTACCAATCGCAAATTGCAGACTGGCTACTGGCAATTGCCGACCCTATGCACGTGGTGGTGTCGCCCCTTAAAGATGGTCTTAAAACTGCTGAATTGATGCTGAATATCAAGCAGGCTGCACTATGAACATCATCACCATTTGCGCTCGTGGTGGTTCTACTGGCGTGCCGGGCAAAAACATCCGCCCCTTGTGTGACAAACCGCTGATTGGCTGGACCATTGAGCAGGCGTTTGCATCGAAAGTTGCCGACGAGGTGTTTGTATCGACTGACAGCGAAGACATCGCGCGTGTTGCCCGCAGCTTTGGCGCGCAAGTCCCTTTTCTGCGCCCTGCCGAGCTGGCCACATCAACGGCGGGCAAACTGCCAGTGATTCAGCACCTGGTGCAATGGGTAGAAGCCCAGCATGGCTCGGTTAATGCCATTGTTGATCTTGACCCAACCTCTCCACTGCGCGATATTGCTGATATCCAGACCTGTTTTTCGATGCTGGACGCGGATACGGATGTGGTGATTACTGGTTATGAAGCAGACAAAAATCCTTACTTCAACATGGTTGAATTGAAAGCCAATGGTTTTTACGAGCGTGTTTGTCTGCCAGGCAATGAAGTACTAGGCCGCCAATCTGCGCCCAAAGTGTTCGCCATGAATGCATCCATCTATGTGTGGCACCGCCATAGCCTGTCATCATCGCTTTGGGATTCACCCAAAATCAAACTGCATGTGATGCCGCGTGAGCGCTCTGTTGACATTGATCACGAGATTGATTTCGATCTGGTGGCGTTGCTGATGAAAAAGAAAGGTCTTTCATGCGTGATGTGACTGATAAAAAAGATACCAAAGACGCCTTCTCGCTTGACGGCAAGGTTGTGGTGCTTTCGGGTGCTGCGGGCATCATAGGCACGCAGGTTGTCAAGTCCTTCGTTGAAGCAGGTGCGCGCGTCTTCGCCATTGACCGTGATGCAGACTTGCTTGCAGACAGGTTAGGCCCGGCTCACGACTCTTTGATAACTTGTGTTGCAGATGTTGCGCAGCGTGAGTCGCTGGGCGCAGCCCATGCCTTGCTGGTTTCGCGCTGGGGGCAAGCTGATGGTCTGCTCAACAACGCGGCTACCAAATCTGAAAATTTCTTTGAACCGTTTGAAACCTTTCCAGTCAATGATTGGAACGAGGTGATGTCGGTCAACCTGACCGGTGCCATGCTGTGCGCCCAGGTATTTGGCAGTCCGATGGCGCAGCGTGGGCGCGGCAGCATTGTCAATACCTTGTCCATCTACGGCATTGTGGCGCCAGATCAGCGCATCTATGAAGGTTCTGAATACCTGGGCCACGCCATCAACACGCCGGCTATTTATGCGGCTAGCAAAGCTGGTTTATGGGGGTTGACCAAATACCTTGCTGCTTATTGGGGGCACAAGGGTGTGCGTGTGAACGCTGTGACGCCAGGTGGCGTCTTCAGTGGGCAAAACGACACCTTTGTTGAAAACTACGCGCGCCGCACACCGCTAGGGCGTATGGCCCAAACCGACGATATGGCCAATGCCATGCGTTACCTGACCAGCGACGCCGCAAAATATATCACCGGGCACAACCTGGTCGTTGATGGTGGATGGACAGCATGGTGAGTGGAAATTCTGTCTTTGTCATTGCTGAAGCCGGTGTTAACCACAACGGTGACATTGCCATGGCTTTGCAGCTGTGTGATGCAGCTAAAAAAGCCGGTGCCGATGCGGTCAAGTTCCAGACCTTTCGGGCTGAAGATCTGGTGGTACGTGGCGCACCTACCGCTGAATACCAGGCGCGCCAGACGGGTGATCAGGACCAGTTTTTAATGCTGGAGCGGCTTGAGCTGTCTGAAGCGCAACACCAAAAAATCAAGGCGCATTGCGATGTGATTGGCATTGAGTTTTTTTCCACACCGTTTTCAGTCAATGCGGCGGACATGCTGGTCAAGCTGGGCGTCAAGCGGCTGAAACTTTCATCGGGTGAGTTGACGCACCGTGCGCTGGTCGAGCATGCGGCCGCCACCCAATTGCCTTTGCTCATGTCTACCGGCATGGGGACGATGCAAGAGATCATTGAAGCAGTGGCTTGGGTAAGTGCAGCGCGAGGGCACCTGCGTGATGTTGTGGTGCTTCACTGCACGTCTGCCTATCCGGCGCCTGATCAAACACTGAACCTGTTGGCCATGCAGAGTCTGGCGCGGGACTTGAATATCGCTATTGGCTACTCCGACCACAGCTTGGGCATTGAAGCGCCGCTGGCTGCCGTTGCACTGGGGGCCCGTGTGATTGAAAAACACTTGACGCTTGACCGCAACTTGCCTGGTCCTGATCACAGTGCATCGCTGGAGCCCGATGAATTTTTGCGCATGGTGCAGGGTATTCGGCGTGTCAGCGCCATGCTGGGCGATGGCGTCAAAGCGCCTTTGCCGGAAGAGCGGGACACAGCGCGCGTTGCCAGGCGCAGTGTTGTGGCGGCGGTTAACATTTCGGCAGGCGATGTGATCACCACGCGCATGCTGATTTGCCGTCGCCCTGCGACCGGCATAGCGCCGCGCGATTTGCAGCGTGTTATTGGCCAATCGGCACGTATCAGCATCGCCGCAGGCTCGGTGTTGCAATGGGACCAACTGATTGAGCGGCCCGCTGTATGAGCGCCTCTGGCAGTCACCTGCGGAAAATAATTTACCTCAGTGGCACACGTGCTGACTTTGGCTTGATGAAGTCCACGCTTGAGTTGCTTGGCGCGATGGCCGACCTGAGCGTTGCTGTGACTGGCATGCACCTGGAACCCGGTTTTGGCCACACCATTGACGATATTCGTTTTGCTGGCTTGCACATCTGCGGTGAGGTCGCCGTTGACGTGAAAACCCGTACGCCAGAGAGCATGTCGGCTGGGGTCGGCGAGTGCCTGATAGGCATGACGGCGTTATTGCAACGCGAGCGGCCCGACATCTTGCTTCTGCTGGGTGACCGCGGTGAAATGCTGGCAGGTGCGATTGCGGCTTTGCATCTGGGCATTGTGTGCGTGCATATACATGGGGGCGAACGCTCGGGTACGGTTGATGAATCGGTGCGCCATGCCATCAGCAAGCTCAGCCACTATCACCTGGTTGCTACCGAAGAGTCGCGCGAACGATTGGTCCGGATGGGTGAATTGCCCAGCAGGGTACTTGTCACGGGAGCCCCTGGGCTCGATGGTCTTGTTGAGGGTGCCAGCCTTTCTTCAGAAGATTGCAAGACGGCCTTGAATCTGCCGCAGGCGCAGGCTTTCTTGCTGGCAGTTTTTCATCCTGTGGTTCAGCAGGCTACGGATGCTTATACGCAAACCGCTCACATTCTTGGTGCGTTGCAAAAAACCGGTTTACCCGTCGTGTGGCTTGAGCCTAATTCTGATGCTGGCTCTGGCGACATCCTTCGTGCATTAACTGAACTGGGGTTACCCGCAGGCTCACACCGCATCAAGCACATGGACAGAGCCTTGTTCAGTGCCGCCATGAAGCATTGCGCCGTCATGATCGGCAACTCATCGGCAGGTATTATTGAAGCGGCCTCTTTTGGCACACCCGTCGTCAACGTGGGCGACAGGCAGAAGCTGCGCGAGAGAAACGTCAATGTGAAGGACGTAGCCACGGATGTTGCTTCGATTCATCGGGCGATTGAGAATGCGTTGTCGGCTGGAAAAGTGCCGTGTGACAATAGGTACGGCGATGGCCGCGCTGGGCCGCGTATTTCCGGTTATTTGACAACTTTGTCTCTGGATCGATCTGTCCTTGACAAGTGCAATACCTACTGAGTAAAACTGCTTTCACTTAGATCATGCATTCATCCAAGCCACTTCATAGTCCGGCACCGCTGATCGTATTCGGTGCGGGTGGCCATGGCCGGGTGGTTGCTGAGGCCGCGATGCTAGAAAGCCACTGGCGCAGCATCCATGCGTCGGCCCGCAGTTTGCCTTCTGGTCAAAGTGAGCTTTTACCTGGTATCAATTTGCTTGATGCCGATACCGCGTTGGCGCTCGATCCAGCGATTCATATTGCTATTGGCAACAACCAGGCGCGGGAAAAAGAAGCCAGCACCTGGGGGCATGAACGCCTGGCGTCTGTGGTCCATCCTGCAGCCAGCGTTTCACAATTCAGCAGCATTGCTTCAGGGTGCTTTGTTGCTGCAAGCGCAGTCGTGGGGCCGATGGCGGTCGTTGGCATATGCGTCATCGTCAACCACGGCGCAGTGATTGACCACGATGTTGAAGTCGGCGCGTTCTCGCATATTGCGCCAAATGCCAGTTTGGGTGGGCACGTCAAGCTCGGGCAACGTGTCCTGATTGGCAGTGGTGCTGTGGTTCTTCCGTCCATCGTGATTGGCGATGATGTGATCGTCGGTGCAGGTTCTGTGGTGAATGCAAATCTCCAGGAGTCCGGCACCTACGCAGGTATACCGGCAAGAAAAATTCCATGAGTCCAACCGAACTTGAAATGCTGTGCGTCAAGCCAGCCATGACCTTGCGCGATGCGCTGCTGCGCATGGAGCAGGTGTCACGCGGCATTTTGCTGGTACTTGACAATGCGGGCAAGCTGGCGCGCACGTTAACAGACGGTGACTTGCGCCGGGCCATTTTGAAAGGCGCCAGCGACAGTACGTTGTTGGGTGCGCTGCCTGTAGCCAGCCCAATCACCGCCAGCGAAGAGGCAGACGCAGCCGATGTGCTGCGCCTGATGGACGCGCATCAAATTGACCACTTGCCCGTCATTGATGCAGCTGCCAGGCCTGTCGATGTGATCTTTCGCCGTGAATTGTCGCAGCGCATCTGGTTGTCGTCACCCCACCTGGGGCACGAGGAAACCGCTTTTGTTGAAGAGGCCTTTAAAACCAACTGGATCGCACCGCTCGGCCCGCACGTCAACGCTTTTGAGACTGAGCTGGCAAGCCATGTCGGTGTGGGTTATGCAGCCGCCGTCAGCTCGGGTACGGCGGCTATTCATTTGGGTCTTTTACTGCTGGGCGTCAAGCCAGGCGATACGGTTTTTTGCTCATCCCTGACCTTTGTCGGCAGTTGCAATCCGATTCTTTATTGCGGCGCCCGGCCTGTTTTTATTGACTCTGAGCCCTCCACCTGGAACATGTCGCCCACCGCTCTTGAGCAGGCGTTTGAATGGGCAAAGCGCGACAATCGTTTGCCGGCATGCGTCATTCTCGTGAATCTTTACGGGCAAAGTGCTGACATGGACGCGCTGCTTCCCATTTGCGAGCGCTATGGCGTGCCGGTATTAGAAGATGCCGCCGAGTCTTTGGGTGCCAGCTACAAAGGCAAAGCCAGCGGTGCCTTTGGCCGGGTTGCCGTTTACTCTTTTAACGGTAACAAAATCATCACCACCTCGGGTGGTGGCATGCTGATAGCCGATGAC
>JAYWBS010000056.1:0-47977 GCA_043781295.1 Polaromonas sp.
CCGAGTTTTCGCTTGAATTGCAACGCCAGCCGCAAGCCCTGCGCGCAGGCGAAAGCTGGCAAATGACGGTGCGCCTGAAAGCCCCGCACGGCAACAGCAACCCACATGGTTTTGACTACGAACTGTGGCTGTGGGAGCAGGGCATTCAAGCCACAGGCTATGTGCGTACCAGCAAAAGCGATGCGCCGCCGCAGCGCCTGGCCAGCACCTGGGTGCACCCGGTCGAACGCGCTCGCCAGTCGGTGCGCGAGGCGATTTTTGCGCGAATTGAAAATCGCCAGATGGCCGGTGTGCTGGCCGCGCTGGTGGTGGGTGACCAAAACGCGATTGAACGCGCCGACTGGGATGTTTTCAGGGCCACGGGCGTGGCGCATTTGATGAGTATTTCTGGCCTGCACATCACCATGTTTGCTTGGAGCCTGTCGCTGGTGATTGGCTGGCTGTGGCGGCGTTCAACACGACTGACCCCGGCGCTGTGCCTGTGCCTGCCTGCCAGCAGCGCGGGCGTGCTAGGCGGCTTGGCATTGGCGGCTTTGTATGCCCTGTTCTCAGGCTGGGGCGTGCCCGCCCAGCGAACCATCTGGATGCTGGCTACCGTCGTTGTTCTAAGACAAAGCGGCAAGCAATGGCCCTGGCCCATAGTGTGGCTCCTGGCGATGGCCGTGGTGGTAGCGCTAGACCCATGGGCGTTGATGCAGGCTGGGTTTTGGCTGTCGTTTGTGGCTGTGGGGGTTTTGTTTGCGTCTGGGTTGCCACCAAAGGAAAAAGTAAATGCTACTAATTCAGGAGCTGCTCGCACCCGAATCCATTGGGCTACAGGCATAAATGGCAGTGAAAAATGGCCTAAAACGATGCTTTTGCGTACTTTTTTGGCGGGTATGGTGTCCAATCTGACTTCAGCGGCACGTGAACAGTGGGTCATTACCCTGGCGCTGACCCCGCTGTCTTTACTTCTCTTCAACCAGGTGTCCCTGGTCGGCTTGCTGGCCAATGCGGTGGCTATTCCCTGGGTCACGCTGGTGGTGACGCCGCTGGCCATGCTGGGTGCGTTGTGGTCACCGGTTTGGGACGTTGCGGCGCTGTCGATCAGCGTATTGACTAGGCTCTTGCAGTGGTTAGCCAGCTTTTCATGGGCCACCCTCAGCGTGGCTGCTGCGCCGCTGTGGTGTGCGGTTGCTGGCGTGCTGGGTGGCGGTTTGCTGGCCATGCGCTTGCCGCTGCATTGGCGTTTGATGGGCGTGCCATTGATATTGCCAGTGCTGCTATGGCAGCCGCTACGGCCAGATGCCGGGCAGTTTGAAATTCTGGGGGCCGACATTGGCCAGGGCAATGCACTGATCGTGCGGACTGCCACGCACAGCCTGGTGTATGACACGGGGCCCAAATTCTCACGTGAAAGCGATGCAGGCAACCGCGTGCTGGTGCCGCTGCTACGCGCCATGGGTGAGAAGATCGATATGTTGATGCTCAGCCACCGCGACAGCGACCACATCGGCGGCGCACCCGCCGTGCTCGCCATGCAGCCGCAGGCCCGACTTGTCAGCTCGATTGAAGCTAAACACGAGCTGCAAGCCGTGCGTCAGTCTGAACGCTGCCTGGCAGGCCAGCAATGGCGCTGGGATGGGGTTGATTTTGAGGTGCTGCACCCACTGGCAAGCGATTACGACAGCACGACAAAATCAAACGCCATGAGCTGCGTGCTGCGTATTTCAAACGGGGTACACACCGCCTTGCTGGCAGGTGACCTGGAGGCTGCGCAAGAGCTGCGCCTGGTCGCCAATCCAGAAATGAATCAAAAACTCAAAGCGGATTTTTTGCTGGTGCCACACCACGGCAGTAAAACCTCGTCCACCGGGGCGTTTTTAGATGCCGTGCAGCCGCAGTTTGCGCTGGCGCAGGCGGGCTACCGAAACCGCTTTAACCACCCGGTTGAATCCGTGCTGGAGCGTTACCGTGAACGCGGTATCGACGTTGTCAAATCCCCGGCATGCGGCGCCGCAACCTGGCGAAGCGTGCAGCCTGCCGAGGTGCTTTGTCAGCGCCAGCAGGGCTTGCGCTATTGGCACCACCGGGTTGAATCTGACTGAATTTCAGTTTTTAAAAACCGTTACACCCTAAAAAAACACCCAAAGTCAAACCATTGGCGCATAACTTGCTAAGCTAGAGTCACATGAATTGACGTTAGACGCTGGAGATAAAACGCATGAGCCGACCGATGTTTGATGAAATGAACGTGACCGCCGACACCGTGCGGGAGCATTACCAGCTTTACAGCAATTGGCTGCAACGCCAGCCGGATGCGTCCATGCAGGCCAGGCGCGAAGAAGCCGAAATGATTTTTCGCCGCGTCGGCATCACCTTTGCTGTCTACGGCGCAAAGGATGAAGACGGTGCAGGCACCGAACGCCTGATTCCATTCGATTTGATTCCCCGCATCATCCCTGCGCACGAGTGGGCCAGCATGGAAAAAGGCCTGGTACAACGCGTTACTGCCCTCAACCGTTTTATTCACGACGTGTACCACGGCCAGGAGATTTTGAAAGCCGGCATTGTGCCCTCTGAGCAAATCTTTCAAAACGCCCAGTTCCGCCCCGAGATGATGGGTGTCGATGTGCCCGGCAATATTTACTCGCACATCAGCGGCATTGACATCGTTCGGGCGCCTGACGCGCAGGGCAACGGTGAATACTACGTGTTAGAGGACAACCTGCGCGTGCCCAGCGGCGTGAGCTACATGCTGGAAGACCGCAAAATGATGATGCGGCTTTTCCCCGAGCTTTTCAGTGAAAACCGCGTGGCCCCAGTAGCCCACTATCCTGACTTGCTGCTGGAAACACTGCGCGCATCAGCCCCGCCCGCCACCGCTGACCCAACCGTAGTGGTGCTGACCCCCGGCATGTATAACTCGGCGTATTTTGAACACGCCTTTTTAGCCCAGCAAATGGGCATCGAGCTGGTTGAAGGCCAGGACCTGTTTGTCAAAGACAATTTTGTCTACATGCGCACCACGCGTGGCCCAAAGCGGGTCGATGTGATTTACCGCCGGGTTGATGATGATTTTCTGGACCCCCTGGCTTTTAAACCCACGTCCACATTGGGTTGTGCGGGCTTGCTCAATGTGTACCGCAGCGGCAATGTGGCGCTGTGCAATGCCATCGGTACCGGTGTGGCCGATGACAAGTCGATTTACCCGTACGTGCCCAAAATGATCGAGTTTTACCTGGGCGAAAAACCGATTTTAAAAAACGTGCCGACCTACATGTGCCGCAACGCAGAAGACCTGAAGTACACGCTGGCCCATTTAAAAGACCTGGTGGTGAAAGAGGTACACGGTGCGGGCGGCTACGGCATGCTGGTGGGCCCGGCATCAACCCAAGCCGAGATTGAAGACTTTCGCGCGGCACTGCTGGCCAACCCGTCAGGCTACATCGCCCAACCCACACTGAGCCTGTCAACTTGCCCGACCTACGTTGAAAGCGGCGTTGCGCCACGCCACATTGATCTGCGGCCCTTTGTGCTGAGCGGCAAAGAAGTGCAAATGGTGCCGGGCGGTTTGACCCGCGTGGCACTGAAAGACGGCTCACTGGTCGTCAATTCATCGCAAGGTGGCGGCACCAAAGACACCTGGATTCTGGAGGCCGATACCTCCGTTTCATTGCCTCTGCAATCCCAATCTCAAGGGAGCAAATAAAAATGCTGTCAAGAACCGCCGATCATTTATTCTGGATGTCCCGTTATACGGAACGTGCCGAAAACACAGCAAGGATGCTGGATGTTAATTACCAAACCTCGATGCTGCCGCAATCTGCTGGTGCCGCCATGGTGGGCTGGGAAGGCCTGCTAAGCATCAGCGAGCTCAAGCCCGCCTATACGGCCAAATACGGTGAAGCCATTTCGCAGCGCGACGTGATGGATTTCATGGTGCGCGATGAAGAAAACCCGTCCAGCATCACCTCCTGCCTGAAAAACGCCCGTGAAAACGCCAGAGCCGTGCGCGGCACCCTCACCACCGAAGTCTGGGAAACCGAAAACCAGACCTATCTGGAGGTGCAGCGCAAGCTCAAAGAGGGCGATTTTGAGCGCGACCCATCGCAGTTTTTTGAGTGGGTCAAATTCCGCTCCCACCTGTCGCGCGGCGTCACCGCGGGCACCATGCTGCAAGACGAAGCCTTTCACTTCCTTCGCCTGGGTACTTTTTTAGAGCGTGCTGACAACACGGCGCGCCTGGTGGATGTGAAATTCCACGCCGTGCAAAGCGACTTTTTGGGGCTGGCCACGGCTAAAGATCAGGAGTTTGACTTCTACCACTGGAGCTCGATTTTGCGCAGCGTCTCAGGCTTTGAGATTTACCGCAAGGTCTACCGCGACGTGATCAAACCCGAGCGCGTGGCCGAGTTGCTCATACTGCGCGCCGACATGCCGCGCTCGCTGCTGGGTTGCCTGAATGAAGTCATGAGCAACCTCGCCATGGTGACCAGCGATGCCAACAGCGAAACCCGCCGCCGCGCAGGCAAGCTGCGGTCTGACTTGCAGTTTGCCCGCATCGACGAAATTCTGGCCAACGGCCTGCACGCCTTCCTCACGCAGTTTTTGGACCGCGTCAACGAGCTGGGCGCGCACCTGAGCCGCGAGTTTTTAGTCCCCGCCACAACTTGAGTATGACTCCCTCTCCCAAAGGGAGAGGGGGAAAAACCCAGAGGGAGAGGGGGAAAAACATGAAGCTGCATATTCGCCACATTACCGATTACCGCTACACAGCGCCGCTGCGCTATGCCTTGCAAACGCTGTGGCTCACCCCGCAGTCTGGCCCCGCGCAAACGGTCAATTTCTGGAGCGTGGGCGCGCCCGAAAAGCTCTTCAAACAAACCGACGGATTTGGCAACATCATCCAGTCATATACCTTTGTGGGCACCCAGGCCGACAACGTGCGCTGGAGCCTGGTGAACGCAGCAGGTGATGTAGACACGCACGGTATGGCCGAGTTCACAGATGCTGAAACATTGCCGCACCCGTACTTCTTTTTACGCGGCACGCCGCTGGCTGAACCGCACTGGACGCTGGCCGCATTTGGCAAGCAGTTCATCGCGCAAAGTGTTGACGGCACAGCCGATGTGCAGGCGCTGCTGGCTTTAAGCCAAGGCGTGATGCGTGCCATCAGCTACAAAAAAGATAGCTCAAACGTCACCACCACCGCGCTGGAGGCCTTCAATGCCGGCAACGGCGTGTGCCAGGACCAGGCCCACGTGATGGTCGCCATCTGCCGCAGCCTGGGCTACCCTGCGCGCTACGTCAGCGGCTACTTTTACGCCGCCAACGAGCCAGACCTGGCCAGCCACGCCTGGGCCGACGTGTGCCTGAACGTCGCCACCCGCCGCTGGGTCAGCATCGACATCACCCACGCCTGCCTGATCGATGAGCGCCACATTCGCCTGGCCATGGGCGGCGACTACAACGCCTGCCCACCCGCCAAGGGCGTGCGCCAGGGCGGCGGGGAGGAGTCGATGACGGTGGTGATCACGATTGAGCCGGTTTAAAACGCAAGCGCGCAAAACAGAGCTTGAAAAGCATGCTTTGATCTTTCTGGCCCGAATTTTAGGTATCAAATCGGCCTGTAGCCCAATGTATTCGGGCGCAAGCAGCTACTTATTTAATAGCATATGGCTACGGTGCAGCTGAAATTTTTGACCAATCAACAACCGCGCGTCTGGTGTGCAGGCAACTTAACACCAGCAAGTTGTCGCCATCAACGATATAAAAAATAGAATACGGAAAGCGCTTCAATAAAACACGTCTGACATCTTTGTATACGGCCGGTGCGGCGAAGGGATTGCGCGCCACCCGGTTAATTGCTGACTCCAGGCTGCGGGCAAACTCGTCACCCAGGCCATGACGTTGCTGGTCGTACCAGGTTTTCGCTGCGACCAATTGGGCATTGGCGCTGGCGCGAAAAACAATATGGCGCATTGAGCCCGTGACGCAATCACGCGATTTGCAAATTGGCTTTCACTGTGCTCCAGGGCACAACATCTTGCAGGTTGGCGGCGTGCTCGGCCAAACGCTTTTCTATCTCGGCTATTTCATGGACTTTGAGTGGCTGCCCAGCCGCCTCAAGGGCGACGCTGTCCCACAGGTCTTCAGCCAATTCGATGCGTTCAGCGGGGCTTAAGGCAAACAGAGCTTGCAAGTCTGACGTTCCCATAAAAACTCCTTGATGACATCTATTTTGCATTGTAGGAGCCTTGTCGACCAGTGTTTTTGGGACTGTATTTATTGCGCTCAGTAGTAGCAGTAGGTCGGGTTACGCTTCCCTAACCCGACCTACATGGCTATTGCAATCAAACCGCCCGCAACTCCTCACGAATCACCTGCCTCACCACTTCCCGCAAATCGTCTTTGGCGGCATCTGCCTGCAAGCCGCGCCGCAGCGTTTCGTTGATCAGTGTCTGGTAGCCGCGCCCACCTGCACGTGCCTTGTAGGCTCGCACCACCGCGTCGTCCAGCATGATGGTGATGCGGTGTTTGCCCAGTTGCTGCGTCAGCGCATCAGCAAACTCAGGCTGGCTGACATCTTTCAGCCCCACCCGTAGCCGGGGCGTGCTGTCAGAGATAGGAGAAGAATTGGCGTGTTTCATGGTTTTCTGCCTCGCGCATGGAAATAAAGTGAATCTCGTCGTCTGTCTCGGTATGGGTGATAACAACTACCAACACGCCCAGCAGCCCGATGGTGTTGAAACGCTGCTCGCCTTGGTAATCACGTTTGTCTTCAAGCGTTGACGTTGGGCCGTTGAAGACGCTTTCAGCATCCTCAAAGTCAAGCCCATGCTTTTTCATAGTGAGCTGCCGTTTGGATTCGTGCCAGGTGAAATGCATTTTACGTATTATGCATATAAATATGCAGATAAAAATGTTGTCTGACGTTCAAATCTTGAGCTTAGCTAACCCGACTGCGGCTCATGCCCCACGCCACCCTTCACCCTCACGTCGCGCACGCCCCAGGGCTTCTAGCGTTTCCAGGATTCGGGGCAGGCCCTTTTTCCATGGGCCTTTGCCTTTGAAGCTGGCTTCTATGTCTGGCAGGCTCAAGGCTGCGGCTGCGCTGGCTAGCAATTGGGCGATGGCGCTGACCTAGGCTGGCAGGGTGCTGGGCCAGGCTTGAACGTCATTTTTACCGTTTTTGATCGGTTTTGGGTCGTTTTCAGATATCAAATCGGCCTGTAGGCCAATGGATATGGGCGCGAGTAGCTCCTGATTTAATAGTGATTGCTGGCTGGCTTTGAATGCCGGGTTTTGTGCATGAGCCAACGCCCGAACAAACCAAATTGTCAATTGACTGTGACCACCGAGCCGACTTGATTGAAAATACGTCTATAGGTCAAGAGCCTCTAAACTGTCTGTAGAAGCGGCGCAAAGCGCCTTCATGCACGATCAAAAAAACACCCAAGCAAAACCTTTCAATGAATGCAGTAGAAATAGAAGCCGCCATATCCGACCTGGCCATTGAGCCTTTCGATGCGGCGGAATTTCCTTTCGCTTTTCTGGCTGCTTTCGGTAACAAAGACACCACCCTCAAGCGCCTGCGCACGGGTAACAACAACGCCTCTGACGTGCCCGGTGGCGTGCTTTTGCGCAACAACATCCACATGGCGGTATGTGTTGCGGGCTTGGTGGGCGAAACCCTCAAAGCCCTGCGTCTAAGTCCCGCCACGCTGAAAGCCAAGGCCAAGTTCATCCTCGCCACTGACGGGCAGACGCTGGAATCTGAAGAGCTGGCAAGTGGCGAAACCATAGCCTGCGCCTACCCAGACTTTCCCAATCATTTCGGGTTTTTCTTGAGCCTGGCAGGTATCTCCACCATCAAGGAGATCAAAGACAACCCCATCGACATACGCGCCACCGGGCGGCTAAACAAGCTGTACGTGGAACTGCTCAAAGAAAACCCAGACTGGGCCACCGCCGAGCGCCGCGCCGACATGAACCACTTCATGGCGCGGCTGGTGTTTTGCTTTTTTGCGGAAGACACCGACATTTTTCATGGCGAGGGCATGTTTACCCAAACCGTTAACCAGTACAGCGAGCCCAGCGGTGCCAACACCCATGCGGTGGTGAGCGAGATTTTTCGCGCCATGAACGTCAAGGTGGCCGAGCGCGAGCAAGCACAGCCGCGCTTGCCCAACTGGGCCAACGGCTTTCCATATGTCAATGGTGGTTTGTTTTCAGGCAGTACCGACGTACCCCGCTTTACCCGCATGGCGCGCACCTACCTGCTGCATGCGGGGGTTTTGAAGTGGCGCGAGATCAACCCCGACATTTTCGGCAGCATGATCCAGGCCGTGGCTGACGACGAAGAGCGCGGCGCACTGGGCATGCACTACACCAGCGTGCCGAATATTTTGAAGGTGCTCAACCCGCTGTTTTTAGACGACCTGCGGGCTAGCCTGGAAGCCGCTGGCGACAACAAAGCCAAGCTGCTCAACCTGCGCAAACGCATGGCCCGCATTCGCGTGTTTGACCCGGCTTGCGGCTCAGGCAACTTTCTGGTCATTGCCTACAAGCAGATGCGCGGGATTGAGGCAGTTATCAACGAACGCCGGGGGGAAGTGCACCTGGGTAGCGAAATACCGCTAACCAACTTCAGGGGCATTGAACTGCGCGACTTTCCAGCAGAAATTGCCCGGCTGGCGCTCATCATTGCCGAGTTTCAGTGTGATGTGCTGTACCGGGGGCAGAAGGATGCGCTGCTGGAGTTTTTGCCGCTGGACAAGCAGAACTGGATTGTTTGCGGCAACGCCTTGCGGCTGGACTGGTTGAGCATTTGTCCGCCTACAGGGACGGGTGTCAAGGTGGTGGCCGATGACTTGTTTGGTACGCCACTAGATCAGTCGGAAATCGATTTTGAGAATGAGGGCGGGGAGACTTACATTTGTGGGAATCCTCCATATGTGGGCGCAACCATCAAAGCGCCGAAAGGTGCGAGCAAGGAAATGAAAGAACGCCTCAAGCGTGAATCCGAATCCCGCAAGGCCGATCTGAAGGTTATTTTTGATGGCCGTACCAGCACATGGGGAACATTGGACTACGTCGCCGGTTGGTTCATGAAGGCCGTGGATTACGGTCAGCACACCGATTCCACCACGGCGTTCGTGGCAACAAACTCCATTTGTCAAGGCCAGCAAGTACCGGTCTTGTGGCCGCTGATTTTTGCGGCCGGGCAGCGAATCAGTTTCGCTCATACCTCGTTTAAGTGGAAAAACTTGGCCTCCAACAACGCAGGCGTGACAGTCGTTATTGTTGGCCTCTCAGCTCAACCTGGGAAATTGCGCCGACTTTATGCAACTGACAAGACGGATGTGATTTCCCTAAAAAATGTTGAAAACATCAACGCCTACCTTGCGCCGGGGTCGAATGTTGTTGTGGACAAGGCGGTACGACCTTTGAGCGGCCAATCGGAAATGAGCTTTGGCAACAAGCCGGTCGATGGCGGCCAGCTATTGCTCACGCGAGACGAAATTGAGGCTCTTGGCCTGTCCGATGAGCAAAAGCAAAAAATGGCGCGTCGGTTTCTCGGCTCTGAAGACTCCATCAACGGTCAATATCGCTATTGCCTGTGGATGGATGCGCAGAGTGCGGGTAGTGCATCTACCAATACGGCTGTTGCTGATCGCTTGGAAGGCGTGAAGATAATGCGTTTGGATAGCGACAAGGACGCCACTAAGAAGCTGGCAAAAACGCCCTACCTTTTCGGTGAAATTCGTCAGCGCGGCGAGGAACTTCCCATCGTTATTCCACGTCACAGCTCGGAAAATCGTGAGTATTTGCCGTTTGCGTTGGGCAATCGTGGGGACATCGTGGCCGATAGCGCATCAGCCTTGTACGACGCGCCGCTTTGGAACGTAGCAATTTTTTCCTCGCGAGTGCACCTCTCTTGGATTGCTACGGTCTGCGGAAAAATCAAAACCGATTTCCGCTACTCCAACACCCTAGGCTGGAACACCTTCCCCGTCCCCCTGCTCACCGAGCAAAACAAAGCCGACCTGACCGCTTGCGCTGAAAACATTCTGCTGGCCCGTGAGGCGCACTTCCCCGCCACCATCGCTGACCTTTACGACCCAGAAGCCATGCCCGACAACCTGCGCGCTGCCCACGAGCGTAATGACGAGGTGCTGGAGCGCATCTACATTGGCCGCCGTTTTAAAAACGACACCGAGCGGCTGGAAAAGCTGTTTGAGCTGTATACGAAGATGACGGCTGCGGCCAAAGACAAGCCCACAAGTAAAGTAGTCAGGGTAAAAAAGCTTGAGCAGCGTGAACATTGACATCACCTGAAAATCGAGAATCAGCTAGGATATTTAAACTAATGGAGCATTGTCATGACCACCACTGAAATTCAATTGCCAAAAGTCGTTCAAACCAGAATCAGTCGACTGGCACACGCATCGGGTCGCAGCCCGGCCGCGATGCTGCGCTACGTGTTGCGTGACGGTTTTGACGTTGTGGAAATCAGCATCAAAGAAAATGCGCTGGCCGATGAGCAGTTTGCAGCTGGTAACACTGCCACCCACGCCCATGTGATGCGAGATGCACTGCGCGCAGTACATGAGGCAAAACACAAAACTCAAGCTGCTGCATGAACAGGTCAGCTACTCTGTCCGTTATCTGGTCGGTTCAAGCGCGAAATCAATTCATTGCTACGCTCACCTACATTGCCGCAGAAGACCCTTTGAGTGCGGAATTAGTGCAGCAAAGGGTAGACAAGTCACTCACACTTCTGTGCGCGTCGCCAGAAATGGGGGTTTCAGCACCAACAGTCGGTGTGCGAACCTACGCTGTACCAAAAACAGGCCACAGCTTTGACTACCGGCTGGTACGCAATCAAATCCGAGTTCAACGCTGGTACAGGCAACGGCAAAAGCCTGTCTCTTGATCACCGTACCTCTAAAAACACCTGGTTTGCCAAGCCTGATATCTATGAACCCAACGCCTTTCCAAAACAACCCTACCAATGTATACACGGTGCCTTCGGTGTCCATCACCACGGCACGCACAGGCGCATCAAGCAAAGCCAATGCCCTGGGCATGCGTGCCATGCAAGAACGGGCCTATGCCAAGCGGGGGGAGCAATACCTGTTGATCAAATCGCCACCGGCATCGGGCAAGTCGCGTGCGTTGATGTTTATTGCGCTCGACAAGCTGCACAACCAGGGTTTGAAGCAGGCCATTGTGGTGGTGCCAGAGCGCTCGATTGGCAGCAGCTTTGCCGACGAGCCTTTGAGCCAGCAGGGCTTTTTTGCCGACTGGCAGGTTGCACCCGAGTGGAACCTGTGCAACGCGCCGGGGGCGGACGATGTGAAAGTGGCCAAGTCCAAGATCAAGGCGGTGGGAGAGTTTTTGGCCCATAACGACAAGGTTCGTGACACCGTGCTGGTTTGCACCCACGCCACCTTTCGGTTTGCGGTTGAAGCGCTAGGTATTGAGGCATTTGACGACCGCTTGATTGCTATTGACGAATTCCACCATGTATCAAGCAATTCGGGTAACGTGCTGGGCGGCCAGTTGAGCGCGCTGATTGCACGCGACAAGACCCACATGGTGGCTATGACGGGCTCGTATTTTCGGGGTGACAGCGAGGCGGTGTTGGCCCCAACGGATGAAGCAAAGTTTGAAACGATTACCTACACCTACTACGAGCAGCTGAATGGCTACCAGTGGCTCAAGGCGCTGGACATTGGTTACTTTTTCTACACCGGCCCGTATGTGGATGCCATTGGCAAGGTGCTGGACCCGGCGCTGAAAACCATTGTGCACATTCCCAACGTCAATGCACGTGAAAGCTTGAAGGACAAGCAAAATGAGGTGAGTGACATCATGGACGGCATGGGTGAATGGAAGGGCGTTGACCTGGTCACCGGCTTTCATTTGATCAAGGCTAAAGACGGCCGCACCTTGAAAGTAGCGGACTTGGTGGACGACAGCGACCCGGCCAGGCGCACCCGCGTGCTGGGTGCGCTGAAAGACCCTGCGCAGAAAAACAACCGCGACAACGTGGACGTGATCATCGCGCTGGGCATGGCCAAAGAAGGTTTTGACTGGATCTGGTGCGAACACGCGCTGACCATTGGCTACCGCAGCAGCCTGACTGAAATTGTGCAGATCATTGGCCGCGCTACGCGGGATGCTGTGGGCAAAGAGCGGTCGCGCTTCACCAACCTGATTGCTGAACCAGCGGCTGACCAATCAGCTGTGGCCGAGGCGGTGAACGACATGCTCAAAGCCATTTCAGCCAGTCTGCTGATGGAACAAGTGCTAGCCCCGCGCTATGAATTTACCCCTAAAAACATGGGGGCCAAGCCAGGCTTTGACTACGGTGATGACGGTTATAAAGAAGGTGGTCACAACATTGGGGTGAATACCGGTACGGGTCAAATTCATGTCGAAATCAATGGGCTGGCAACACCGCAAACCCCAGAAGCCACGCGCATCTGCAAGGAAGACTTGAACGAAGTGGTGACCAGTTTCCTGCAAGACAAAACAGCGCTGGAGCGAGGCCTGTTTGACAAAGAAAACACGCTGCCCCAAGAGTTGACCCAGTTGCGTATGGGCAAGATCGTGCGTGAGCGTTACCCGGATTTGAGCGACACCGACCAAGAGGCCATCAGGCAGCACGCGATTGCCGCCATGAACATCACCCAGCAGGCCAAGCTGGCGTTGGCCCAGGCGGACGCGAATGGTGAAGGCACAGCGCAGGGCAGCACGGCGCTGATCGACGGGGTGCGCAAGTTTGTGAATGTGCGTGACCTGGACATTGATTTGATTGACAGCATCAACCCCTTCGACGCGGCTTATGCGGTGCTGGCGAAGGCGATGGACGAAAAGTCGCTACGGCAAGTGCAGGCAAGCATTGCAGCAAAGAAGGTGAGCATTCCTGAAGAGGAAGCTCGGGATCTGTCAAAACGCGCCTTGCAATTTAAAAATGATCGCGGTCGGCTGCCAGACATCAATTCTGCCGATGCGTGGGAGAAGCGCATGGCCGAGGGTGTGGTTGCATTTGCACGTTATCGCGCGCAAGCCAAGGCAGCCCAAGCGGAGTCAAGCAATGGCTGACACAACTGGACTTGACGATGACGAACTACTAGACGCGCTAGGGGTAGAAGTTGCGCCAATCAAGACAGGTAGCCGAACCCCACGTGAGGAACGCATCATTGCGGGCTTTGAG
Source organism: Polaromonas sp. (assembly GCA_043781295.1). GTDB lineage: Bacteria > Pseudomonadota > Gammaproteobacteria > Burkholderiales > Burkholderiaceae_C > Polaromonas. The sequence goes on from JAYWBS010000056.1 coordinate 13,211, forward strand.
GACATTCTGCGTTTTTATCAAACCCATGGCCGCGCCCCACTGCATGGCGAAGACCGTGACATTTTTGAGCGTCTGTATGCCGTGCGGCTAGACCAGTTGCGCAAGTTGCCAGAAGCGCAAACTTTGCTGGCTGGGCTGGACAGTCCAGGCCTGTTGTCTGGTGCAGCAAATGTTGATAAAAACTTAGATGGAATGGACGCGGACGCGCTGCTGGCAGAGCTGGGTATTGAAAGTGCCGCTGAGGGGCAGGGCAACATCACTGTTCTGCGCCATGTGCGCCCCTATGTCGATATAAAAGTGGCAGAAGAAATAGCCAATCGCACGCCCTGCACTGATTTCGACAGCTTCAAACTTTTGTTCGAGGAAGCTGGCGCTGGTCTCAAGTCTGGCGCATGGCTGGCCAAGCCTTTCATTAAAAATGCCAGTATCGACTTGGGGGATTTCTTCATCATTGGCGGACAAATTGCCTACGTGGCCGAAATGAATGAGGGCACGTTGACCAAGGACGGGCGTGACAACCCGCGATTGCGCGTCATTTTTGACAACCGTACAGAGAGCGACCTGTTGCTGCGCTCACTGTCGCGCTCGCTCTACCCAGACGGAAATACGGCAGTGGGGCGCCGCCTTGTTCGCAAGGACGATGGCCCACTGTTTGGTGGTACTGCTGAGCAAGATGACATTGAAAGCGGAACCATCTATGTGCTGCGCAGCCTGTCCAGCCACCCGTTCGTGTCGGAACACCGCGAGCTGATTCACAAGATCGGCGTGACTGGCGGCAAGGTGGAAACCCGCATCGCAGGGGCCGACAAGGATGCTACTTATCTGTTGGCTGATGTGGAGGTAGTGGCCACCTACAAGCTGCACAACCTAAACCGTACCAAGCTGGAAAACATCTTTCACCGCTTGTTCGGCGCAGCGCAGTTGGACTTGACCATTGAAGACCGCTTTGGAAACCCAGTCAAACCGAGGGAGTGGTTTTTGGTACCGCTTCATGTCATTGATGAAGCGGTGAAGCGCATTCAAGATGGGTCGATTACCGATGTGATGTATGACCCTAAGACAGCACAGTTGGTAAGCGCGCTGTAAAAATTTCTGCAGTCTTTATTCTTCACCAGCCTGCGCAAGCACCGCCACCACCAGTGGGTCGCTCAAAAAATAATGGCCTTGGCGCAAGGCTGTCAGCAGTGGCTTGACTGCCATGATGCAACCCGCTTTTTTGGCCAGCACCAGCAGGCCCGCTGTGCCCAACGCAGGTAGCTTGGCATGCCCGGCGGCATAGCGGCCACGGGCATCGTCCAGCAGCAGCAGTGGCGCATCACCCTGGGCTTGGCATTGACTGGCCAGCACCATGGCGCTGGCTTCGCCGAGGTCAATTTGGTACAAGTCCATCCACGCTCGGCACAGTGCCAGCTCAGGGGCTGACTGTGTGACTGTTTGAAGCCAAGGCTGGGCCAGTGCATCAGCAATGGCCTGGGCATCTGGGAAGTCGCCGCCCTGGCTCACTTCAATCGCCACCGTCTCAGTCACTGCTACGTTGGCGAATAGTTGGGGCAGCAGGCCCAACTGGCCGATGCGGGCCAGTGCGATCAGCGGGCCTGCATCGGCTATGACAACCTTCATGTATGCGCTTATTTCGTCGCTGAAGGTGCGGCCTTGACCCAAGCCGCGCCGCCTGCCACTTCTTGCGCCAGCGTGGCTGCGTCGTAGTCCACCACGGGTATGCCCAAGCGGGTGAGGCGGGTCAGCATGTCGCCCAAACTTTCGCCCGCCATTTTGGCGGCGTTGCTAAGAGACATGAGCCGGTCTTTGAACATGCTGACCGCCATGGCCTGGCGCACGTGGGCCATGTCGGCCACGCCAGCCAGTTGTTCAAAGCCAATGATGAGGGCATCGGGTCTGTCACGGTTCATGACCACGACCAGGCCGTCTTTGGCGCTTTTGAGCGCGGTAGAAGGGTTGGACTTGAGCTGGCGAACATTAACGACTTGCATACACGACCTGCATGATGTTCTCCTTTGATGTAGGAACATTGTAGTGGTGCACCTTGAGAGTGGCAAAATTCAGGTGTGGTTTAGAAGCAATTCAGGACTTGCTTAGGTGAAATTCAGCTTCCTATGATTTAAATAATTATGCATAATTACAAGAAATAACGCAGACTAAATCTAAAAATCTCACAAACCCACCATGCGCCTGGTTCAAAACTCCCTGCATCAAGAAGTCGCCAGCACGCTGCGTGAAGAGATTTTTGCGGGCACGCTGGCACCCGGTAGTTTTATTGATGAGGTGGCTTTGTGTGAGCGGCTGAAAATTTCACGCACGCCGCTGCGCGAGGCGCTGAAGGTGTTGACGTCTGAAGGGCTGATGCGGCATGAGCCGCGCCGAGGCTGCTTTGTGAACGAAGTCACCGAGCAAGACCTGGACGACATTTTCCCCGTCATCGCGCTGCTGGAAGGGCGCTGTGCCTACGAGGCGGCGCGCAACGCCAGCGACGCTGATTTGCAGGAGCTGGGCGCGCTGCACGACAAGCTGCAAGGCCACGCCAAGGCGGGGCGCATCACGGATTACTACGCCACCAACTTTGCGATTCATGAGGCGATTATTTTGCTGGCCAACAACCGCTGGCTGAGCCAGAGCATTGCCGATTTGCGCAAGATTTTGAAGTTGTCGCGTTTGCAGTCGCTTGGCGCGCCGGGCCGCCTACAGCAAAGTCTGTCAGAGCACATGACGGTGTTTGCCGCGCTTAAAAGCCGTGACAGCGAGGGCGCAGATGCGGCCATGCGCACGCACCTGACGCGCCAGCGGGAGGCGCTGCGTCTGCTGTCGCGCAGCCAAAATTCGAGGTTTGCATCATGAGCCCGCCGGATTGGCTGAACCGGGGCGTTTCGCGCCTCAGAGGCAACGTAAAAGCTGAAAAACAGGTGCCAAAAGTGCCTGCAGCCCAACAAATTCGGGCGCAAGCAGCTCCTAAAAAAATAGCGGTTGAAGATTCACCGTCAACCGGGCGCTCTACCCGTGACCGCCTCAAAGCTACCCTGCGGCAAAAAGAAGAAGCGCTGTCACCGCGTGTCCTGCGCCGCACGCTGTTGGAACTTAAAGCGATTATTGATCCGCAAGTCAGCGAAGTAGAAGGCGGTTTGCGTGCCAAGGGTGTGGCCCTGTGGTATGCCCAGGCTGCGCCCAATGAGCGGCGTGACATGTGGCTCTTGACAAGCGAGCAGTTTGTGGCCGATGCGCAAAAGACCCAGACCGCGCAAGCCCAGTTTGCGGCCGCCGTGGGCACGCCCGATGAAGCGGTGGCCGAGGTACGTTACCGCCGCGCCACGGTGTCGCCACGCAGGCGGCTGCTCCAGCGCTTTAGCGCCTTCCCGGAGGGTATTCGCTTTTTGGTCGATTTGCGGGCCGACATGCTGCCGCACCTGAAAGGCGACAAACGCCTGGCCGCGCTCGATGTGGAGATGGAATACATGTTCTCCACCTGGTTTGACGTGGGTTTTTTAGACCTGCACCGCATCAGCTGGGACTCGCCCGCGTCGCTGATTGAAAAGCTCATCAAGTACGAAGCGGTGCATGACATCAAGAGCTGGTCTGACGTGAAGAACAGGCTGGACTCTGACCGCCGTTGCTACGGGTTTTTTCACCCACGGCTGCCTGATGACCCGCTGATATTTGTCGAAGTGGCATTGACGCACGACATCGCAGGCTGCATCACGCCGCTGCTGGACGAATCAGCCGATGCAGAAGATTTGAGATTGGCTACCACGGCAGTTTTTTATTCCATCAGCAACACGCAGGCAGGTTTGCGTGGCGTGAGCTTTGGTGATTCGCTGATCAAGCGCGTGGTCGAGGCATTGAAGGACGAGTTCCCCAAGCTTAAAACCTTTGCCACGCTGTCGCCGATTCCCGGTTTGCGCGCATGGCTTGGCCGCAGCGAGCCTGAACTTGCAAGCAAGCTGCAAGACGCAGATGTCTTGAATCTGCCCGACAAGTCGCCCATCAAGTTAGCGCTGCTTCAGCAAGCTGCCCGCTACCTGGGACGCGAAATGCTTGATGCCAAGCCCCTGGATGCGGTGGCCAAATTTCATTTGGGTAACGGCGCGCGCATCGAGCGGCTGAACTGGGCGGGTGACCCATCAAGCAAGGGGCTCAAGCAGTCGTATGGGCTGATGGTCAATTACCTGTATGACCTGAAGCGGCTGGACAAACACCGCGCGCTGCTGGCGCAGGGGAAAATCCCTGTAGCGAAGGCAATTGAAGATTTGTATATTTGAGTTAACAAAAACGGAGACGACATGACTTTCAATTTATCCACACACATCAGCCGACGTGAACTGCTGCAAACAGCCGCTGCTGGCGCAGCCACGTTCGCCCTGGGTAGCTACGCACAATCCGCCTGGCCCGCCAAGCCTGTCACGCTGATCGTGCCTTTCCCCGCAGGTGGTGGCACCGATGCTTTTGCACGCCCGCTGTCTGCCCAGTTTGCCAAACTGGCGGGCAAGCCGCTCATCATTGATAACCGTGGCGGCGCGGGTGGCACGCTGGGGGCCAGCATTGCGGCCAAGGCCCAGCCTGATGGTTACACGTTGTTTATGGGCGCGGTGCATCACACGATTGCGCCTGCGATGTACCCCAAGCTGGATTACGACATTGAAAAAGATTTTGTACCACTGGCCTTGATGGCCAATGTGCCGCAGGTACTGGTCGTCAACCCCAAACGGGTTGAAGCCAAAAATGTCAAAGAGTTTCTTGAGTTTGTGCGCAAAAACCCAGGCAAGCTTAACTATGGTTCCGCCGGGGCTGGCACGTCGCACCACCTGGCAGGTGAGCTGTTCAAAATTCAAACCAAAACCTTTATCACCCACATCCCTTATCGGGGCGCGGGCCCGGCGCTGCAAGACCTGATCTCAGGCAATGTCGACATGATGTTTGACGGCCTGGGTTCATCGGCTACGCACATCAAGGGTGGCCGTATCAGGGCATTGATGGTGTCGGGCAGCAAACGCAACCCGGCCTTCCCGGATGTGCCGTGCGCCCTTGAAGTGGGCTTGCCTGACTACACCGTGACCACCTGGTACGGCATGTGGGCACCGAAGGGCACACCGCTTGATGTGCAGACACGGGCAGTAGAGGAGTTGCGTAAAGCTGCTGCCACTGAAGAGCTCAAAACCATCTGGGCTGCCAATGGCGCAGAGTTTGGAAACTTGACGCCGGTGCAGTTTGGTGCATTTGTGAGCAGTGAGGTCAAGCGTTGGTCGGCGGTGGTCAAGGCTTCTGGGGCCAAGCTGGAGTAAGTTGATTTATGAATAACGAGAATCTTTTTGCCGCACTGCGCGCCGCTTTCCCGAAGTCACTTGACGACATAGCCATTGAGACCGATAACGGTCTTTGCTATTCGTGGCGTGACATCGAACGCGCCACTGCCATGCTGGCCAATCTGTTGGTATCGCTCAAGTTACCTGCGGGCAGCCGCGTTGCCGTACAAGTTGAAAAGTCAGTTGAGGCGATGCTGCTTTACCTGGCCACGCTGCGTGCAGGGTATGTGTTTTTGCCGCTCAACACGGCTTACCAGAGCGCTGAGATTGAATACTTCATCGGCAATGCCGAGCCAGCGGTGGTAGTGTGCAGCAGCAAGAACTTTGGCTGGGTCAGCAAGATTGCTTTCAAGGCCGGTACGCAAAATGTCTTCACGCTGGACGATGACCGCACCGGCTCACTAATAGAGCGTGCCGCGCATTGCAGTGACAAGCACGTTGTAGCAAATAAAAGTGCAGACGACCTGGCCGCTATTTTGTACACCAGCGGCACCACGGGCCGCAGCAAGGGCGCGATGCTGTCGCACGGCAACATGCTGAGCAACGCGCTGGTGCTGAAAGATTATTGGGGCTGGAAGCCTGGCGATGTGCTCATTCATGCGCTGCCCATCTTCCACGTGCATGGCCTGTTTGTGGCGCTGCATGGCGCGCTCATCAACGGCAGCAAGATGATCTGGTGTGCGAAGTTTGATCCCAAGTTTGTCGTTAAAAAAATGCCTGAAGCAACCGTCTTCATGGGTGTGCCTACTTTGTATGTACGGCTATTGAATGAGCCAGGGCTGGATAAAAACGCCGTGAAGAGCATGCGCCTGTTTGTTGCAGGTTCTGCGCCGCTGCTGATAGAAACTTTCAACGACTGGCAAGCGCGCACCGGCCACACCATTTTGGAACGCTATGGCATGAGCGAGACCGCCATGCTCACATCCAACCCCTACAAAGGTGAACGCCGTGGCGGTACGGTAGGTTTTGCTTTGCCCGGCGTCAGCTTGCGCGTACAGGATGAAGACGGCAAAGTGCTGGGCACCGATGAGATTGGTGGCATTCAGGTCAAAGGCCCGAACGTCTTCAGGGGCTACTGGCGCATGCCTGAAAAAACAAAAGAAGAATTCACCGCAGACGGATTTTTCAAAACCGGTGATGTGGGCAAGATCGATGCACGCGGCTACATCACCATCGTCGGTCGCAGCAAAGACCTCATCATCAGCGGTGGCTACAACGTCTACCCGGCGGAGATTGAAGGCTATATCAACGACCTGCCAGGCGTGGCTGAGAGCGCTTTGGTCGGCGTGCCGCACCCGGACTTTGGCGAGGTAGGCGTGGCGGTGGTGATTGCCAAAACAGGCGCGTCGTTACAACCTGATGCGATTATTGCCGCACTCAAGTCAAAGCTCGCCAACTTCAAAATCCCCAAGCAATGCTTTGTAGTTGCAGAGCTGCCGCGCAACACCATGGGCAAGGTGCAAAAGAATCTGCTTCGGGAACAGCACAAAGGCCTTTTTGCAGCGGGTTAGCGCGTCATGTATCCCATCCATGGCCAGTAGGTTAGCGAGAAGATTACCAGCAGCGCAAACGCCGCAAGCGTGATGACCAAGCCCGTACGCACAAAGTCGCGCGCGTCGAAGGTGTCGGTGCCGTAAGCGATCATGTTTTGCGGTGCGTTGACGGGCAGGATAAAGCCAAAGCTCACCACAAATTGCAGCAACATGGTCATACCGACCACGTTGATACCTGCTGTCTGCACCGCAAAAAGCACGCTGATGATGATAGGAATCATGGTTGATGCCAATGCCGTCGCGCTGGCAAAGCCCAGGTGAATGATGATTAAAAACAGCGACAGCAGCATCAAAATCACAAAGGCGCTGGCTTGCTGCAAGCCCAGGTTCAACACAATCACGTTCGCCAGCCAGCCTGCGGCATTGGTTTTGAGCAGGGCTGTGCCAATGCTGATGCCTACAGCAAACAGTACCACTGTGCCCCACGGGAAGCCTTTTTGTGACTGTTTCCAGTTCATCACGCCAATGCGTGGCAGAAGCATCAGCGCAATCGCGGCGATGGTGGTTGATGAGGTGTCAAAGTTATGCAATACCTTTTCAGTCGCCCAAAAGCCCAGCAGCGTCAGCACGATGGCCAACAACTTCCATTCTTTGGGCGTCATCGCACCCATCGCATCAACCTGTTCACGTATCGCCGCCTTGCCGCCTGCAATCTCCTCCATCTCCGGCCGCATCATGCGCGTCATGATGAAGTACAGCGCCACACTCAAAAGTGCTGAAAACGGTGCTCCGGCAATAAACCATTCAGCCCAGGTAATGGTGGTTTGAAACTGCTTTTCAATAAACCCGATGGCCACCATGTTTTGCGCGGCTGCGGTTTTAATGCCAACATTCCACACGCTGGCGGTTTGCGCAGCGGTAATCACCAGCAGCCCGGCAAAACGGCTGCGCTTGTCAACCTTGAAGGCCAAAATAAAACCCATCATGATGGGTACCAGGCAAGCCACGCGGGCCGTGGTGCTGGGCACAATAAACGACAGCAAAAAACCAACCACCATGGCGCCAATCACGATGTGGTTGGTCTTGGCATCTACCTTGGACAGCACCATCAAGGCAATACGTCGGTCAAGCCCGGTAGCCGTCATGGCTGCGGCAATAAAGCACGCCGCCGCCACCAGCGCCACTGCGCTGTTAGAAAAACCTGACAGTGCCAGGCCAAGTGCCGCCCCGGTACCCATGTCAGCCCCCAGCGGTTTGGTTGCATCGGGCGAGTAGGCCAATAAAAAAACCATCAGTGCGCCTATTACCACCGCGCTGACGGCGTAGTCCAGTGCTTCTGTCATCCACACAATCACGGCAAAGGCCAGGATTGCCAGCATGACCTGGCCTGATCTAGGCAGGCCAGCGCTGGCGGGCAATAAGGCAATGGCGATGAGCGTCACTGTAGCGGCGACTAAACCAAACCGTTTAACGAAGTCTGCTTTGGGTTCGGGCAGCTTGGCAGGCAGCGCAGACTCGGGCAACAGCAATAAAGCGCTTGAGGAGGTCATTTTTTATCATTTTCAGCAGTAAAAAAGGTCTGTAGGCCAATAAAATCGGGTGCAAGCAGCTATTAAATTCATACCAACAGGTTTCCAGCTTGCGCGTGATCATGGTCGGAAGTTATCAGCATCCGGCTAAACAATACTGATGTAGATCAAGGATCATGCTGATTGCCCGTGTGAATGCGCTTTATCAGACGACCGAGACGAGACGTGTTGCAAAGCAATGCCTAAACTAGCCAGCATGACTGAGTTTGAGTTGAAGTTTGAAATTCCCCCCGCAAACCTCAAAAGCGTTGCAGCGGCTGTGTGGGCGGGCAAGGCAATGCGGCAGCGCCTTCAGGCCAGCTACTTTGATACGGCCGATGGCGCACTGGCCGCCTGCGGCATTGTGGTGCGCCTGCGCAAGGAAGGCAGGCGCTGGGTGCAGACAGCCAAGGGGCCGGCCGCTGACTTGCTGGAGCGGCTGGAACACAATGTGGCCTTGCCATTGCAGAGTGCAGGCACTATGCCCATGCTTGATTTGTCGCGCCACCGCGGGACGCCAGTTGGCCAGGTCATTGATAAGGCATTAGGGCTCAAGGCCCACGAAAACTATCCCAGACTGGACCTGCTGTATGGCACTGACGTTCAACGGGTCACGCGGCGCGTGGCTAGCGGCGGGTCAGTGGTAGAAGTTGCGCTGGACCAGGGCCGCGTTTTTGTCGATGGCCATTCGCAAGCCATTTGCGAGCTTGAAGTTGAACTCAAGGAAGGAACGCCTCTGGCTGCTGTGGTTGTGGCGCGCCAGTGGCGTGCAGCGCATGGGCTGTGGATGAGTACGATTGCCAAATCCATGAAAGGCCAGCGCCTGCGCAGCGCGACTCTGATCGGTGCCGCCACATCAGCCATATTGCACAAGTTTTCGCCAAAATTCTCACAACACGTCTCTGGCGAAGAAATGATCACCGCTGTAGTGCAGTCATGCTTAAGCCAGATTCTGCATAACGCCAGCGAGTTAGCTGGCGGCAGCCATCACCCCGATCACATTCACGAGCTACGGGTTGGCATACGCCGGCTCCGCACGGCTCTGCGTGAACTGGCTGGTCTAACTGATGCCCTGGACCCGACATGGGAGATCGTGCTGGTGCAGACCTTCAGGGCTTTGGGAGCTCACCGCGACCACAGCCACCTGACGCTGGTGCTACAGCCGCAGCTGCTAGCAGCGGGTGGCCCGACCATACGCTTCAACGATACCAATAGCCACATTCCTGATCCTGGCGAAACGGTACGTGCCCCGAATTTTCAGGACGCATTGCTTGGCCTAGTGGGCTTTGTGCACCGCGAAGTACCCAAAACAGCCGATGCATCTGACGCCTTGAAAAAAACGATGTCTCTGCGCCTGGACAAGCTGCACACGCGCGCGCTGCGTGAGGGTAAAAAATTTCTTGCGCTGGATGAGGCGCATCAGCACGGTGTGCGTAAATGCCTGAAGCGGCTGCGCTATCTGATCGAGTTTTCCTCGCCGCTATTTGCAGCCCGCAAGGTCAATGGCATGACGGCTGCACTCAAACCTGCGCAGGATGCACTGGGGTTGTACAACGACGAGCTGGTGGCCTTGCGCGCGTGGCGCGCTTTGGTTGCTGATGATGCCAACGCCTGGTTTGGTATCGGCTGGTTGAGCGCCCGCCGACAGTCCAACGCCAAGCGCTGCCTGAAAGAGGTCAAGGCATTTGCAGCTATCAAACCGTTCTGGCGCGGGTAACTGCCGCCAAGCAGCGTGCTACGAAAGATTTAATTTGCTACTAAATAAATAGCTGCTTGCGCCTGTGTTTTTTGGGCTGTAGGCATAAAAATATTAATTTTTTATACCAGTATGCATTACAGTTTGCTGACAGGAGAGAGTTTGGCAAGCCCGGTATTTCAGGCTTTTAGTAGCGCAGTCAGCTTGTACATTTGAGCCCTTGTGATAGTGACGCGCAACCAACTACCGCTCAAGTCTTTCTTTACTCTGCACGCTGCCCCAGGCGTTTGAGCTTGGCCAGCCATTTGGCAGCCTCAAGAGGTTTCATGTTGCCCGTCAGTCCAATCAATGTTTCATGCACGGGCGCAATGCCTACTATGCCAAGCAGGTTGCGCTCCAGTGACTTCACGCTGTGGGCGCGAAAGTACCAGCGGTAAATGACGGCGGGCATGCCCATCGTCACCACGATGCGGGCAGAGCGGCCTGACAAAACTTTTTTATCAAAGAAGGTGGTGTGTTCCCCACTGAAAGAAGGACGCATCAATTGTTCAAAAAAACCTTTTAGCAATGCGGGCATGTCACCGGCCCAGAGCGGGAAGAAAATAACCAGATGCTCGGCCCACAACAGGTCATTTTGCACAGGCTTGAGACTTGTGGGGACTGTGCCCGTTTCAAAATCTTTTTGACTGCGCAGCAGCGCAAAATCGAGTTCTGCAACGTTGACGTGCTTGACGCTGTGGCCTGCGCTTTGCGCGCCCACGTTGTAGCTGGAGGCCAGTGCATGGCACAAGTGTGGCTGGCTGGCATCAGGGTGGCCCTGAATTAAGAGGATTCGTTTGACCACCAGTTACTTTCGCGGGGTTGACTGGTCGACTGGTCGATTGGGTGACTGCGTCGTGTCCCTTGATATCAACCCAACACGGTCATTGAGCTGCGGATAGCGGTAGATGGTTTCATTCAAGTAGCGGGAAACCTCTGTAATGTCAGCCTCGTTCCACGCCAAGCCCGCATTGCCCTGCCAGCGGCGAACCTGGAATTTAAGGCTATCCCAGTCGTAGGCCTGTCTGTCGCTGCGCCAATGCATTTGCGTGGTGTGGCAGGTCACGCAGTGGGTGCTGTATAGCAACTCGCCGCGCGTCTGGGCAGGTGTGGCCTGTGCATAAGAAAGCGTGCTAAAACCAGCCAGCGCTATCAATGCTATAAATCGATTTTTTAAGTTCATCACGCGTGATCCCGTTAGTGTTGTAACTTGAAATAAATTGTCCTCCATGGTCGTGTTTGAGGCGACCTTTCTTTGTCTGTATGGCAATACACCCTTTTCATGAAAGTGAAGACGCAACGCTTGGCCAGGCGTGGGTCATGGGTAACGATCAAAATGTGGTGCCACTGGTTTTATTGACGCTGCGCATCAAATCAAAAATCGTGCTTGAGCCACTGCTGCACCCGCCCCGAGCTCTGCAAAGCCACCGTCCCCGATGCTGTGAAATTACCCAGCCACTGACCAACACGCTTCGCGTCAGTTTGCTGTTGGTGGTGGCGTACACCATGGTTGGCGTACCAGGCAACAGTTTGCGGAACAAGTAAAGCGTCAGCACTATGCCCAACTGCGCCGCAACGCCGATCTAGAGCGATGTGCTCGGCGTTATTGTTTTTTTTGCTCGCGTCATTCTGGTTCATCTCAATACCAGCACCGGAATATGCGAATGCGTCAGCACATGCATGGTCTCGCTGCCCATCAGCAAACGCTTCATGCCGCGCCTACCGTGTGATGCCATCACGATCAAATCGCATTTGTACTTTTTGGCCGCGTTGATGATGGCTTCTGCGGTGAAGTCTGACGACACGGTCACGGCCTTGGCATTGATGCCTTCTGCCTCGGCGGCATCCTTGACCTTATGAACTACAGCCATGGCGGCATCGGCCCATTGCTTTTCAACGCCTGCAACATTGTTGACAGACAAGGCAATACCGCCTTCAAAGTAGCTGACCGGGTAGCGCGGCACGACCTTCAGAGCAACAATGCTTGCGCCTGTCAGTGCGGCAAGCTCAAGCCCGCTGGTCACGGCTTTTTTTGACAGGGTTGAACCGTCGGTGGCAATCAGGATTCGCTGGTACATGGTGGGTCTCCGGTAGTTTGCGGTTGGTTGAGCTTTCAGCGTAATAGAAAACATTGCAGCAGGACTTGATCCATATCAAGACTTGTTCGTATAGTGGGCGGTAGTCTTGCGTGATGCAAGCTGTCACGGTTAAAACCTTCTCTCCGTTCGGGCAAACCGCATTGCGAGAAACCGCAACCGATACCCCACTTGCCTTGTATGACGAGCCTGAAGCATGGGTCGCATTCAGTCAGCATCTTGAAGTTTCACCAAATCAGCCTCAGCCGCAAACAATTCAGTCTTTCGTCGTGGTGCGTGGCATGCACTGCGCGGCCTGCGCTTTTGCGCTTGAAGCAACGCTACGAGGTGTTGCGGGTGTGCTGGCAGTGCAGGTCAGCGCAGTCTGCGCGAGTGCTAGCGTCACCTGGTCGGTTGCGCAGACGAAGCCATCTATCTGGATGAATGCAGGGCTGGCGCTGGGCTACGAGCTGCTGCCTGCGGAAGACGCCTTTTCTTTCGACAACGACCGCCAGCAGTCGCGTCTGGCGCTATGGCGCTGGTTAGTGGCTGGGTTTTGCATGATGCAGGTCATGATGTATGCGGCTCCCGCTTACTTCACCCAGCCGGGCGACATCACACCAGACATTGAAAAGCTCTTGCGTTGGGCATCGTGGGTACTCAGCTTGCCTGTGGTGCTGTTTTCATGTGGTCCGTTTTTTAGCAGTGCCTGGCGTGACCTGAAGCGGCGCAGCATCAGCATGGATTTGCCTGTGGCCATTGGCATAGGCGTTACTTTTGCTGTCAGCACTGCGGCCACCTTTGAGCCACGCCTCTGGTGGGGGCGTGAGGTGTATTTTGATTCGCTGACCATGTTTGTGTTTTTCCTGCTGACGGGGCGCTGGCTGGAGCAGCGCTTGCGCACTCGTACCGCTGGCGCGCTGGGTGCGTTAATGCAGCGCCTGCCTGTCAGTGTCGAGCGCCAGCTGCCAGGTGGCGATTTCGAGCGGGTTGCAGTGCGTCGCTTGGGTCTTGGCGATGTGGTTCGCGTGCTACCGGGCGAGGCTTTCCCGGCAGACGGTACGGTGCTGGAAGGCAGTACGCTTGCCGACGAAGCGCTGCTGACTGGCGAGTCCCGGCCCGTAGCGCGTGATGTGGGCGACTCGGTGATGGCAGGAAGCTACAACGCGGGCAGTGCGGCACTTGTTCGTATTGACAAGCTCGGTGCTGACACGCGCTACGCACAAATTGTTGCGCTGATGGAGCGGACCTCGCTTGATAAACCGCATCCTGCCGTGCTGGCCGACAAGGTGGCCAAGCCGTTTTTATTATTTGTGTTGCTTGCGGCGTTGGGTACAGCAGCGTTTTGGTGGCGCACTGACCCGGCCATGGCACTCATGGCCGCTGTTGCAGTGCTGGTGGTGACTTGCCCTTGCGCGCTGTCGCTGGCCACACCCACCGCCATGCTGACAACTGCCGGGCTGCTGGCGCGCCATGGCGTGCTGGTGCGGCGCTTGCAGGCGATTGAATCACTTAGCGATATTGACACGGTTATTTTTGACAAAACCGGTACCTTGACCGATACCGCCATGCGCCTCAAGACGATACACACCCGTGCTGGCATTACTGGCGATGAAGCGCTTAAATGGGCCGCCAGCCTGGCGAAGTACTCGGTGCACCCTGTATCACGTGCACTGGTAGCGGCAGCGGGGGATTTTTCTGCGCTTGCGGTGTCAAATGTCAAAGAGCTTGCAGGTCATGGCCTTGAGGCATTGTTTGACGAAAGCTGTCCTGGCGTTGAAAACCCGTTGCGTTTGGGCTCAAGTCGCTACTGCGGTGTTGAGTCTGCTGGCGACGCAGTGGGCAGCATTTACTTGGCCGACACGCAAGGCTTGATCGCCACGTTTGAATTTGACGAAACTTTAAGGTCCGATGCTGCTGCAACGGTTGCGGCCATGCAGGCGATCGGTGTGACCGTCTGCATGTTGTCGGGTGACACGCAGGCAGCTACAACACGAATGGCTGGGCAACTGGGCATTCAAAACGCGCAAGGCGCTTGCATGCCTGAAACCAAGCTGGCTTTGCTACAGGCGTTGCAAGCGCAAGGCTGCAAAGTGATGATGGTGGGTGACGGTTTAAATGATGGCCCCACGCTGGCTGAAGCCCATGTGTCTGTTGCCGTAGGCACCGCCGTGCCGCTAGCCCAGGCGCAAAGCGATTTGGTACTGCCTGGCGCACAACTTTTAATGTTGCCCATCATGCTGGGCCAGGCCAAGCGCACGCTGCGCATCGTCAAGCAGAACCTGGCCTGGGCTGTGATTTACAACGCCACCTGTGTGCCGCTCGCACTTGCTGGCATGCTGCCTGCCTGGCTGGCGGGGCTGGGCATGGCGCTTAGTTCGTTGCTTGTCATGGCCAACGCGGCGCGGCTATCGCAATTTAAAGCGAGCGCTTGATGGATATTTTGTTTTTACTGGTTCCGTTATCGGTGCTGCTTGCACTTGGCGTGATGGGTGTGTTGGCGTGGGCCGTCTGGTCGGGTCAGTTTGAAGAGCTGGACAGCGAAGGCGAGCGGATTTTGATGGGCGAATCTGAAACAAGCTTGATCCATATCAACAAGCCAATTGCAGTTGACCAGCACACTTGAGTCTTACATCAGGCAAAGAGGATTCTCAATATGACAGCCGTATTGCCCATTCCGGTAACTTATGCTCAAGAGCGAATCTGGGCGGCTTCAAAGGCCACGGTTTATAACGACAAGGTGGTGCGCCAGTTCAGCATCATGGCAGTGGTCTGGGGTGTCGTGACCATGCTGGTGGGTGTCTTTATTGCCGCGCAAATGGCTTGGCCTGAACTGAACTTTGGCATTTCGTGGCTGTCGTTCGGTCGGCTACGCCCGCTGCACACCAATGCCGGTATTTTTGCCTTTGGTGGTTGCGCACTGTTTGCCACCAGTTACTACGTGGTGCAGCGCACTTGCCAGACGCGCATCATTTCAGACAAGCTGGCAGCCTTTCACTTTTGGGGCTGGCAGGCGGTGATTGTGGCGGCTGCTATATCGCTACCCATGGGCTATACACGCGGCAAAGAATACGCTGAACTGGAGTGGCCGATTGCACTGTTGATTGCTGTTGTGTGGGTGGCCTATGCCATCGCATTTTTTGGCACCATTGGTATTCGTAAAGTGCGCCATATTTATGTCGCCAACTGGTTTTACGGCGCGTTCATCATTGCGGTGGCCATGCTGCACATCGTTAACGCAGCGGTGGTGCCTGCGGGCTGGATGAAGTCGTATTCAGCCTACGCAGGTGTGCAAGATGCGATGGTGCAGTGGTGGTACGGGCACAACGCGGTGGGATTTTTGCTGACGGCGGGTTTTCTGGGCATCGTCTACTACTTCATCCCCAAGCAGGCTGAGCGGCCTGTGTATTCGTACCGTTTGTCTATCGTGCACTTTTGGGCGCTGATTTTTACCTACATGTGGGCTGGCCCGCACCACTTGCACTACACCGCGCTGCCCGATTGGGCACAGTCGCTGGGCGTGGTGTTTTCGCTTATTTTGCTGGCACCCAGTTGGGGCGGCATGATCAATGGCGTGATGACGCTGTCAGGCGCCTGGCACAAGCTGCGCGATGACCCGATCATCCGCTTCATGATTGTGGCGCTATCGTTTTATGGCATTGCGACTTTTGAGGGGCCCATGCTGTCAATCAAGACCGTCAACGCGCTGTCGCACTACACCGACTGGAACATAGCGCACGTTCATGGCGGTACGCTGGGCTGGGTCGGTTTTATATCCATGGGTGCGCTGTACTACCTGGTGCCGCGCATGTTTGGGCAAACCAAAATGCACAGCGTGCCGGCTATTGAACTGCACTTTTGGGTGGCCACGGTGGGCATCGTGCTGTACATCGCGGCCATGTGGATAGCGGGTGTGATGCAGGGGCTGATGTGGCGCGCCATCAACCCCGATGGTTCGCTGACCTACACCTTTGTTGAAAGCGTCAAGGCTACCTTCCCGTTTTACGTGGTGCGCTTTTTTGGTGGCATTTTGTATTTGACGGGCATGCTGGTGATGGCCTGGAATGTGTTTATGACTGCGCGGGCGGGCAAGCCTTTTGATGCACCTATCCCGTCAGTTGCGGCACACGCATAAGGAAACAGTCATGGCATTTACCCACGAAAAAGTTGAAACCAGCAACACGCTGATGATTGTGTTGATTCTGATTGTGCTGGCGGTTGGCGGCATGGTTGAAATTGTTCCGCTGTTCTTTCAAAAATCGACGACGCAGCCGATCAAAGGCATCACGCCCGATTCCGCCTTGAAGGTGGTGGGCCGTGATATTTATGTGCGTGAAGGCTGTTACAACTGCCATTCGCAAATGATTCGCCCGCTGGTGGCTGAAACGCTGCGCTATGGCCACTATTCTGTGGCTGGCGAGTTTGTGTATGACCACCCGTTTCAGTGGGGCAGCAAACGCACCGGGCCTGACCTGCACCGTGTGGGCGGCAAATACAGTGACGAATGGCAGCGCCTGCACCTGATTGCCCCACGCGACTTGGTGCCTGAGTCCATCATGCCCGCCTACCCGTGGTTGGAGAAAACGCCCGCCGATTTTGAGTCGATTCAGCAGCACATGAAAGCTTTGCGCGTTGTTGGCGTGCCTTACACCGATGCGCAAATAGCCAGCGCACCCGATGAGGTGAAGGGCAAGACCGAGCTGGACGCACTGACAGCGTATTTGCAGGGCTTGGGCCTGGCTTTGAGATAAAGCACAAACCGTGGGCATCAACATGGACATCAACACACTTCGCAGCCTGGTCACCGTTGCCGGGTTCATACTTTTTATGGGCATTCTGGTGTGGGCCTATCGGCCTGCGCGAAAAGCTGGGTTTGACCAAGCCGCGCAATTGCCCTTCACAACCGATCAGGAGCCACAGCCATGAGCGACTTTGTCAATGGATTCTGGCCCTGGTATGTTGCAGCCATCAGCCTGGTGTCGGTGCTGGCTTGCGGCTTGTTGCTGTACCTGGCGGGTAAAGCCACTGTGGTTGCGCATGATGGGCAAGCCGATGACAACACGACAGGCCATGTGTGGGACGGTAACCTGCGTGAATACAACAACCCTTTGCCGCGCTGGTGGTTGTGGCTGTTTATTTTGACCATTGTTTTCGCGCTGGTTTACCTGGCGGTGTTTCCTGGCCTCGGCAGCTATAAAGGGCTTTTGAATTGGTCAACCGAAGGTGAACACCAACAGGACGTGACGCAGCTTCGCGCAGAAGTGGCACCTTTGTATGCAGCGTTTGCAGCGCAAAGCGTTGAAGCGCTTGCCAAAGACAAGCGCGCACTGGCGGTTGGCGAACGGCTGTTCATGAACAACTGCTCGCAGTGTCATGGCTCGGATGGTGGTGGTAGCAAAGGCTTCCCCAATTTGACCAATGCCAATGCGGCCTGGCTGGGCGAGCGCGGTGCGGCGCACATTGTGCAAACCGTCACCAACGGACGCATCGGCATGATGCCACCCATGGGCGCGGCCATTGGCGGTGAGCCCGAGATGAGCGATGTGGCTAACTATGTGCTGTCGCTATCGGGCAGCCCGCACAACGAGATCAAGGCCTTCAGTGGAAAATCCAAATTCTCTGCCTGCGCTGCCTGCCATGGTGTCGATGGCAAGGGCAACAAAGCGCTTGGTGCGCCCAACCTGACCGACGACTACTGGCTGCACGGCTGGGGCGAGGCGGCGATTGTCAGCGCCATCAGGAACGGTAAAAACAATGTGATGCCCGCCCAGTCCCCCAAGCTGTCGGCAGAGCAAATCCATGTGGTGGCGGCTTATGTGCTCAGCCTGTCGCAAAGCACAATTGCTACGGCCGTACCTAAAACACCGTAAAAAGCCAAGTCGTGCCACACAGCATCGTCCCCTTGGCTACCCAGCCAAAAGTCATCCCTATTGCATTGGATGACTCATCGAACGTCGCATCGCTGTACCTGTCTGACCCGAAAATCTACGCGCGCAGTGTGTCGGGCTGGTTTAACCGCTGGCGTTGGACCATGGTGTTTGCAACGCAGCTGGTGTTTTACGGCTTGCCGTGGTTATCTATTAATGACCGGCAAGCCATGCTGTTTGACCTGGCATCGCGGCGCTTTTATATTTTTAATCTGGTGCTGTACCCGCAGGACTTGATTTACCTGACCGGATTGCTGGTCATCAGCGCGCTGTCGCTTTTTCTATTCACTGCGATAGCCGGGAGGCTGTGGTGCGGCTACATCTGCCCGCAAACGGTGTACACCGAAATCTTCATGTGGGTCGAGCGCAAGATAGAGGGTGACCGCATCGCTCGCATGCGGCTAGACAAATCACCCTGGGGCTTGAACAAGCTGGCGCGTAAAAGTGCCAAGCAGGCGGTGTGGATTGCCATTGGCTTGTGGACGGGCTTTACCTTTGTGGGGTACTTTACGCCCATCAGGCAACTGGGTGGCGAAGTCCTCAGTTTTGGCTTGGGGCCGTGGGAATTGTTCTGGGTGCTGTTTTATGGCTTTGCCACATACGGCAATGCGGGCTGGATGCGCGAACAGGTGTGCAAATACATGTGCCCGTATGCACGTTTTCAAAGCGCCATGTTTGACCGCGACACACTGACGGTAACGTACGACGTGGAGCGCGGCGAAGGCCGGGGCTCGCGTCCACGCAGCGACACACCCGCCCAGTACCACGCCAAAGGCTTGGGCGATTGCATTGACTGCGGCCTGTGCGTGCAAGTGTGCCCAACCGGTATCGACATTCGCAATGGCTTGCAATACGAGTGCATCAGCTGCTCAGCCTGCATTGATGTGTGTGATTCTGTGATGGACAAAATGCATTACCCGCGCGGGCTGATCCGTAACAGTACTGAAAACGGCGTGGTGAAAAATTTGAGTCAAACGCAAATGCTGCGCCGCGTGCTGCGGCCACGGGTGCTGGTGTACACGGCGGTGCTGGGTGTTATCACTGTTGGCATGTTGTGGAGCCTCTTGGCGCGAGCCAATTTCAAGGTGGATGTGCAGCGTGACCGTGGCTCGGTAGCGCGCATGGTGGGGCAGGGCTTGCTTGAGAATGTCTACCGCCTGCAAATCATGAATGCGACTGAGCAGGCGCAGACGTATGCGATTCGTGTGGCTGGGCTGGAGGGCGCGCTGGTCGTACCTGATACGGCAGTGGTGGTGGATGCCGCCAGCTCGCGCTGGGTGCCTGTGCGGGTACAAGCTCCACCACGCATGACGGCAGGTTCACACCCGATTGCCTTTGTGATTACGTCTCAAGCCGAGCCGCCTGATGAAGTGGTCGAAAAATCCGTATTTCTGATTCCACGGTGAGCAGTCTCTTTAAAGCATTGAATGATGAAAACATTTACCCAAACCATACCAACCATTCGCCCTTGGTACAAAGAGTTCTACGTATGGATGGTGATTGCCGGGCCAGTGTCAGCCGTGCTGGCTTGCGCTGTGACGGCGGTGTACATCTTGCAGGGGCCAGATGCGGTGGTGTCTGAAAATTATTACAAAGAAGGTCTTGCTCTGGCCAAAGAAGTCGGCGTTGCACAGCCTGCCATGCAACCCGCCAAAACAGGCCGCAACCATAGCGCAACGGGGGGCTATAAAAATGCCAAGCCTTGACCTGGAAAAGTCACGCGATGTCAAGCGTTGGGTGTTGATTACCTGGCCGGCATTTTTGGCGGCTTGCCTTCTGGAAGCGCTGGTTTTTGCCGCTGTTGACCCAAGCGAAGTACATTGGCCAGGTCAGGCGGTACAACCTTCGCGCCAAGCTGTTTACACAGCAGCGTTTTTTGGTTTCTGGGTCATTGCCATGGCGTGCAGCAGCCTGGTTTTGTGGCTAAACAAACTGCCACGCGACATCAATGACACAGCTCGTGGTTGACGAGCCGCTTGAGTGCCTCAGCATTTTGAATATGAATGTGTCGCTGGTTGACGGTGATCATGCCGTCATCTGCAAATTTTGAAAAAGTACGGCTCACGGTTTCCAGAGTTAGCCCCAGGTAGCTGCCGATTTCTTCGCGTGTCATGCGCAAAACAAGGTCAGAGCTTGAGAACCCTCGCGCATGCAGGCGTTGCACGAGGTTGAGCAAAAAAGCTGCCAGCCGTTCCTCGGCCCGCATGTTGCCCAGCAGCAGCATCACGCCGTGTTCACGCACAATTTCACGGCTCATGATTTTGTGAACGTGGTGCTGCAGGGCTTTGACTTCCCTGGCGATTTCTTCAATCCGGTCAAAAGGCAGGGTGCAGACTTCGGTGTCTTCCAGTGCAATCGCATCACAGGTGTGCAGGTCCGTAGCTATGCCATCAAGCCCGACGATTTCGCCAGCCATCTGAAAGCCTGTAACTTGGGTCTGCCCATCTTCAGACGTTACTGAGGTTTTAAAAAAGCCGCTGCGTATGGCGTAAAGTGCCGTGAAAGCGTCGCCTGCCCGAAAAAGTGCACTGCCGCGTTTGACAAAAGGCCTTTTGGTTACCAGCTCGTCAACGCGTTTTAACTCATCGGCATCCAGGCCAATGGGCATGCACAGCTCCCGCATGTTGCAGTTGGAGCAGGCTGTTTTGATGAAATGCTTGTCCAATCGGGCCTTTAAAGGTAGTGGCTGTGATAGTACAGCACCGGATGCGTGAGGCATGACGAAAAAGGTGGTGCTGGCTGACATGGTGTTTTCCTGCTGTGGTTAGAGTTGTTGCTGGAAGAACTGATGCTGTTTTGATTTACATCAAAGACTTTTTGAATGTTTCGCGCATGATTGACCTTAATCTCAAAGGTTCTTGTGGCGCGATCTTTTATGCCTGATTTACATGTAGGCCTGCATCGCTTTGTCTTGCAGGACAAAACGCTGTGCGATTGCAAATGCAAACCACACTAGCCGCCACCGCTTTGTTGATGGGCCTGGCGGGCGGACCGCACTGCGTGGTCATGTGCGGTGCGGCCTGTGCGGGTATGGGGCGTACCAGCGCTGGGCGGAGCACGCGGGCGCTATGGGTATTTCAGGCGGGCAGGTTGCTGGGTTATTCTGCTTTGGGCGCTTTAGCCGCTGTATCCATGCAAGGTTTGGGCTGGCTCAGTGTTCATTCAGCCGCACTCAGGCCGGTCTGGACGCTATTTCATGCAGCAGCGGCCATGCTGGGTTTGATGCTGCTGTGGCAGGCACGACAACCGATCTGGCTTGAAAACTCTGCCCGCAGGGTGTGGCAAGGCGTGCGTTCGGTGACTGGCAACCTGAGTGGTGGCGCCGCACTGATGCCGATTGGCCTGCTGGGTGTTTTGTGGGCATTGATACCGTGTGGCCTGCTTTATTCGGCTTTGCTGGTGGCGGCCATGACCAGCAGCGCGGCTCAGGGTGCGGGTGTGATGGCGCTTTTTGCAGCTGGTAGCAGTGTGTCGCTAATGGCCGGGCCCTGGCTTTGGCTACGTTTGCGCGGGCAGGGCTCTGGCCAGTGGGCCATACGCATCGCAGGCCTGGCACTGTTGGCCAGCTCGGTCTGGGCGCTGTGGATGGGGCTGGTGCACAACACTGCGCCGTGGTGTCTGAGTCCGTAAAGAGCCTTTGAGATAGCTCTTACAATTCGTTTTTTGGGGCTTGTCGCCCGACTTTACGGATCAAAGACATGTTGAAAACGCGGTGGGGGTGGATGGCATGGTCGGCCTTGGTACCGCTGTTGCTTTTGACGGCCTGTGGTGATAAAAAAGCAGCCACTGGCCCAGGCCCTGAGGCAAAAATACTCAACATCTACAACTGGCCCGACTACATTGCCAAAGACATGATCGCCAACTTTGAAAAAGAGTTTGACATCAAGGTCAATTACCAGAATTTTGAGAACAACGAGGGCTTGCAGTCGCAACTGATTGCGGGCAGCACGGGCTACGATATCGTGGTGCCGGGCGCGGTGTTTGCCAAGGCGCAAATTGCTGCTGGCCTGTACCAGCCGCTCGATAAAACGAAACTGACCAACTACGCCAATGTGGACGCCGCGCTGATGGCCAAGCTGGCCCAGATTGACCCCGGCAACGCCTACCTGCTGCCCTGGGCCTGGAGCTTTACTACGGTGGGCATCAACAAGGCCAAGGTGGCCAAAGCGCTGGGCACCACGGCCTTGCCCGCCAATGTGTGGGACCTGGTGTTTAACCCCGACTACACAGCCAGGCTTAAATCTTGCGGCATCATTTTTCTGGATTCACCTACTGAAATTTTGCCGCCCGCCATGCATTACCTGGGTAAAAACGCTTATTCAAACAACGTGCTGGATCACCAGGCCGCAGGTGTCATGCTGGCCAGGGTGCGTCCGCACATTCGTTTGTTTTCAAGCACCATGATTGACGACCTGGCCAACGGCAAAGCCTGCGTGGCACTCGGCTGGGCCGGGGACATCAATATTGCCAAAAACCGGGCCCTTGAAAATAAAAATGGCCAGGAGGTCGAGGCGCTGTTGCCCGCCAGTGGGGGGCTGATTTTTTTTGACAATCTGGCTATTTTGAAAGATGCCAAACACCCGAACAATGCCCATGCCTTCATCAATTATTTTTTACGACCTGAAGTGTCTGCCGCGCTGACGAATGAGCTGGGTTACCCGACGGTGAACAAGGCCAGCCTGGCACTGGTCGAGCCCGGCATCGCTAGCGATAAAGCCGTTTTTCCGGATGCAGATAATTTACAGAAAATGGTGTCACCCAACAGCTTTAGTAACGACGCACGGCAGTCACTGAGCCAGGTCTTCACGCTGTTTAAAAAAGGGAGTTGAAACTTGACCGCTTATTTGGAAACTGATCTGCTGGTCAAACGCTTTGGCGATGCGGTCGCGGTTAGCGACGTGTCGCTCAGCATTAACAAGGGTGAAATTTTCGCGCTGCTGGGCAGCTCCGGCTGCGGCAAGTCCACCTTGCTGCGCATGCTGGCGGGCTTTGAGGTGCCGACTTCTGGCCGCATATTGCTGGGCGGGCAAGACATTGCGGCCATGCCGCCCTATGAGCGGCCCGTCAACATGATGTTTCAGTCGTATGCGCTGTTCCCGCACCTGAACGTGTGGGACAACATTGCCTTTGGCTTGAAGCGTGAAGGCATGCCCAAAGCGCAGATTGCCCAGCGGGTTGATGACATGCTGCGCCTGGTGCAACTGCAAGACTTTGCCAAACGCAAACCGCATCAGCTGTCAGGTGGGCAGCAGCAGCGTGTGGCGCTGGCGCGCAGTCTGGCCAAAAAGCCGCAGTTGCTGCTGCTTGACGAGCCCTTAGGCGCGCTAGACAAAAAGCTGCGCGAACGCACGCAGTTTGAGCTGGTCAATATTCTTGAATCCGTCGGCGTGACCTGCGTGATGGTGACGCACGACCAGGAAGAAGCCATGGCCATGGCCAGCCGTATCGCCGTGATGAGCCAGGGCCGCGTGCTGCAAGTGGGAACACCCAAAGAGATTTACGAATACCCGAATTGCCGCTTTGTGGCGGACTTTATTGGCAACGTCAACTTGTGGGAAGGCTCTTTGGCATTGGATGCGGCAGACCGCTGTGAGGTGAAGACCGCACACGGGGTGATTCATGTGGGGCATGGCATTAGCGGTACGCAGGGCATGGCCTGCGCCGTGGCGATACGTCCTGAAAAAATCACCATCTCTAAAACCCGACCTGCGCCTCAAGCTAATCTGTTTAGCGGAACCGTCAAAGAGATCGCTTACTTCGGCAGCTACAACACCTTCATTGTTGAAGTGCCCAGCGGTAGCACCGTCAAAATATTGGAGGCCAACACCTCACGCTACGACAGCAGCGACATCACCTGGAACGACGCGGTGTTTTTCTGGTTTGACGAGACGGCCCCCGTCGTCTTGACCCAATGACCATGAAAGCCCTGTTGTCCCCCGGCAAGCGCTTTGTGATTGGCGTGCCCTACGTCTGGCTGCTGGTCTTTTTTGCCCTGCCATTTTTGATTTTGCTGCGCATCAGCATCACCGACATGGGGGCCAGCATTGACCCCTTCACGCCGCTGCTGGACACAACTGGCGATAGCTGGCGCCTGTTACTTAAACCGCAAAACTACCTGCCTCTGTTTACTGATGGCATCTCTGGCTTGGGCGACACCATTTACATCCAGGCCTACCAAACATCATTGAAGTACGCCGCGCTAACCACGCTGCTGTGCCTGGTTATTGGCTACCCGTTTGCCTACTTTCTGGCCCGCTGCAAGCCATCCATTCGGCCCGCGCTGCTGCTGCTGGTCATGCTGCCGTTCTGGACATCATTTTTGCTGCGCATCTCTGCGTGGAAGGGCATTTTGGCGGACCAGGGCGTGCTGAACAACCTGCTGCTGGCACTTGGCATCATCAAGCAGCCAATGGTGATGCTGTACACCGATGTGTCGATGCTGGTGGGCATGACCTATGTGTATTTACCCTTCATGATTTTGCCGCTGTACGCCGTGCTGGTGAAGATGGACATGCGCCTGCTGGAGGCTGCACACGACCTGGGCGCCAGCCGCTTTAAAGCGTTTTGGCTGATTACCGTGCCACTGAGCAAGGCGGGCATTGTGGCGGGCTGCATGCTGGTGTTTATCCCGGCGGTCGGCGAGTTTGTGATTCCGTCGCTGCTGGGCGGTGCTGACAACATCATGATTGGCCGCGTGGTGTGGGACGAGCTGTTCAGCAGCAACAACTGGCCGCGTGCCAGCGCGCTGTCAGTCGTGATGATGCTGCTGATTCTGGTACCGCTGGCGCTGTACTACCGCTACAAAGACCGGACTACCGCATGACGTCCAGCCGTTTTCTTGACAAGCACACAGCGCGGCTTTGGCTGGCGGCTGTTTTTTTGTTTTTGTACATTCCGCTGTTTTTCCTGATTGTTTTCTCCTTCAACAGCACCCGGCAAGACGGCGTATTTACCGGCTTTTCACTGCGCTGGTATCAGGCGCTGTTAACTGATTCACGGCTGGTTGAAGGCTTCTGGCTGTCGCTCAAAGTCGCGCTTCTCACAGGCACGCTGTCGGTGGTGCTGGGCTGCTTTGCGGCATTTGTTTTGGTGCGCTACCGGCAGTTTTCAGGCCGCACGCTGTTCTACGGCATGGTCAATGCGCCGCTGGTGATGCCCGAGGTCATCATTGGCCTGTCGCTGTTGCTGCTGATGGTGGCCAGCCAGCGCACCTTTGGCTTTCCTGAGCGCGGTTTTGCCACACTGGTGCTGGGCCACACGCTGCTGGGCATGGCGTATGCCACCACCGTTATTCAGTCGCGCCTGCAAGAGATGGACAGATCAATCGAAGAAGCCGCGATGGACCTGGGCTGCAAGCCTGTTCAGGTGTTTTTTCTCATCACGCTGCCCAGCATCGCACCCGCACTGGTGTCCAGCTGGCTGCTGGCTTTTACCCTGTCGTTTGACGACGTGGTGCTGTCAGAGTTTTTGTCTGGCCCCGGCGTCACAACGCTGCCGCAAGTGATCTTCAGCTACGCGCGGCGCGGCGTGAACCCGTCGATTTATGCGGCTGCTACGTTGCTGATTGCCACGGTGTCGCTGGGCATCATTGCCTACAGCATCTACATGCTGCGCCAGCAAAAAAAGACAATTAGCGTTTCGGCTTGACGAACTCCGCTAGCGCTTCGCTGGCAGCGTAGCCATCACCACGCCCAGCAGCGCCACACCAAAAGCCAGCGCCTGCAAGCCACTCAGTCTTTCACCCAAAAACACCACACCCACCGCTGCGGCGCTAACCGGCAAAAATACGGTGAACACGCCTGCCTGGCTGGCGGGGATGGTTTTCAGGCCCGTCATCCACAGCCAAACTGTCCACACACTGGCAGCCAGCGAATAAAAAACCAGCAACAGCCAGCTTGTTGCCGCCACACCCGAAAAATCAAAGCGCCAAGCCGCCCACAGCCCCAGCGGCGTGACGAGCAGAAAGCCCCACAGGTTGATGAGCGCCGTGATGCGCTTGGGGCCAAGCGCGCCGACCAGCTTTTTACCGATCACGGCATAGGCGGCCTCGCAAAACACCGCGCCAAGCAGTAAAAAGGTGCCTAAAAGCCCGTTTTTAGGTGCCAAATTGGCCTCTAGCCCAATAGATTCGGGCGCAAGCAGCTCCTGTTTTGATAGTGAAACCAGCGTCACACCCACCACAGCGCAACCTACGGCCGCCCAGGTACGCAAGCCAATGCGTTCGCCTAAAAACGCCCAGCTCATCACAGCCACCGCCGCCGGAATCGTCGCCATCACCACACCAGCAGCGACTGCACTTGTCATGCTGACGCCAAACAGCATGCAGATGGAGAACAGGAAGTTGCCCAGAAACGATTCCAGAAACAGCAAGCACTTGGTCTGGGGTGACAAAGGCGCTTCATCCGCAGGCTTTTTCAGCCAGTGCAGCATAGCGGCCCCGCCAATGCCAAAGCGCAGCCAGGCCAATAAAAAGACGGGCAGGGCGGCGACCAGCGGTTTGGACAGCGCCACATAGCTGCCCACCAGAGACATGCTGAGGGCCAGGCAGGTATACGCCACAATTCGGTTCATGCTGCCTACGATAACCGACCCACTCAGACATGTTTTCGTCTACGGCACCCTGCGCAAGGGGCAAGAGCGCGACATCAATCACCTGCAACCCGCGCCCGTTTTTATCGGTAATAGCCAAATCAAAGGCACGCTGTATGACCTGGGCAGCTACCCTGGCGTGCGGCTGGGTGGCTCCGGGTGGGTACAAGGCGAGATTTATCAGATCACCCCCGCGCTGGAACGCCAGCTGGACGAGATCGAAGAAGTTTGGCCGCAGCAGACGGGGGAATATGTGCGGCGTGAGGTGGTGGTGCAGTGTGCGGGGGGGGAGTTGACTTGTCTGGTTTATGAGGTTGCGGAGATGCGCGCGCAAGGTCGGGAGTTGATTGCGTCTGGGGATTGGGTTGTCTATTCAGTCTGAGTTCGTTTTTAAAGGCAATTGCATTCAACTGAATGCGTCATATTATTCAAGCTCGCTACTTATTACACTGCTCGCGTTGATTGTGTCCCACCTTGCTCATCACAAAGATCCATATGCAACACTCTCAAACCACGAAAGAAGTCCCTAAGTCTGACCTTCGTCTTTTAATCGAGGGGCTGCGACAGGATGCCAGTGGGTATTTCAGAAGTGCTGCTCGTGCTGCTAAGGATGGGAGCGACAACGGCAACTTTTGGCCTAACAACAGACCCGCAGACTACTTCTGGCGGCAATTGTCAGATGAGCTTATCGAGGCTGCGCGCGCCCTTTCTGTACGTTTAGTTCGTTATAACGCACAAGTAGCAGAGGGCATACGTAGTGCTCCCCTTGTTGGTCAAGAGGATCTTTTAGACCTGCGGGAAGCCACAAAGTCAATGAGAGCAGCGCTTGGGTTACGGCTTTATCGCTTTCACGATGCTGAGGTTCTTCATGATGAGGATCAAGTTTTGGGGGTTCGGCAAGCCCGTCAAAGCGAGGACGAAGCACTTTCACCTCTTGAGGCGGACACCGTTTTTCATGATCACACAAACCGCATACTAAAGATCCTCACTTTTATAGAAGCTTCGGCTGATCTTTCGCCATCGGGTGATGAATCGTTATTGGAGCGCGATGCTACTAGATATCGTCCAGGCACGGCATTCATCATGATGTGGATGGATCCAGCCCGTCCTGAGCTTGCCGACATAGTCGACACTGTGAAAGAGACTTTTCGTAAGTTTGGATTTAATGCAGTAAGAGCGGACGATATTGAGCACGAGGGTCAGATAACACAGCGCGTGTTGAACGAATTACGAACTAGTGAGTTCCTATTTGCTGACCTCACTGGCGCTCGGCCAAACGTCTACTATGAAGTTGGATTTGCTCATGCGCTTGGCAGAAGGGTTGTTCTTTACCGCCAAGCCGGTACTGGTATTCATTTCGATTTGGCAGGCTACAACTGCCCCGAGTACACAAATATGCGTGACTTACGCGAAAAACTTACGAAACGCTTGGAAAGCATTACGAACCGCACACCTGTGGACTAGTTGTGACTAATGTGACCAGATTCCATTAAATTCCTCAGACGACTAAAATCAAACCATGACTAACGCAGCCCAGCAACTCATCAGTACCTTTGGCACACTCCCGCGCAGAGCGCAGAAGGAAGTGTTGGTCAGCTTGTTGCGCTTGCCGATTGAGGTGCCCTACACCGCCCCCACCAGCGAGCAAATGCGGCGTGCGGCTGATGCGGTTTTCCTTGAGATGGATCGCCGCGAGGCATTGAATTGAAGTCACCTCCGCGTGGTGAGGTTTGGCTGGTTGATCTTGGGATGACCGCGAAAGTGCGGCCTTGCCTTGTTATCAGCGTACCCACAGGCAGCGACGACCGATCCATTGTGACGCTTGTACCGCACACCACCAGTGTCAGAGGTTCGCGTTTTGAAGTTGTCGTTCCGGTTCGATTTCTAAAACCCGGCGCATTTGATGCGCAAGGGCTCGTCACTGTTTCTGCCACTTGGCTGGTTCGCAAAGTCGGTAATTTGTCGTCAGCAGAAATGCATCAAGTCGAGGCAGGTGTCTGCGATTGGCTTGGCATTGGGCAAAGCGCATAAAGTGCTGCCTGAAAGGGCGTTCGGCAGTGAATTGCAGTCACTGCCGGTGGTTTTTAAATGCTACAAAATTAATAGCTGTTTGTGCACATATCCATTGGTCTAAGGCCCTAAATGACCTCTGAAATCAGGCCCGAAACAGGTTTCTGGTTCGTAAAAACCGTTCAAACTATCGATTTGAAGACATTAGAGACCTGAAAATAGCCATTTTCACCCATCAAATATGCCTCCAGGCCAATAAATACATGCGTAAGCAGCTCCTAAATATATAGCGTCTATTGCTGCAAAATCAGCACACCATGCAGCCCAACGCCAACCCATCCCCTACCACGCTGCTCCAACTGTTGGCACTGGCTGCAGTTTTGTCTTTGGGGGCTGCTGTGTCGCTGGGCATTACCCGCTTTGCTTATGGCTTGCTGCTGCCCACCATGCGTGCTGACCTGGGCTGGACCTACACGCTGGCGGGGGCGATGAACACGCTGAATGCCTTGGGCTATTTGCTGGGGGCGCTGGCTACGCCGTGGTTGCTCAAGCGCTGCACGCCCGTGGCGCCACTGGTGCTGGGCAGCTTGCTGGCCAGTGTTTTCATGGCGGGGAGCGGTTTTTTTACCGATGCACCTTCGCTACTGGTGCAACGGCTGCTGGTGTTGCTGTCGGGCGTGATATTTGGCGGCGTGTTCTTGTCTGTCGTAGCCAGTACCACCGCGCTGGTGCGGCACAACCTGCCGCAAAGCCAGTGGGCAGTGGGTATCAGCGCTTTCACCATCGTGTTTGCTGCGGGTCAAATCGTCGGGCCTACTATGGCGGGCTGGATAGCTGATGGCCTGGGAGCGGGCAACGATTTGGCAGGTTTGCAGCGCGGGCTGATTTTTTCAGCGCTGGCGTCGTGGCTGGGCGCGGTGGTGGCGATGCGGCAGCGGGCATTGTCTTGACGCATTGTTTTGGCGCATTTCACGATTCGATAAACTACTTTCGCATTATGGAATACAAATTTGTTGCACTGCAAAATAATTTCTCAATATAAGAAATTAAATTTCGTATCGTGAATTAAAAATCATAAGTTATTGATTTTATTAAAATAAATAAATTGTCTTATATAAGACATAAGAGCTGAATAACTCTTGTAGAAGACTTAGAATTTCGCATCGGCTCAGTTTTTGCGTCAAGCAAATCTGCCAATTCCTTTGCCGTTTCCTTTTGCCATTTTTTAACTACGGAGTTCACCATGCCCCAAACCCTGAATGACCAACTGACACGTGACCAGCAAATCGCTGCGCTTGAAAAAGACTGGGCCACCAACCCACGCTGGAAGGGCATCAAGCGCGGTTACAGCGCGGCTGATGTGGTGCGCTTGCGCGGCTCTTTCCACATTGAACACACGCTGGCTCGCCGCGGCGCTGAAAAGCTGTGGAGCCTGGTCAACGACGAGCCTTACGTCAACTGCCTGGGCGCGCTAACCGGTGGCCAGGCCATGCAGCAGGTCAAGGCCGGCGTCAAAGCCATTTACCTGTCGGGCTGGCAAGTTGCCGCCGACAATAACGGCTATGCAGCGATGTACCCTGACCAGTCGCTGTACCCAGTGGACTCGGTGCCGAAAGTGGTCGAGCGCATCAACAACACCTTCCGCCGCGCGGACGAAATCCAGCATTCCAAAGGCATTGACGCTGGCGACAAGGGTTACATCGACAACTTCGCGCCCATCGTGGCTGATGCAGAAGCCGGTTTTGGCGGCGTACTGAACGCGTTTGAACTGATGAAGGCCATGATCCATTCCGGTGCGGCCGGCGTTCACTTTGAAGACCAGTTGGCTTCGGTTAAAAAATGCGGCCACATGGGTGGCAAAGTGCTGGTGCCAACGGCTGAAGCCTGCCAGAAACTGATCGCAGCCCGCATGGCGGCTGACGTGTGCGGCGTGCCAACTTTGGTGATTGCCCGTACTGACGCAGAAGCAGCCGACTTGCTGACCAGCGACTACGACGAAAACGACAAGCCTTTCATCACCGGTGAGCGCACCGCTGAAGGTTTTTACAAAACCCGCAAGGGCATGGACCAAGCCATCAGCCGCGCCGTGGCTTATGCCGAGTACGCCGACCTGGTGTGGTGCGAAACTGGCACGCCTGATCTGGAATTTGCCAAGAAGTTTGCTGATGCCGTACACGCCAAACACCCCGGCAAAATGCTGGCCTACAACTGCTCGCCATCATTTAACTGGAAGAAAAACCTCGACAACGCCACGATTGCCAAGTTCCAGAAAGAACTTGGCGCGATGGGCTACAAGTACCAGTTCATCACGCTGGCTGGCATCCATTCCATGTGGTACAACATGTTCGATTTGGCACAAGACTACGTCGCACGCGGCATGACGGCCTATGTTGAGAAAGTGCAAGAGCCAGAATTTGCAGCCCGTGACCGTGGCTACACCTTCGTGTCGCATCAGCAAGAAGTCGGCACCGGTTACTTCGACGAAGTGACCACCGTGATTCAGGGCGGCAAGTCCAGCGTGACGGCGCTGACGGGCTCGACTGAAGAAGAGCAGTTCCACTGATCTGATTCCTTTTGAATCAGCCCGGCCAGCCCCGATTCAGGGTTGTCCGGGCTTTTTTATGGGCGCGTTTTGGCGTAGAGTGCAACTTGCCAACCCCTTTTATGGAGACCCACCATGTCTGATGCCACCGTGAGTTTTAAACGTGTGCCTTGTGCTGATTGCAATGGCACAGGTGAGCTGCGGATTGACAGCGAAAACATCAATGAGCAGTTCGAAGTTGAAAAGCAGACGGTCATCACTGAATGCCCGCGTTGCCACGGGCTGGGCTTTTTGCCGCCGGGAACGCCGTAGTCGATTAAAATACTGTCACGCAATTCTTCTCCATCATCAGCGCGGCATCTACCGCGCTTTTTGCTTTTATCAGTTCGGATACGACTTTTCCATGATTCAAATCACGCTCCCCGATGCTTCAAAGCGCGAGTTCCCGCAAGCCGTCACAGTGGCTGAAGTTGCCGCGTCTATTGGTGCAGGCCTGGCCAAAGCCGCGCTGGGCGGCAAAGTTGATGGCAAAGTCGTTGACACCAGTTATCTGATTGAAAAAGACAGCGTCTTAGCCATCATCACCGCCAAAGATGCCGATGGTCTGGACCTAATTCGTCACTCGACCGCGCACTTGCTGGCCTATGCGGTTAAAGAACTGTTCCCCGATGCGCAGGTCACCATTGGCCCGGTGATTGAGAACGGGTTTTTCTACGACTTCTCCTACAAACGCCCGTTCACGCCTGAAGACCTGGTCGCCATTGAAAAGCGCATGACCGAGCTGGCTGCCAAAGACGAACCCGTGACACGCCGCGTGTTGCCGCGCGATGAGGCGGTGGCGCATTTCAACAGCATGGGTGAGCATTACAAGGCCGAAATTATTTCCAGCATCCCGGCGGACGAAGATGTGTCTTTGTATCGCGAAGGCAATTTTGAAGACCTGTGCCGCGGCCCGCACGTACCCAGCACGGGCAAACTGAAATTTTTCAAGCTCATGAAGCTGGCCGGTGCCTACTGGCGCGGCGACCACCGCAATGAAATGCTGCAACGCGTGTACGGCACAGCCTGGGCTACCAAAGACGACTTGCAGCAATACCTGACGCAGCTTGCAGAAGCTGAAAAGCGCGACCACCGCAAGCTGGGTAAAGAACTCGATCTTTTCCATATCGACGACCACGCGCCCGGCCTGGTTTTTTGGCACCCCAAGGGCTGGACGCTCTGGCAGGGCGTTGAGCAGTACATGCGCAAGGTCTACCAGGACAACGGCTACCTGGAAGTCAAGGGTCCGCAAGTCATTGACAAAACGCTGTGGGAAAAAACCGGCCACTGGGACAAGTACCGCGACAACATGTTCACCACCGAGAGCGAAAAGCGTGAATACGCTTTGAAGCCGATGAACTGCCCCGGCCATATTTTGATCTTCAAACAGGGCATCAAAAGCTACCGCGACTTGCCGCTACGTTACGGCGAATTTGGCCAGTGCCACCGCAACGAGCCTTCAGGCGGCTTGCACGGCATCATGCGCGTGCGCGGCTTCACGCAAGATGATGGCCATATTTTTTGTACCGAAGAGCAGATTTTGAAAGAGTGCGTGGACTACACCACGCTGCTGCAAAAGGTCTACGCCGACTTCGGCTTTAAAAACATCATTTACAAGGTCGCCACCCGGCCCGAGGCGCGTATTGGCTCAGACGAAAGCTGGGACAAGGCCGAGCATGCGCTGATGGAAAGCCTGCGTGCATCAGGTTGCAAGTTTGAAATTTCGCCCGGCGACGGCGCGTTTTACGGCCCCAAAATTGAATACACGCTGAAAGACGCGATTGGCCGCCAGTGGCAGTGCGGCACCATGCAGGTTGATTTCTCCATGCCCGAGCGACTCGATGCTGAATATGTCGGTGAAGACGGCGCGCGCCACAGGCCCGTCATGCTGCACCGCGCGATTGTCGGCAGCCTGGAGCGTTTTATCGGGATTTTGATCGAAGAACACGCCGGCGCACTGCCAACCTGGCTGGCTCCGCAGCAGGTTTCAATCCTCAATATCACCGATTCCCAGGCCGATTACGCCCTGGAAGTTGCTAAAACGCTGCAAAATCAAGGGCTTAGGGTCAACCTGGACCTGCGCAATGAGAAAATAACGTATAAAATACGAGAGCATTCAATGCAAAAGCTGCCGTACATCCTTGTTGTAGGTGACAAAGAGATGGCAGCCGGAGCCGTTGCAGTGCGCGCCCGGGGGAACAAAGACCTCGGAGTGATGTCTCTTGAAGCGTTTGCACAGCAAATTGCATCAGACATTGCACAAAAATTGTCGTAATTGGCCTGATTCTCATCTGTTTTGGTGATGAATTGTGCTTTTAACCCAATGAATCCGGGCGCAAGCAGCTATAGCTTTTATAGCAGAGTTTTAAAGGACGATAACCATCGCTACTGAATTTCGTGACCGCCGCCAACGCGAAGAACGCAAGCACCGCTTGAACCGTGAAATCATGGCCCCCGAAGTGAGACTTTCCGGGCCAGACAACGAGCCTTTAGGCGTTGTCACCATCACGGAGGCGCTGCGTCTTGCTGGAGAAGCTGACGTAGACCTGGTAGAAATCTCCCCCACGGCGGTACCGCCTGTGTGCAGGTTGATGGACTACGGCAAGTTCAAGTACGCGGAGCAAAAGAAAGCGGCAGAAGCGAAGTCAAAGCAAAAAGTTATCGAGATTAAAGAGATCAAGTTTCGCCCCGGCACCGATGACGGTGACTACAACATCAAGGTGCGCAACATCAAGCGTTTTCTGGATGAAGGCGACAAGTGCAAGATCACGCTGCGCTTTCGGGGCCGCGAGATCACGCACCAGGAATTGGGTTTGGCCCTGTTGGCACGTATTCGGGATGAGTTGGCTGATTTGATTGTGGTGGAGCAGTTTCCCAAACTTGAAGGCAGGCAGATGGTCATGATGATCGCGCCGGGCCGCAAGAAGGCTGGTGGTGGTGCTGCAAAACCGGTTGCTGAGGTTGCACCAGTCGCAGCGGCATAACGTGATGAACGTTTAGGGGGATGCTGCAAGGCGCTCCTGTGAAAGTAGGCATCAAGTCAACTTTCCAAAAGCAGAAAGGTCAAACTTTCTGCGCACAAGGTGATGGGTTTAAAAACCAATCATCTAACAAGTGTCTCGGGGCCATCAAGGTTGCAAACAGTTTGCAAACGCCTCACGAGCACAAATGAAAAGGAGCAGAAATGCCCAAAATGAAGACCAAGAGCGGCGCTAAAAAGCGTTTCCGCGTTCGTCCAGGTGGCACCGTCAAGCGCGGCCAAGCCTTCAAACGTCACATTCTGACCAAGAAGACCACCAAAAACAAACGTCACCTGCGTGGATCAACCGCTGTTCATGAGACCAATATGGGTCACATGTCACAGATGTTGCCAGGCCGTGGTATTTAATTTAACGACGAACAAGGAGTAATCACATGCCTCGCGTCAAACGTGGTGTAACGGCTCGCGCCCGCCACAAAAAAGTTTTAGCCCTTGCAAAA
>JAYWBS010000057.1:0-18812 GCA_043781295.1 Polaromonas sp.
GGCCCGCACGGCCTCGGCAACGACGGGCTGGGGAAGCTGCTCGAAGCGCAGTTCGCTGATGAAGCGGCCCAGCCGCCGTGTCGCGCCCGTGGCGGCTGGCGAAGACGTGGTGGAAGTGGTGTCCTTGCGCATGCCTCAGTCCAGCTGCGCGCCGGTGTCTTTCACCACCTTGCGCCAAAGGTCGAGGTCGGCGGCGATGTGGGCGCCGAATTGCGCCGGGCTGTTGCCCACGATCTGCATGCCGCCTTCGTTGACCAGCTGGTCACGGATCTCGGGCACGGCAGCGGCCGCACGAATCTCGCTGTTCAGCTTGTCGACGATGGCCGCGGGCGTGCCGGCCGGCGCAACGATGCCGATCCACACCTGGAACTCATAGCCCGGAAGGCCTGCCTCGGCGACCGTCGGCACGTCGGGCAAGGCCGACAGGCGCTGCGGCGTGCTCACGGCCAGGACGCGCAGCTTGCCGCTCTTGACGTGCGGCAGCCCGGACAGCAGGTTGACGAACATCAGCGGCGTGGTTCCGGCCAGCACGTCGGTCAGCGCAGGCGCGCTGCCCTTGTAGGGAATGTGCGTCAGCGAAATCCCGGCCTGCTTCTTCAGCATCTCGGTCGCCAGGTGCACACCGCTGCCGTTGCCGACGGAGGCGTAGTTGATGCGGCCGGGCTCGCGCTTGGCCAGCGCGATCAGTTCGCGCAGGTTGTTCACGCCCAGCGACGGATGGGCCACCAGCATGAAGGGCAGCGTGGAGACCTCGATCACGGGCACCAGGTCGCGCAGGGTGTCGTAGCCGAGCTTGGGATAGATGGCGGGATTGATCGTCAGCGCCCCGGCGTCGACGATGCCGATGGTGTAGCCGTCGGCCAGTGCCTTGGCGATCGCTTCCGTGCCGATCGAGCCGCCGGCTCCCGCGCGGTTGTCCACTACGAACGACTGTCCCAACCTCTCGCCCAAGCGCTGCCCGATGCGACGCGCCATGATGTCGGTGCCCGATCCGGGCGGGTACGGGACGATGAAACGCACCGGCTTGCTCGGCCAGGCCTGGGCCAAAGCCGGCTGGGCAGTGGCGGTGAATGCCAGGGCAAGGGTGGAAGCGCAAACGCGCACCCAGCGTGAAGAGAACAACGCCATCATGGGACTCCTGCGGAACAGACGGATAGACAGTTCAACCGAATGCCCCCAAGTATGCCCCCTGGAAACGGCCATCACCCGGCAAAAACCCTCGCACGCGCTCCATCAGCATTGCTGACACTGCCTGCCAGCTGTTCTTCGCAGTTGTGTGCCGCTCGGGCTGATTTCGCACGAACTGATTCAAGCCCACTGGCAGTGGGCAACGCAAATCACGGGTTTTTCAGTGGCAGCCCGCTGGCTTCCAGCCCTCCAGCATGTACGCGGGCAACAGCAAGGCAGCAACATGCCGCTTTGATATGAAAACGAAATCAATTGAGAACGGCAACCGGCAAGCACCCGGCAGGCAGGCCCAGGCTGCGTTGAAGCAGGGGCCAGTCAAAGCCGGGGCCGGGATCAAGCTTGCGCGCCGCAGCAATATGCTCATGCCCGGCAATATGCGCAACCGGATAGTGCGCCATGAGGGCCGCACACAGCCCCGTCAGCGTTTCGTACTGCACCTCTTCAAAGGTATGGCCTTCGAGCCCTTCCAGCTCAATGCCGATGGAGTCATCGTTGCAGTTGGCGCGGCCCCGGTAGCTCGATTGCCCGGCATGCCAGGCCCGCGCATCGCAGCTGACAAACTGCCACAACTCGCCCATGCGGCTGATAAAAAAATGCGCTGATACCTGCAAACCGCGTATGCCCTGAAAGTAAGGGTGGGCATCCCAGTCGAGCTGGTTGGTAAACAGGCGCTGCACGTTGTGGTTGCCAAACTCGCCTGGCGGCAAGCTGATGGCGTGGATGACGATCAGGTCAATTTGCGCCTTGTCAGGGCGCGGCCCAAAGTTGGGTGATGCCAGTACCCGCGCGCACTGGTACCAGCCTTGCTGCCACAGCGCCATGGCGGGTGCTGCCTCAGGCATGGTCTTCAGCGCCATCGCCACGGTCTGCCGGTGTGTCTGCATAAGGCATGGCGATGTTCAGGCGCGCAATGCGGTAGCGGATCTGGCGCAGGCTCAAGCCCAGTTTGGCGGCCGCTGCCGTGCGGTTAAAACGGGTGTCCTGCAACACCTGGCTCAAAATATCGCGCTCCTGGGTGTCCAGATAGTCCTGCAGGTTTTCGGGTACGGGGACAGGCACTGCAACAAGCGCAGGCAAAAGTGGCTCAACCAAATCTTGCTTATCTTGAACAGCCGTTGCGACTGGGGGTTGCGCTTCAAGGTGCAACTCACCGTGCTCGCTCAGCGCCACCGCACGATGCAAAATATTTTCCAGCTCACGGACATTGCCGTTAAACGGGTGGGCATGCAGCTGTTCAAGCACGGGGGCTGTCAACAGCGGCATATTAAAACCAGACTCACGGCAAATCCTGGCCAGCAGGGCGGTGCACAGGTCGGGCAGGTCTTCCCTTCGCTCGCGCAGGGGCGGTACGCTGATGACGATGACATTGAGCCGGTAATACAAATCCTGGCGGAAGCGCCCGCCATCGACCTCTGCGCCCAGCTCTTTGTGGGTGGCACTGACGATACGCACATCGACCGCGTCTTCTTGCGATGAGCCCAGTGGCCTGACCATTCGCTCCTGGATAGCGCGCAGCAGCTTGGACTGCATGGCCAGCGGCAAGTCCCCAATCTCGTCCAAGAACAGCGTGCCACCTTGTGCTGCCTGGAAATAGCCCAGGCGATCTTGCGTTGAGCCGGTGTAAGCACCCTTGCGGGCACCAAAAAATTCTGCCTCCAGCAGGCTCTCGGGAATGGCGCTGCAATTAACGGCTACGAAGGGGCTGCCAGCGCGGTGGCTACAGTCGTGTACGGCTCTTGCCACCAGCTCTTTGCCGGTACCCGACTCACCCTGTATCAATACCGGTGCCATGCTTCCTGCCACCTTGACGATGCGTGATTTAACCGCTTGCATTAATGCAGAGTGGCCGACCATTTGCTCCAGCGCAGGCGCTGCGGCATTGGCTTTGCCACCGGCAGGCATAGAGGGCTGGGCGACGTTTTGCGGCTCAAGTCGCGCCCCTGACAGCGCGGCTTTGGTGCCCTGTATGGCAGATACCACAACGCTGCGAAACTGCTTTAAATCAACCGGCTTGGTGAGGTAGTCAAACGCACCTGCTTTCAAGGCCTCTACCGCGTTTTCGGCAGAGCCATGCGCGGTAATCACCACGCAGCGCTCTGGCCGTTGCTGTGTCACCATCTCGCGCAGCAGCTCCAGCCCCAGGCCGTCAGGCAAACGCATGTCGGTAATCACGGCATCGAAACGGCTTTCACGCAAATGCTGACGCGCCTGCGCAAGATCACCAGCGGCCTCAACCCGGTATCCTTCACGCAGAAGGGTCAGCTCATACAGCGTACGCAGGTCGGGTTCATCGTCGATGACCAGAATATGTGCCGGGTGGGCGTATGGGGTGCTGGCAGATGGCGGCATGGTGGTCAGGCGAACAGGTCATCAAAAGCAGGGGTCTGCGCTGCACTGGATTTAGCCGCAGGTTTGAAGAGCACAAAAAATTCGTTGCCTTCAATGGATTGGCGCATGGCCCGTTGGTAGCCAATCAGCGCGCCATAGCGTTCGCACAACTCCCTGCATATATACAAGCCCAACCCGCTGGAGCGGCTTTCAGACGAGAAGAAGGGCTCAAACAAATGGGTTTGAACGGTTTTCTCAAGTGGCTGGCCATCACTCCATACTGAAAGCCGTACTTGTTCAGGCGCCAGGCGCTGCGTGGTGACTTCAATCGCGCCGACTGACGGGCTGGCGTAGCGCAGGGCGTTGTCGAGCAGGTTGATCATCAGGCGTCGCAGGTGCTCCGGGTCAAACACGACGACTGCGTTATCAGCGGCCAGTGACATTCTCAGGACACCCGCAGTCGATGTATGTTGGGCCCAGTCTGCCGCAGTGCGCCCGACGGTGTCGTCCAGCATCAAGGCCATGCCGTGCTGCTGGTCGCTGGATACCTGTGCGCGTGAAATATTCAAAACCTCATCGACGATTTTTGCCAGGCGTTGCGAGTTTTGGCGAATCATCGTCGTCAGCTGCTTGTGACCTGCCTCTTGCAAATCTTCTTCAAGCAAGGCGTTGGCCTGCGAAATGGCCGCTAGGGGGTTCCTGATTTCATGTGCCACAGCGGCCGACATACGGCCCATGGCAGCCATTTTTTCAACGCGCACCCGGGCTTCCATTTCACGCAGATCTTCAAGAAACATCACGCATAGCGCCTCGTGGGCGTTGCCCTGCGCCTCTGCCAGCCGGGTACGCACATGCAACCGCCTGGCGTTGCGACCCAGAAATGCAAGACTCACGTCTGCCTCTTGAGGGGCACCGCTGGTGAAGGTCAAGCGCATGATCTCTGCCAGCGGCTGCCAGGCGGCTTCTGTTGCCAGCACAAAAGGCGCCTGGCGCTGCGCATCGCGCGCTGCCAGCAAGCGTCTGGAGGCCGGGTTGGCCGAACGCACCACACCATTGGCATCGATCACCAGCACGCCATCGGTCAATGTTTCAATGACCAGCTCATTGACTTGGGTTTGTATGCGCGCCACCGACTGGCTGTTGGTTGCGCGCTGCTCTTCACGGGCCAGCCGCAAGGCGAGCTGGTTGGCCAACAGGGCAACCGCAAAAAACCCAGAGCTATTCAAGCCAGATTGTAAAAACCGGGAGGCGTGTTCGCCGGTCGACTGAAGCGAAAACCACCAAGCGTCCGCCAGCAGCAGCAGGGTTACGCTGGCGGCCGTACCAAGCGCCAGCAAGATAGGCCCCAGCACGGACGCCAGTAGCACCGGCAAGGCAAACAAAGGCGTGTAGTTGATGCCGCTTGACTGCAAAAAATTAAGCGCTGAAAACACCACCACATCCACCCCGATGGTGGACACCCATTGCGCATCAAAGGTGCTACCCGGTGGCTTGGGTCTGGCCAGCAGGCGCACTGCCAGTGTGGCGCACAGGTAGGCAATGCACACGGCAATCGACCAGCCGTTGTTGACATTGCCCATGGCGTAAATGGCGGCCTGTAGCACCACCAGCACACTGGCAATGGTGACCCGCGCCGTCATGAAGGCGCGCCACAAGCGGCTGAACGATCGCAGTTTGGGCTCTGCTTCCCACGCTCCAAACCTGCTGTCTAAAGGCCCTAGCCAGGCCTGTGAAGCTTCTGACACGTCAGTTGCCTGCTTGCTGCCTGTGGGCGGCGGAGCAATACATGCCGCCGGGCCCTGGCAGGGCTTCAGAGCGCGGCAGATGCACATGACACACATCGCAGGCCACTATTTCAGTGGCTTGTTGTGAACGCTTGGGTTGAGCTGGGGGGGCATGGTTCGCACCTGTGCGCCGGTTGCTGCGCCACAGCCATAAAACGACGAACGCCAGACCAATAACCAGGAGGTATTTCATACGCGTTTCAAAATAACTTCAAGTACAAACCGGGAGCCCACATAGCCCAGCAAGAGCAGCCCGCTACCCAGGTACAAAACCCGTACCGCCTTTAACCCGCGCCAGCCCAAGCGTGTACGCCCTATCAGCAGACTGGCAAAGGTCAGCCAGGCAAGTACCGAAAAAATAGTTTTGTGGTTCCACTTCCAGGCCAGCCCCGGCCCATACAGCTGTTCTGCGAACAGCCAGCCGACCAGCAACGTGGCTGACAGCAGCACAAAACCTGCCTCAACAAAACGAAAGGTCAAACGCTCCAGCGTCATCAGCGGTACGCCCGCCGAACTCTGCGTGGCCAGCCGCATGGCCCGCTCTGAGCGTTGCATCAGCCAGCCATGCACGACTGCCGCTGAAAACAGACCATACGAAGCAATACCCAGCGCCCAGTGCAAAGGCAGCCAGATGGAGGCCACATGCGAATAGCTGGAGCCCTGAAAAATCTCGGCCAGCACCACGGCTACCGCTCCCAGGCCGGCTAGCGCCCACTGCGCCTGTAGTTGCGGTAGAAAGCGGCTTTCAATGGCGTACACCGCCAGTACCAGCCAAACGGTGGTTGATAAAGCGGGCGCAAAGCCAAAGCGTGGTGGCTCGCCCAGCAGGCCTTCGGCCAACATCAAGCCGTGTAGCACCCAGCCCGCAAACAGCATCAGGCGCAGCATGTCGGGCGCCATACGTTGATGGGCTGTGGCTGCTAGCAGATACGCGATAAACGCGCCTGCAGCCAGCACTTCACCCCACCATTGACTCATCGCTAAAATCATTCCTACAGTTTAGCTGCTCTGCACAAACTGATCTGACCTCATTTTTCCTATTCCGCGCCTAGTCGCACCTAACTGCTCCATCGCACCGGAGCCTACCCATGGCCTCAGCCCTTACCGACAAACTCTCCCGCCTCGTCAAGGAAATGCGTGGCCAGGCCCGCATCACCGAGACCAACGTGCAAGACATGCTGCGCGAAGTGCGTATGGCCCTGCTGGAGGCCGATGTGGCCTTACCTGTGGTGCGCGACTTTATTGCCAGAGTCAAAGAAAAAGCGCTGGGCGCTGAGGTCATGGGTTCTTTGCAGCCCGGCCAGGTGCTGGTCAGCATCGTCAGCAAAGAACTCGCCGCCACGATGGGCGAAGGCGTTAGCGACATCAACCTGGCCGCGCAACCGCCCG
Organism: Polaromonas sp.; assembly: GCA_043781295.1. GTDB lineage: Bacteria > Pseudomonadota > Gammaproteobacteria > Burkholderiales > Burkholderiaceae_C > Polaromonas. Next base: position 6,690 of record JAYWBS010000057.1, read on the forward strand.
CCGTGATTTTGATGGCGGGCTTGCAGGGCGCGGGTAAAACAACCACAACCGCAAAACTGGCCAAACACCTGATTGAAAAGCGCAAGAAAAAAGTCTTGACGGTATCTGGCGACGTGTACCGCCCTGCAGCGATTGAGCAGCTCAAAACCGTGACGGCGCAGGCCGGGGCCGAATGGTTTCCCAGCACACCCGACCAAAAGCCAGTCGACATTGCACGCGCCGCGATTGACTACGCCAAGCGCCATTTCTTCGACGTTCTGCTGGTTGACACCGCAGGCCGCTTGGCGATTGACGAAGCGCTGATGGCCGAGATCAAGGAACTGCACGCCGTATTGAACCCGGTAGAAACGCTGTTTGTGGTCGATGCCATGCAGGGCCAGGACGCCGTCAATACCGCCAAAGCCTTCAAAGACGCGCTGCCTTTGACCGGCATTATTTTGACCAAGCTAGACGGCGACTCGCGCGGTGGCGCGGCCCTGAGCGTGCGGCAAGTCACCGGCGCACCCATCAAGTTTGCCGGTACCAGTGAAAAGCTGGATGGCCTGGAAGTGTTTGACGCCGAGCGCCATGCAGGGCGCATTTTGGGTATGGGCGACATCGTCGCACTGGTTGAGCAGGTCACCGCCGGCGTTGACGTGGCCGCCGCTCAAAAGCTGGCCGCCAAGCTCAAGTCAGGCAGTGGCTTTGACCTGGACGATTTTTTAAGTCAATTACAGCAAATGAAAAACATGGGCGGCCTGGCCAGCCTGATGGAAAAGCTGCCCGCCCAAATGGCCGCCAAAGCAGGTCAGGTCGATATGGGTAAAGCCGAAAAAGACATCAAACGCAAAGAAGGCATCATTCAAAGCATGACCCCGCTGGAGCGCCGCAAACCCGAGCTGATCAAGGCGACCCGCAAAAAGCGGATTGCGATGGGTTCAGGCGTGCATGTGCAGGAGGTTAATCGACTGCTCAATGAGTTTGAGCAGATGCAGGGGATGATGAAGAAGATGAAGGGCAGCGGGATGATGAAGATGATGAAGAAGATGGGTGGGATGAAGGGGATGCCTAAGTTTTGATTAGAAAAGCCTGTTTTTGGGCTTTTTTAGGTAAGTTTTCGGGCTCTAGACCAATGGATATATGCGCGAGCAGCTCCTGAATTGATAGCATTCTTCGCCTTCATGCGGTTTGCCGGGGGTTGCCCGGCGGCAACTCACTTTTCTTTTGCTTCGCCAAAAGCAAAGTAAGCAAAAGAAAAGGCGACCCGCAGTCTGGGCCGCTACGCGGTTCCTTGAAAAAGCTGAAGGAGCCGGAAAATCTAGAAACTAGCCAGCTTCGCTGTCGTCGGACATCTAGATTTTTTAATCCGTCTCCTTCAACTTTTTCAAGCCCAGCCAGGACGGGGTGGGGAAATGAATTCGGACTTCCTCCCTCTCCCTTCGGGAGAGGGCACGATGAGGACTGACTTTTATGAGTTTTATATGCATTTGACGGAATATTCCTTGAAGGGTATATTCAACCATGACTTGGGGCGTTGAATACACAGATGAGTTCGGTGACTGGTGGGCTGGCTTAACAGAGGCTGAGCAGGAATCTGTGGCCGCTTCTGTCCAACTTCTGGAGCAAAAAGGCCCGTCGTTGGGTCATCCTCACAGCAGCGGTATCAACGGCTCAAAGCATGGCCATATGCGCGAGCTTCGTATCCAGCACGGTGGTCGGCCGTATCGCACGCTTTATGCCTTTGACCCCAGGCGCATGGCGATTTTGTTGATAGGTGGCGACAAGACGGGTAACGATCGCTGGTATGACGTGCATGTACCCATCGCCGACAAGCTGTATGACCAGCATCTAGAGCAACTCAGACTTGAAGGAGAACTTGATGGCTAAGAAATTTTCTGACCTGCGGGCGGGCATGAGCCAAGCGGCGCGTGAGCGCTCTGATGCCAAGGCGAAAGTCATGCTGGCAGAAATGCCGCTCAACGAACTGCGCCAAGCACGCGGCTTGTCGCAAAAAATGCTGGCCGATGTGCTTCACGTGCAGCAGCCCTCCATTGCAAAAATCGAAAAACGAACAGACATGTACCTGTCTACGCTGCGCAGCCACATTGAGGCGATGGGTGGTGAGCTTGAAGTTATTGCCCGTTTTCCAGATGGCGTGGTGAAGATCAATAATTTTTCGGAACTGAATGCGGTTTGAGGCCAACTCCAGAATGGCGTATGTTGTCTAGCCATTGCTAAAAAATTACTTGATAAGTTTGCCTTATGTGTCTTAATCAAGACCAACCTTGCACGAAATGCGGTTCAGTAAGATTTGGTCTGTGGACTTCAAGCTCTACTGGAAAGGTCAAACAATACTGCAAATCATGCAGAGATTCACGCCGTTCAACTTACGATGCGCGGAAAATTGCCAACGGAGGGACTCACTCACGTTTGCAATGGTTGGCAAAGCTCAGAGAGTTTGACTGGTGTCCGAGATGCAAACGTACTTGGTCAGAAATCCCACCGCGACCAGACAGACGTTATAAATTTGTTTGGACTAAAGATCACATCCTGCCCCTTTCGAGAGGCGGTACAGATAACATTTCAAATATTCAACCGCTCTGCTATCGGTGCAATTTCACTAAAAATGCAGGTGTTTAGCCATTATTTGCACGCAAGCTACTACTAAAAAAATAGCATTAAACCGCCAAAGCCTCATCAACAGTTACCACCTCACCCCGCAGCGACCGCATAGGTGCCTCAGTAATCCTGATATCCACCAGTTGCCCAATCAACCGGTCTGGCCCGGTAAACACCACAGGCCGATTGCATTCCGTCCTGCCAAACAATGCATTGGGAGTTTTGCGGGCGGGGCCTTCAACCAAAACGCGTTGAACCGTGCCCAGGCGGCTGGCGCTGATGGCTTCTACACTTTTGTCTATGGTGGCTTGCAGGTGTTGCAGGCGCTTTAGTTTCACGCTGTGCGGCGTGTCGTCTTTGATGTTGGCTGCGGGCGTGCCGGGGCGCGGGCTGTAGATGAAGCTGAAGGAAGTGTCATAGCCCACGTCGTCAATCAGGCGCATCATTTTGTCGAAGTCTTCATCGGTCTCACCCGGAAAGCCGACGATGAAGTCGCTGCTCATCGCTAAATCAGGCCGGATGGCGCGCAGTTTGCGGATGGTGCTTTTGTATTCCATCGCGGTGTAGCCGCGCTTCATGGCCATCAAGATTTTGTCGGAGCCATGTTGTACCGGCAGGTGCAGGTGGTTGACCAGCTTGGGCAGCCTGGCGTAGGCGTCAATCAAGCTCTGCGTGAACTCGTTCGGGTGGCTGGTCACGTAGCGGATGCGCTCGATACCGGGGATGTCGTGCACGTAGTCGAGCAGGGTGGCAAAGTCGGCAATGTCTGTGGTGTCGCCCATCTTGCCTCGATAGGCATTCACGTTTTGCCCTAGCAGCGTGATCTCTTTTACGCCTTGGTCGGCCAAGCCAGCGACTTCTACCAGCACGTCTTCAAACGGTCTTGAAACCTCTTCACCGCGCGTATAGGGCACCACACAGTAGCTGCAATATTTGGAGCAACCTTCCATGATCGACACAAAAGCGCTGGCACCCTCAACCCTGGCTGGCGGCAGGTGGTCAAACTTTTCGATTTCTGGAAAGCTGATGTCGACTTGCGGCTTGCCGAGCTTGGCACGCTTGGCCAGCAGGTCGGGCAGGCGGTGCAGGGTTTGCGGGCCAAACACCACGTCCACATACGGCGCTCTGGCGATGATGGCTGCACCTTCCTGGCTGGCCACGCAGCCGCCGACGCCAATCAACACGCCTTTTTCTTTCAGGTGCTTGACGCGGCCCAGGTCGCTGAAAACTTTTTCTTGCGCCTTCTCGCGCACCGAGCAGGTGTTGAACAAAATCAGGTCGGCTTGTTCCATGTCCTGCGTGGGCTCGTAGCCTTCAGCGGCATGCAGCACGTCAGACATTTTGCCCGAGTCGTACTCGTTCATCTGGCAGCCGAAGGTTTTGATGAAGACTTTTTTAGACATGGTGTGGGTCAATGAGTGCTATTAATTAAGGAGCTGCTTGCGCCCGAATCTATTGGGCTAGAGGCCGATTTGATGCCTAAAAAGAGCTAAAAGCAGACAAAAATGCCTGTTTTATGTAGTTTTATTGCCGGTATTTAGGCAACTGGTTGAAAGGCGTGTTGCCATCGTCTTTGACGACGGGGGTTTCAAACATCGAGCGGATATTGCTCAAAATACCCTCTGGTTGACCAGGCATTTTTTGTTTGATTTCTTCGCTGTTCAGCACCCAGACGTTGTGTACCAGGCCAGTGTTATCACGCACGTAGTTGACGACGAGCCTTTGGTTGGCCAGCGTGCCAGACAACACCAGGTTATTGTTGATGTCGCGGATGCGTACGCCTGGTGACAGCCTGTCGGGCTTGCTGTCCATGGCGATGTCAGGGGCGCTCAGCACAATTAGTTCGCCGCGTTTGGCTTCTTTGGGGAATTGGCGAGTGTTGGGTTTTGGCTCTTCAGTTTGTGCACTGGCTGCGCTGATGAGCAGCGCGGCCAGCGGAATGAAAAGGCTTGATGTCCAGCGGTTCATGGTGTTTGTCCAGAGGCTGAGAGTTTGAAGGGCTACATTCGCACTATCAGCGTAGATGCGATGCTATTTGTTCGACTTTGTACCGTAGTAAAAGCCTGTGGCTGCGGAAACCAATGCAACGACGGGTCCTAGTAAAACTCCAAATTCTTTGATATCACTGACCTCAACACTTCCAAATGCAACCAATATAAGTATGCACGCAACCAATAATGCCAAGATACCTACCAGTGCATAGGCAAGATTTCTCCTAGCGGTATCTTCATGCGGCCTAGGGTCATACTTTGGACCAACACTTGGAGCTGTAATCGCAGATTTTTGGCTACTCTCTGCCGTCAAGTCAAGTAGTTGACTATCCTGGGCAACCGAAGAGCTATCGCCAGTTGTGTCATTTTCTGGCTGACTCATCGACGAATCACTTCACGGATTTGGTTACCTTCTTCAATCAAAATTTTGCTGCCATTGTTTTCTTTATCGACAAAAAACCGTTCCGAGTTGATGGCTCTACGGATGACATCAGTTACTGAGATGCTTTCCTTTTGTGCCAGCGCTTGGAGGAAGGCAATCTGTTCATTGGGAAGATTGAGGGTCACTTTACGAGAGGTTTCCATGATGCTCCTTTCAGATCGACCCTTAGGGTCAGAATATCTAAAGCTGTATTTTATACAGCTTTTAACCATACCGCCCATTTTTTATTGGCACGCGGATATTGTAAGAAAAAAGCCTCAGACGGTTAAGTTCCTGAGGCTTTGAAAATCTGGTGGTGATAGGTGGATTTGAACCACCGACATCAGCATTATGAATGCTGCGCTCTAACCAACTGAGCTATATCACCGCGTCCAAGATTATAGCCAATAGTCGGCCGCAGCGCCGGGCAGCCCCAAGCAAGGCCAGCCCCCTCGGGGGCAGAGAACCACACGCAGTGGGGAACGTGGGGGCTTTGGTTATTTGTGCTTAAAAACGGGTTTCCGCTTGTTCACAAACGCGTCCATGCCTTCTTTTTGATCTTCAGTTGCAAACATGGCGTGGAACAGGCGGCGCTCAAACATCACGCCGTCGGTCAACCCGCTTTCAAATGCGCGGTTGACCGATTCTTTAGCGGCCATCAGCGCGATGTTGCCGAGGCCGCAAATTGTCAATGCTGCACCCAGCGCTTCGTCCATCAATTTGTCCAATGGCACCACGCGGCTGACCAGGCCTGCGCGTTCGGCTTCTAGAGCGTCCATCATGCGGCCCGTCAGGGCCATGTCCATCGCTTTGGCTTTGCCGACTGCGCGCGGCAGCCGCTGCGTACCGCCTGCGCCGGGGATGATGCCAAGCTTGATTTCCGGCTGACCAAATTTGGCGTTGTCGGCGGCAATAATAAAGTCGCACATCATGGCCAGCTCGCAGCCGCCGCCCAGTGCAAAGCCGCTCACGGCCGCAATCACGGGTTTACGAATCGTGCGAATCTGCTCCCAGTTGCGGGTGATGAAGTCTTTGCCGTAGGCATCGGCAAAACCCATGCTGGCCATGGCACCAATGTCGGCCCCGGCGGCAAAGGCTTTTTCACTGCCAGTGATGATCATGCAGCCAATGTTGGCATCCAGCTCAAAGGCTTTCAGTGCCGTGGCCAGCTCGTCCATCAACTGGTCGTTCAGGGCGTTGAGCTGCTTGGGGCGATTCAGCGTGACAATGCCGACCTGGCGGCCTTCTGGGCCCTGGGTGGAGGTGATGATGGTTTCAAAGGTCATGGAATTCTTTCTTTAATTTACTAGCCAAGCCTCTACTTTAGCGGCATCTTTGACGGCCAGACGCCAGGTGGTTGCAGATGGCGGTATCGTTAACTCAAGACGCAAGAGGCGTTTGTCTCGCGACACCAGTGCGATGACTTTTTGGGCTGTGCCAGCATACAGCAGCAGATCGTCCAGGCGCTGCATTCTCCAGCCGCTTTGCTGTTTTTTGTCCTCAACGCCTAGCCATTCATCACCCGCTGCAAAACCAGCTTTCTCCGCTGCGCCACCCGACAGAACAGTTTTAACAACTACACCATGGGTTTCACTCACGCGCAGCCCCAGGCGCTGCGCCAATTGAGCCGGGTCATCATGCACGGTCACGCCGTGTTGCTCCAGAAGTGTGCGCAGCGGCAGTTCGCCCTTACCGTGTACCCAGCTGTTTAATTCAGCATCAAATGAGCGCTTGCCCAGCGTTTGCAACACGGCGGCAAAGTCTGCTTCGCTCATCGGCCCAGCCTTGAAGTGCAGCCACAGCGCGCGCATCACGTCATCCAGCGTGGTGTGGCCTTCACGCCGGAGCGTCAAATCAAAACACAGCGCCACCAGCGCGCCTTTGGTGTAGTAGCTCACCGTGGCGTTGGGCGTGTTTTCATCCTGGCGGTAGTACTTCACCCAGGCATCAAAACTGGCCTGGGCGACCGACTGCACCTGCGTGCCCGGCGTTTGCATCACCTGGTTGATGGTTTTGTTCAGCAGCTTGAAGTAGCCCGTGTTGTCCAGCAAGCTTGCGCGCCGCAGCAGCAGGTCGTCGTAGTAGCTGGTGAAGCCTTCAAAAAACCAGAGCAGTTCGGTGTAGTTTTCCTGCCCATAGTTGTAGCTGGCAAACGCTGCCGGTCGCAGGCGCTTGACGTTCCAGGTGTGAAAGTATTCGTGGCTGATGAGGCCGCGCAGTGTGGTGTAGCCCTCGGATACTTTGGGCTCACCCACACGCGGCAAGTCTTTGCGATTGCAGATCAGCGCAGTCGAGTTGCGGTGTTCCAGCCCGCCGTAGCCGTCGTCTACAGCGTTGAGCATGAAGAGGTAGCTGCTAAAAGGCGGTTTCTTGTTGCCGTGCCAAAAACGTATTTCTTCCTCGCAAATCTTTTGTGTGTCGGTCAGCAATTTGGCACCATCAAAACCTGGCAACGCACCCGCTACGACAAAGCGGTGCGGCACGCCGCAGGCTATGAAGGTACCGCTCCAAAATGCGCCGAGCTCCACCGGGCAATCGACCAGTTCGTCATAGTTGGCGGCGCGGTAGGTGCCCCAGCCTTGCTGGTTGATTTGTTGTGCGCTCAATCCGGTTGCGACTGACCAGCCCTTGGTTTTAACGGGCTCAGTCACTTCAAGCAGATGCCATGATTTTTCTTGGCTCTCAACCTTCAAGCAAACACTGGTGCCATTAAAAAAACCACGCTCAGCATCCAGCCAAGCGGTGCGCACCGAGTTGTCGTGCGCATACACCTGGTAGCGCAACACCAGCGGCTTGCCGGGGTTGCAATCAATCTGCCAGGTGCATTTGTCAAGCTGCTTTGCTGCCAGCGGTGTTCTACCTTGCTGCACTTTGAGGTGTTGCAGGTTTTTTGAAAACTCACGCACCAGGTAGCTGCCCGGAATCCACACGGGCAGCGACACGCGCTGCGCTTGTAAAGGCTGGGCAATCGTCAACGTGATGTTGAACAAATGCGAATGGGTGTTGCTTGCCTCGACCAGGTAGTGGATGGGTGTGAGCGGGCTGGTTTTTTTCATACAGATAGTTGAAAATATTAAACGCCCGCAGCACCGAACACACAGCTCAGTGTAGCCACGACCGTCAAGTGCAAGCGCATCAGGGCAGTTAGCAGCACCAAAGGATTCAGGCCCGCGTAGCCCGGTCGGCGAATCGTTTTTGCGGGTGGCTGGGGCATGCGTGCGGTGATTAGACAGACTGACTGGTGTTGCTGGTTTGCTATATATTCAGTAGCTGCTTGCGCCCGAATACATTGGGCTACAGCCATAAAAGGCACCTAAAAACGGCTTAAAAATCGGTTTTAGCTGGTTTTCAGGTTTATTTGGCATCCGCCAGGAATTTTTCGACCTGCTGGTTATTGATAGCGCCTGGTACGCGAGAACCGTCGGCGAAAAACATCGTCGGCGTGCCGGTGATTTTGTGCTTGCGGCCAAAGTCAAGGTTGCGGTCAATGGCGGCGGTGTCGCAGCTTGCCTTGGGTATCGGCATGTCGCGCACCATCACGTCTTGCCAGATTTTGCCTTTGTCTTTGGCGCACCAGATGCTTTTGGATTTGTCGGTTGAATCAGGGCTCAGGATGGGGTACAAAAACATGTAAACGGTGACGTCTGATACTTTTTGCAAGTCACGCTCAAAGCGCTTGCAGTAGCCGCAGTTGGGGTCTTCAAAGACCGCCATTTTGCGTTTGCCGTTGCCGCGAACAATCGTGAAGGCATCCTTGACCGGCAGGGCGCCAAAGTCAATGGCGCTTAATTTTTCAGTCCGCTCTTCGGTCAGATTGCGCTTGGCTTTGGTGTCAATCAGGTTGCCCTGAATCAGAAAATTGCCTTCCGCATCGGTGTAGAAAATATCAGCCTCATTGACGCGAACCTCATACAGCCCATTCATGGGGGTTTTGCTGACTTCGTCGATTTTTGCAAACGCGGGCAGCCGCTCGGCCAGGTTTCTGCGGATGATGGCTTCTTGTGCAAATGCAGCGCCCAGGCTAAGCGCGACAAGGCTGAAAGCGGCGAATGATTTAAATAATTTCATGAGAGTCTCTTTTTTAAAAAGTAACCAGTCGCTTTAAATCGACATACCCGTAGCGCGGCGGGCCAACCAGTTTTTAAGCGGTGTGCTGCTGGCGAATCCGTTCATGCCCCAGTTGCGCATTGACTGCCAGGCGGGCCCGGCGTGTGCAAACAAACTGTGCAGGCCATCTGTGACCGCGCCAACAGCAGCAACATCTGCTTTGCGCGCCCGCTCGTAGCGGCGCAATAATTTTTCGTCACCCAAGCCGCGCCAATATTCACGACCAGCCAGCACACTGCTCAAGCATGCCGCATCTGCCAGCCCCAGGTTCAAGCCCTGGCCTGCCAGGGGGTGTACCGCGTGCGCTGCATCACCGGCGAGCGCCCAGCCGGGGCCAACCCAGCGGTCGGCGCTGGACAGCGCCAGCGGCCAACTGGCCCTGTCGCTGATCAGATGCAAATTGCCCACCCCCGACCCACAGACGGCTGCCAGTTCGGCACAAAACGCATCTTGTGCAAGATTTTCAAGTGAAGCTGCGCGCGCATCAGAGACAGACCAGACCAGCGCCAGAGAGTTCCCCAACGCGCCACCCATAGGCAAAAGCGCCAGCACGTCACCGCCCGCTACGCCGCCAGCAAACCACTGGCGGGCCACGCCGCCGTGCGGCAGGCTTGACGCAAGACGGGCCGCAATGGCCTTTTGGGCGTAGGGCTTGCGCGTCCACTGCGCCCCTAGTGCGCTGCGACTGCTGCTTTTTTGGCCTTCACAAATGATGTTGAGTGCTGCCGGGGCCGGTTGCCCGACCCGCTCAATCTGGCCCTGGTAACGGCAGGCCTGGGCCAGTTGCTCTTCTAGTTCTTGAACATCCACAATCCACGCCAAAGCGGCCTGTGCCGCGCCATTTGCGTTGAAGTCCACCGCGCCGCCAGCGTCACCCCAGACCTGCATTTTCAGTACTGGCGTGGCAAAATTTTCTTCCGGCCAGGCACGCAGTGTTTGCAGCAGTTGCCTGGATGCGCTGTTCAGGGCGTAGGCCCGGATATCTGTTTTATCGAGCTTTTCCGCATCTGCCGCAGGTGCTACCAAGGCCACGCGCAGCCGCTCTTTGGCCAGCAGCAAAGCCATGGCGCGGCCCACCACACCGTCACCGCGAATACACACATCGAAAAAATTGGACATGCCCCATTTTAGGAGGCAGTGCAAAATTGCGGCTGTCGGCTGTTTTTCAGCCTTATTTCAACTTGCAGGAAAACCGTTGTGAGCGACTTACCACTTGAGAACTTCGATAACTTTGACATCCAGGCCACCATTTCAGGCCTGTTTGTTTACCCGATCAAATCTTGCGCTGGGGTTGCCGTGCAAGAGGCCATCCTGACGGAAACCGGGCTGGAGTTTGACCGTAACTGGATGGTGGTCGATGAAAAAAGCGAATTTGTAACCCAGCGCGAGCTGCCGCGCATGGCGTTGATTCAACCGCAAATCAAACACGACGAGATGGTGCTGCGTGCCCCCGGCATGCTGGCCCTGCATGTCAAGCTTGATGAGGTCGAAGCGCCCGTGCGCGTGACCGTTTGGGGTGACTCTGTGGCGGCGTTTGACATGGGCAAGATCGCAGCCCAGTGGTTCACTGACTTTTTAGGTACCACCGCGCGCCTGGTACGGTTTGACCCGGATCACAAGCGACTGAGCGATAAAGCCTGGACGGGTGAGGTTGAGGCGCTGAACCAGTTCAATGACGGCTTTGCGCTGCTGGTGATCAGCGAGGCTTCTCTGGCGCAGCTCAACAGCAAGCTTGGCGCTGCGGGCCAGGCCAGCGTCGGCATGTCGCGTTTCAGGCCCAATATAGTGCTTGGCAATGCGCTTGACGGCGATGCGCTGGCCCCGCATGATGAGGATCGGCTGGAGGTGCTGCATATCGCCACACAGCAGGGCACAGTGCAACTCAAACCCGTCAAGCCTTGCCCGCGTTGCCCCATTCCCAACATTGACCCAGCGACCGCCTTGAGCAGCCCTGAAGTCGGCGACATGTTGCAAACCTACCGGCAAGATGCGCGGATGAACGGCGCTTTGACCTTTGGCATGAATGCCATCGTACTCACGGGTATTGACCAGCCATTGAAGGTGGGTCAGACGGTCAACAGCAATTACCGTTTTGCCTGACCTGATGGCCTATAAATCCTAAAGTGTGTTGACCGCCCGCAGGCGTGGGCTGGTTTGACTGGGCTCAAATTCTGATTGCGCACCCAGCTCCATCGGGCGCGTTATTGCGGGCTCCAGAAAACGGATCGGGCGGCGTGTGCGCGCGCCCATGTGTTTAATCAGATCGGCCAGCGCCTCGCTGATATCTACAGCGCTGCCAGGCCGCTCATGGAGCAGCACGGCCGCCGCATGAAACTGCAACACCACTTCGGGCTTGAGGCCTTTCAGCGGCATCAATCCCGCAGCTATCAAACGCGCGCCCAGCTCGGTCACTGGTGCGCGCGTGGAGACGCCTTCCAAAATCAATCCAAACCTGGCTTCATCAACCCGGCCCACGGTGTCTGTATCGCGCAATATGCGGCGCAGTTTGATGACGCTGCGCAGCAGGCTTTGCTCTGCCACAGCAACGCCCCAGGTTTTTTTGATATAGCGGTAGTTGACCAGCTCTATAAACACGACTGCAGCAGGCTCTTTGTAGCGCTCTGTTCGGGCAACGATTTGCTTCAGGCGGTCTTGAAATAAATGGGCGGTCAGCAAGCCCGTCAACGCATCCTGGCTAGACATGGCCTGCGCCCTGGCTTCAACACCGTGGCGTTCTCGCGAGCGCAAGTTCAAGGCAATCAGCAGCAGCGGGACTTCAACGATCAGACCCATCAGCAGCCCGTAGCGTGACAGCCATGACGACGGCACAAAGCCCATCACACTGGCCACCAGCAGCAAGGTGGCTGCAGTCAAAGGCGTAAACGCCATCAGTACCCACAACCCGATGATGTCCTTGCGCCACCAGGCACTGGCGGACTTGAAAATACCCAGAAATGCCACGCTTATCAGGTAAGCGCTGATCATGACCACCGCTGTTGGGCGTTC
>JAYWBS010000058.1:0-47355 GCA_043781295.1 Polaromonas sp.
CAGGTCACCGGCGTTGCCGATACAGGTGGTGCAGCCGTAACCGGCCAAGGCAAAACCGAGTTTTTCCAGATACGGCAGCAGGCCTGTTTCCGTCAGGTACTCGGTCACGATGCGGGAGCCTGGCGCCAACGAGGTCTTGATGTGCGGCTGCACCTTCAGCCCCGCTTCCACTGCTTTTTTGGCCAGCAGGCCCGCCGCCAGCAGCACGCTGGGGTTGGACGTGTTGGTGCAACTGGTGATAGCCGCAATCAATATATCGCCATTGCCGATGCTGATGTCGGATTTGCCGGACTGGGGTGTTGAAACGTCGGGATGCGCTGTAGCCATTGAAGCCAGCGTCGGGCGATTGCTTTCCATCTCGACCACCGAGCGCGGTGCGCCCACCGGGGTGGGATGCACACCCGGCAGCGAATCGACGCGGCCATCGTCAGTGTGTCGCAGCAAATGCCGGGTGTTCAGCATACCGGCCGGCTGGTTAAAGCCGTTTTCCGCAATCGGTTTGCTCAGCAGTGAGCAAAACTGGCGGGGCACATCGCCCAGCTCGATGCGGTCTTGTGGACGTTTTGGCCCGGCCAGACTGGGTGTAACGTCGCCCAGATTCAGCTTGACGACCTGTGAATAATCAATGTCCCCCGCCTTGGCCACGCCAAACAAACCCTGGGCCTTGAAGTAAGCCGCAAACGCTTCAATCTCGGCCTTGGTACGGCCCGTGCCTTCAAAGTAATCCATGGTTTTTTCATCAACCGGAAAGAACCCCATCGTGGCACCATACTCAGGTGCCATGTTGCCAATGGTGGCGCGGTCGGGTAGGCTTAAAGAGCGCGTGCCTTCACCGAAAAACTCTACAAACTTGCCGACGACTTTTGTCGAGCGCAACTGCTCGGTCACGCGCAGCACCAGGTCAGTGGCAGTCACGCCTTCACGCAACTTTCCGGTCAGCTCAAAGCCCACCACGTCAGGCGTTAAAAAGTACACCGGCTGGCCCAGCATGGCGGCTTCGGCCTCAATGCCACCCACGCCCCAGGCCACCACGCCAATGCCGTTGATCATGGTGGTGTGGCTGTCGGTGCCGACCAGTGAGTCGGGGTAGTAAATATCGTCTGCCGTTTTATGCACGCCGCGCGCCAGGTATTCCAAATTAACCTGGTGCACGATGCCAAAGCCCGGCGGCACCACGCCAAAGGTATCAAAGGCCTGCATGCCCCATTTCATGAACTGGTAGCGCTCGTTGTTGCGCTGGAATTCCAGCTTCATGTTCAAGTCCAGCGAGTTCTTTTTGCCGTAGTAGTCCACCATGATGGAATGGTCAACCACCAGGTCAACCGGCACCAGCGGCTCAATGCGTTTCGGGTCTTTCCCCAGCTTGACGGCCACACTGCGCATGGCGGCCAGGTCAGCCAGTAACGGCACGCCAGTAAAGTCTTGCAGCACCACGCGCGAGACAAGAAATGGAATCTCTTGTGTGCGCGTAGCGTTTGGCTGCCAGTTGGCCAGTTCTTTGATGTGCTGCTGCGTCACACGTTTGCCGTCACAGTTGCGCAACACAGATTCAAGCACGATGCGCAGGGAGACTGGCAGGCGAGCGACGTTCGGGTACTGCTTGGCCAGTGCCGGCAGCGAGTAAAACTTGCCTGACTTGCCTGATGCAGTTTTGAAAGATTTGAGGGTGCCTGCAAAAGTGTGCTGCTCAATGCTCAGAGGTTTGATCATGGCGATAACTCCTTGTGATGAATCAACACCCCTATTCTGGCAGGGCTGCATGAAGCGTGGAGAGTTGTAGTCGCTGGCTGACACGGCACTTGGCTTGTTACTGATGGCGGCACGTAGCGATAGTTTTTAAAGTCAGTAGTACTTAACTACTTTATGAGAATTCTATGACTACGCACACCCCTCAACACACCCTGTGGAATTTGATCAAAAACATCAAATTTGGCATGCTCACGCATCGCCATACCAACGGCATCCTGCACAGCGTCCCCTTGACAACTCAAAACAAAGCCGATGATGAAGGTAAAGCCTTGTTCTTTTTCATTTCACGCAAAAGCGAACTTGCAAAAAGCGTGGCGCAAGACGGCAATGTGAACGTGTCTTATGCTGATCCTGGGGGTGACAACTATGTGTCAGTTTCGGGTCTGGCCTCAATCGTTGAAGATCAAGCCCAAAAAGACGATCTTTTCAATGTGATTGCAAAAGCCTGGTTTCCAGGTGGTGCGACCGACCCTGATCTGGCGCTGCTGAAGGTTGACATTGGTCACGTTGAGTATTGGGATTCAAACGACAGCAAAATGGTGCAGCTTTTTAAAATGGCCACCTCGGCCATCACGGGCAAACCGCCAAAAAATATGTCTGAGCACAAAGAATTCACTTTGTCTTGACACAGCCAGTGCCCCATGCCATTCATTGCCTTCAACAAAGCGTTAGACCCTGCTGCCCCAGATGATTTGCGGATCAACACGGCAGCGGTGTTGTATGTCGAAGCGTCACGGCTCGACCTGATCGGGCACACCACCATTCATTTACTCGGTCAGGGTGTAGCGGTCAATGCCGTGACGGAATCAATCGGCTTGGTGGTCAGCGAAATTGGTGGCCTGGTAGCTGCAACCCGACACTACCTGGCACCACCGCCCAGCGAAGGTGCCAGCACTGTTTACATCTGCCCACCCAACGTCAGTTACTCGCGCCCCAACCTGCCGGCATCACCTGACTTTTGGGTGGTACGTTTTGTCGATGGCTCAGAGCTGCGGGTACTGCACCCTTTACCGCAAGGGCTTTAGCTCAGGCGTCTCGCCGTCCGGCCCATCAGGTAAGGGGTACTGGTCAACATTGAGCGACATGCTGACCAGTGTGTAATAGCTCATGGTGCCCATCAGGTCCACCACGCCAGCCTCTCCAAAGCGCTGAACAGCGGCTGCGTAGGCGCCATCACTGACGACACGCGTTTGAAGCAACTCATGGCAAAAGCCGTACACCGCTGCAACATCGACAGACAAGCCCTGTGGGCTTTGCCCAGTAGCGATGGCTTGAATCAAGGCCTCGTCCAAACCGGCCTCGCGCGCAATGCGCCGATGCGCCCACCAGACAAACTGGCAAGTCCAAAAACGCGCCACCAGCAAAATTGCCAGCTCATTGAGCGCTAGCGGCAGTGACGAGTTAAAGCGTGTATGCGCACCAAATTGCTGCGCCAGATTGCCCAGCTCAGGGCTGCGCAGCAGCACGTTGTACGGCCCCTGCATGGAGCCGCGCTTGCCAGACATCACGCTTTCAACCATCTTTAATTGCGCAGGGCTCAATGTCTCCCACGTCAAAGGCTTGAAGCGGTTGCCGCGCATGTTGAGCGGCGGCCTGGCTTGCGATGAAGTTTCGTCTTGCATTAAAAAACCTTAAATGGATATATTGGCTGGCGGCATTTAACCCAGCGGTTGACTTGCCCTCAGGGTTACAGGTCAATCAGCAGTAGCACCAGAGCTTTTAACAACCGTCGCCCACTTCAAAATATCGGCATGCAAGATGGCCGTGAACTCTTGTGGGGTTGTTTCATAGGGCTCGGCACCAAGCACCGCAAACTTGTCTATCGTGTCTTTGTCTTGCAGAATTTTGTTGACCTCAGCATTGATCTGCCGAATGATGGCAGGTGGTGTGCCTTTGGGCGCAAACAAGCCAAACCACGGGTTGATCACAAAGCCGGGGTAGCCCGATTCAGCAATCGTCGGAATGTCTTTAAAGGCTTGCGCGCGTTTGGAGCCCGTTACCCCCAGCCCTTTGACCGTGCCCGCCCGAATATGCTGCGCAATCGACGGCAGGCTGGTGAAGACCAGTTGTGTTTGCCCGGCAATCAAATCGGTCAGCGCCGGTGCAGCGCCCTTGTACGGTACGTGCAGCATTTTGGTCTGGCTGGTGGTACTGAACATCTCACCCAGCAAATGGTTGACAGAGCCATTGCCCGCCGAGCCAAAAGACACCGGATTTTTAGCTGCATAAGCCGCCAGCTCTTTCATGTTGCTCACGGGAAGCGCTGCATTGGCAGCGGCCACAAAAGGCACGTTGGCGAGAGTTGCCACAGCGGCAAAGTCAGCCTCGGGGTCAAAGGGCAGCTTTTTGTAAATGCTGACATTGATGGCATGCGAGCCGACATAGGACATCAGCAGCGTGTAGCCATCACCAGGTGCTTTGGCCACCACGTCCATCCCAATATTGCCACCTGCACCCGCACGGTTTTCAATCACCACCGCCTGACCCCATTTTTCAGACAGCTTTTGCCCAACGATACGCGCCAGCGCATCAGACGCACCACCTGGCGTTTGCGGCACAACAATGCGCACCGGTTTGGTCGGGAAGGCCTGGGCAAAAGAAGTTGAATGCGGCATGGCCGCAGCCAGTGTCAGCAACGCTGTGCCTGCAATTGATTTGAATGTCATCTTGTCTCCTGTGTGTACTTATTAAAACATCGTTGCACTTGCTCCCAAAACGGGAACATGCTAAAGTTCATCGATGAGAATTATTGCTTTAAGCACTCTCCGTGACTTTTGGACAAAGCATCCAGATGCGCTGGAACCACTAAGTGCCTGGTACGCGATTGTCAGTCGCGTTCGCTGGGTATCGCCCGCAGATATAAAAGCAGCCTATCGCAATGCCAGTTTTTTAGGTGGAAATCGCGTTGTTTTTAACATCAAGGGAAACGACTATCGACTGGTGGTGGCGATGCATTACAACCGGCAAATCGCTTACATCCGTTTTGTAGGCACCCATCACCAATACGACCGGATCGATGTAAATACCGTATGAGGACATTATGAATATTCACCCTATCCACACCAAGGCAGATTACCGCGTCGCGATGCAGCGCATAGATGCAGTTTGGGATGCAAAACCCAAATCGCCCGAAGCAGACGAGCTGGAAGTGCTGAGTCTGCTGGTCGAAGAGTACGAAAAGAAACACATCAGCATGCCAAAAGTTGACCCGATCAGCCTGCTGCTACACGTCATGGAAGCCCGTCAGCTAAGCCGCAAAGACTTGGAACCCTATATCGGCACACGCGCCCGCGTGGCTGAAGTGCTGAATCGCGTACGCCCCTTGTCGCTGGAAATGATTCGCCGTTTGTCTGCCGGGCTTGATTTGCCTGCGGATTTGTTGATTGCGGGGTATGAGTTGCGGCAGGTGGCGTGATGGCTAGCAAAATTGACACCCTTGCTGGTCAGCTATTACTGACGCAGTCGTTTCTGGCACGAATTATTGTGGTGCACCCAGCGCCTGAAAGTCTAATTAATGAACTAGAAAAAACGATTGAGATGAGTGTGTCTCTTACATCATTCTGTACAAGTGGTGTGATTGAAATCACTAAGAGTATCCGCAATGAAGCAGTTTATTGGGAAAGGATAATTAATGAACAAGTTGCCAGAAAAGTCACTGGTAAAGTCAGTAAATAGGAACGATTGCGCCTGCACACCCATCAAGTAAGTGCCCTCTTTGTTGATCACATCACAAATGTAAAAAGCGACCCGAAGGCCGCTTTTTCACTAACATCGCACCGATACAAAATCAGGCTGGCACAGCGTCTTTCACCGTATCTGCCGTAGCCGCTAAGTCCGTGTAATCCTTGACCTTGTCAAAGTTCAAGTACTGATAAATCTGGTCGCTGGATGCAGTCAGTACGCCCATGTCGGCCATGTACTCGGCCTTGGTCGGGATACGGCCTAGCTTGGAGCAGATGGCTGCCAGTTCCGCTGAACCAAGATACACATTGGAGTTTTTGCCCAAGCGGTTCGGGAAGTTGCGCGTGCTGGTTGAGAACACCGTTGCGCCTTCTTTCACCTGCGCCTGGTTGCCCATGCACAGGCTGCAGCCTGGCATTTCCATGCGGGCACCCGCGCTGCCGAGCACGCCGTAGTGGCCCTCTTCTGTGAGCTGTTTGGCATCCATCTTGGTGGGTGGGGCCATCCAGAGTTTGACGGGAATATCACGCTTGCCTTCCAGCAACTTTGATGCTGCGCGGAAATGGCCGATATTGGTCATGCAGCTGCCGATAAACACTTCATCGATTTTGCTGCCCGCTACGTCTGCCAGGGTTTTCACGTCATCCGGGTCGTTCGGGCAAGCAACGATAGGCTCGTGGATGTCGGCCAGATCAATCTCGATGACGGCGGCGTATTCAGCGTCTGCATCGCCTTTGAGCAATTGCGGGTCAGCCAGCCAGGCTTGCATCGCGGCGATGCGGCGTTGGATGGTGCGCACGTCTGAGTAACCTGTGGCAATCATCCATTTGAGCATGGTGATGTTGCTGGTGATGTACTCGATGATGGGCTCTTTGTTCAGGTGCACGGTGCAACCACCAGCTGAACGCTCGGCGGATGCGTCACTGAGCTCGAACGCTTGCTCAACTTTAAGGTCAGGCAGGCCTTCAATCTCAAGGATACGGCCCGAGAAGATATTGATCTTGCCCTGCTTGGCAACTGTCAATAAACCGGCCTTGATGGCGTACAACGGAATGGCGTTGACCAGATCACGCAAGGTGATGCCGGGCTGTAGTTCGCCTTTGAAGCGCACCAGAACCGACTCAGGCATGTCCAACGGCATCACACCCGTAGCCGCACCAAAAGCCACCAGGCCTGAGCCTGCGGGGAAGCTGATGCCAATCGGGAAACGCGTGTGGCTGTCGCCGCCTGTGCCTACCGTGTCGGGCAGCAGCATGCGGTTCAACCAGCTGTGAATGATGCCGTCGCCGGGGCGCAATGGAATGCCGCCGCGTGTGCTCATAAAGTCTGGCAACTCGTGGTGCATCTTCACGTCAACTGGCTTGGGGTAAGCGGCTGTGTGGCAGAAGGACTGCATCACCAAATCAGCGCTAAAGCCCAGGCAAGCCAGGTCTTTCAGCTCGTCACGGGTCATGGGGCCGGTGGTGTCTTGTGAGCCAACCGATGTCATTTTTGGCTCGCAATACGTACCGGGGCGCACGCCCTGCTGATTTCCGTCAATAACTGGCAAACCGACGGCACGCCCAACCATTTTTTGCGCCAGGGTAAAACCACGGCCATTGTCCAGCGGGTCTTGCGGCAGACGGAACTGGGTCGATGCAGGTAAGCCGAGTGCAAAGCGTGCCTTGGCAGTCAGGCCACGGCCAACGATGAGGGGAATGCGGCCACCGGCGCGCACTTCGTCAAACAGCACCTCGCTTTTGAGCTTGAATTCGGCAACAAGCAAGCCGTCTTTGAATGCCTTGCCGTCATAAGGGCGCAGCTCAATCACGTCGCCCATCGCCATCTGGCTCACGTCCAATTCAATCGGCAATGCGCCTGAGTCTTCCATGGTGTTGTAGAAAATCGGCGCGATTTTTGAGCCCAGGCAGACACCACCAAAGCGCTTGTTCGGCACAAACGGAATGTCTTGGCCGGTGAACCACAGCACAGAATTGGTTGCCGACTTGCGTGACGAACCGGTGCCCACCACATCGCCCACATAGGCAACCAGATGGCCTTTGGCTTTGAGTGAGTCTATAAACTTGACCGGACCGCGCTTGCCTTCTTCTTCCGGTGTGACACCGGGGCGCGGGTTTTTGTGCATGGCCAGCGCGTGCAGCGGAATGTCGGGGCGGCTCCAGGCATCGGGTGCGGGCGACAAATCGTCGGTATTGATCTCCCCTGCGACTTTGAAGACGGTCAGCATGATGGACTGCGGCACTTCAGGTCGGCTGGTAAACCACTCGGCATCGGCCCAGCTTTGCAGCACG
Organism: Polaromonas sp.; assembly: GCA_043781295.1. Lineage (GTDB taxonomy): Bacteria > Pseudomonadota > Gammaproteobacteria > Burkholderiales > Burkholderiaceae_C > Polaromonas. The sequence continues at coordinate 7,722 of JAYWBS010000058.1, forward strand.
GCCTTGGCATAGGTGTTGCCCTTGTCGGCTTTTTCTTTCACGTCATGGAACTGGTCAAACATCAAGAGCGTGTTCTTTAACCCGCTAGCTGCTTGCGTGGCAACGCTGGCCTCGGCATCGTCAAGCAACACAATCATCGGGCTGATGTTGTAGCCGCCCAGCATGGTGCCCAGCAATTGCGTGGCTTTTTCACGCGAGATCAACGCGCACTTTTCAGTACCGTGCGCCACAGCGGCGAGATAGCTGGCCTTGACCTTGGCGGCATCGTCAACACCTGCTGGCACGCGGTGGGTAATCAGTTCTACCAAAAACGCATCTTCGCCTTTTGGCGGGGCTTTGAGCAGCTCAATCACCTCGGCGGTCTGCTTGGCCGACAGGGGCAGTGGCGGAATGCCGAGTACCGAACGTTCGGCAACGTGGTTGCGGTAGGTTTGCAAGAAATCAGATGGTGTGTCGGCTGACATGGGGGCTTCTCCTGTGGTCAAAAACGGGGCAGTAAAAAAATTATTTTGCAGCTGACGCGGGGGCAGATACGGGCAGGGCAGCCGAGGCCGCCGGCTTGGGTGCGTCCAACACGCTGACTGGCGGGTTCAACTTCAAAGCCTCAGCCACGGCCACCTGCGCGGGGCTCATGCATTCATCAGCAAGACGCGTGCCCAGCTTCTGGTTCATCAGCATTGATTTGTTGCCCATCTGTAGCCAGACAGCGCCCGCCTTGCGGTCCTCCAGGCGAACCGTCCCGGTGGTGGTGGGCACGGGGAACATGCGGTATTTGAAGTTCTTACCCTCCACATCGAAATAACCGGGCGTTTTCTTTTCAGCCGTCAAGGTGATGAAGGCGCCCAGCTCGCAGGGCAGCCTGCCGATGTATACGCGTTCTGCAATGGCGATTTCTTCGGGCGTCAATGCTGCTTCAGCGGCTTCAATCCCGGCGGCTATGTTTTTGGCGGTGCTTTTAAGCTCTGTGCGGCTCGCGCTAACTGCCGGTTTCTTTTTGGCAGCCGCAGTGGTTGCTGGTTTAGCTGCCGGTTTGGCGTCTGGGCTCGTTTGTGCGGAGGCAGAAATGGCCGTCACAGACACAAGTGCAGCGCCCAGCGTGATGGCGAGGTTTGTGGCAAAGCTCATGGCAAGGTTGGTGTTCATGCTACGTTCGAAACAGGTTGAAACTTATTGCGGAGTTGGGTTGAAGTAGGCTTGTGCTTCAGGCGGCAGCGCACGCCCCGTCTGGTGCGCGCGTTCCAGCACTTGCCAGAAGTAACGGTAGCTTGCGCGGTCATGCAATTGACCCTCAAAACTGATGGGAGCCCAATCGCTATGGGTGGCAGCAGCTATTATTTTTGTAGCACTCTCAATCTCACCTTCAGTTGGCGCGAAGGCCGCCAATATCGGACGAATCTGGTTCGGGTGAATGCTCCACATGCGGGTGTAGCCAAACTCATGAAACGCCCGACGCGCGGCCATCGTCATGGCGGCCGCGTCATTGAACTCGGTCACCACGCAATGCGATGGCGTTTTGCTGTTGGCGTGGCAGGCAGAGGCAATCTCCAGTTTGGCGCGCACCACCAGCGGGTGGGTGAACTGGCCCTGGCTACTCATGCCATGCGCAGGTATCGCCCCACCATGGCTGGATACAAAATCCATCAAGCCAAAACTCAATGACTGCACACGCGGGTGCGCGGCAATCTCAAAAGCGCGGTGCACAGCGGCGGGCGATTCGATCAAAGCATGTATCGGCAAGTGCCCGGCATCGGCGGCTATCAGGGCTTTCTCAACCTTCATCACATCTTCAGCAGACTCAACCTTGGGCACCATGATGTGGCACAGCTGATGCCCGACGCTGCCTGCAATCGTGGCAATGTCGGCTTCAAACGCGGGGTGATCGACGGGGTGGACGCGCACCGCCACACGGGCTTTGTTGCTGGCCAGCGTGACGAGCGCCACCACCATCGCTGCATGGTCAGCCTCGCCGCCCACAGGTGCGCCGTCTTCACAGTCCAGCGTCACGTCAAATACGCAGGCACCGAACTCTTCGATCATCTCGGCTTGCAGAGCCAAGCTTTTGCGCATACGCACCTCTACGCCGCTGTAGTGGTCGCAAACGGGTAAAAAACCAGTCGCCGCCTGAGCGCCGAGGAGGATGTCGCGAGGGTGGGACATTACAGCAGGTGCTTCACGCCGTCTTGCTCGCCTTGCAACTCAGCCAAGGTTTTGTTGATACAGGTCTGGCTGAATTCATCAATTGCCAGGCCTTCAACCAGTTTGTATTCACCACCTTCGCAGGTCACGGGGAAACCAAACATGGTGCCATCTGGAATACCGTACTGTCCGCTGGAAGCGATACCCATCGTGACCCATTTGCCGTTGGTGCCCAGCGCCCAGTCGCGCATGTGGTCAATGGCGGCGTTGGCTGCTGATGCGGCTGACGATACACCGCGTGCCTCAATGATGGCGGCACCGCGCTTGCCGACGGTTGGCAAGAAGGTGTTGGCGTTCCAGTCCTGGTCATTGATCATGGCGGCGACGCTTTCACCCTTGATGGTCGCAAAGCGGTAGTCGGCGTACATGGTGGGTGAATGGTTGCCCCACACGCAGAGTTTTTCAATGTCTGCCACGGCCTTGCCGGTTTTGGCAGCAACCTGGCTGGCCGCGCGGTTGTGGTCCAGGCGCAGCATGGCGGTGAAGTTTTTACGTGGCAAATCTGGTGCGCTTTTCATGGCGATCCAGGCGTTGGTGTTGGCCGGGTTGCCCACCACCAGCACTTTGACGTTGCGGCTGGCCACAGCGTTCAGGGCTTTGCCCTGGGCGATAAAAATCGCGCCATTCACCGCCAGCAACTCGGCACGCTCCATGCCCGGGCCGCGTGGGCGTGAGCCCACCAGCAGCGCGTAGTCGGTATCTTTAAAAGCCGTCATCGGGTCGCTGTGCGCTTCCATCCCCACCAGCAGCGGGAAGGCGCAATCGTCGAGTTCCATCATCACGCCCTTCAGGGCTTTTTGCGGACCTTCAACCGGGACTTCCAGCAGTTGCAAAATCACGGGCTGGTCTTTGCCCAGCATTTCGCCAGAGGCAATACGAAACAGCAAGGCGTAACCGATTTGGCCTGCTGCACCGGTAACGGCAACACGGACGGGTTTTTTGGTCATGATGGGGAGCTTTCAGGAAGTGATTAAAAACAGGTGCTGGTAAGCAATATCAGCCTTCGATTTTAGCGCCGAATGATGCAGTGCGTCAATTTGTCTTATGTCTTATATAAGATATGATAAAACATCTAAAAGATACCCGATATGGCTGCCATTCCCTCCTTCCCATCGCCATCGCCCGCTGACGAGTTGGGAGCCTTGACGCCTGCTTTCAGCCCGCTGTACCAGCAAATCAAGGGTCTGATTTTGCAAAGCCTGCAGTCCGGCGAATGGAAGCCGGGTGAAGCCATTCCCTCAGAAATGGATCTGGCCACCCGCTACCGCGTGAGCCAGGGCACAGTGCGCAAGGCCATTGATGAGCTGGCCACTGACAACCTGGTGGTGCGCCGCCAGGGCAAGGGCACGTTTGTCGCCACGCATGCAGAGCAGCATGTGCAATTCAGGTTTTTAAAGCTCGTGCCTGACAGCGGCACGCCGGGCAGCGAAGGCCCGGCCCAGCGCGAGATCATCGACTGCCGCCGCACCCGGGCCACCGCCGACGTGGCCAGAGCGCTGGCGCTGCGCAGCGGCGACGCGGTGTTGCAAGCCCGCCGGGTTTTAAGCTTTGCCGGCACGCCAACGATTCTTGAAGACATCTGGCTGCCTGCTGCACCGTTTAAAGGCCTGACCGCCGAACGCTTGGCCAACTACCACGGCCCGATGTACGCGCTGTTTGAAACTGAGTTCAATATGCGCATGGTTCGGGCTGAAGAGAAGATACGCGCAGAAGCGGCTATTGACGGGCGCGAGCAGCTCCTGAAAGTAGAGCACGGAACGCCATTACTGAGCGTGGAGCGCATTGCCTACACCTACCAGAACGTGCCGATGGAGCTGCGCCGAGGCTACTACCGCACGGATACGCATCACTACCACAACACGCTGAATTGATGGGCTTCAAAGGCAACAAAGCCGCGCTCCCCAGCAAACCCTGCGTGGCTTGCGGTCGCGAGATGACTTGGCGCAAAAGCTGGGCCAAGAACTGGGATGAGGTGAAGTATTGCTCTGATGCTTGCCGGGCTAAAAAATCCGCGCTACCCACGCCCACTAAAAACACTTAGCCTGCGCTGGCGGTATGGGTTTGTTGGCAGCACACAATTACCGACAAGTCTTTAATTAGAATGTTTCGTATGCAAAAAATACAGTGTCGTCATCTGGTCTTGATTCTGGGCGATCAGCTTGACGAAGCATCCAGCGGCTTTGATGGCTTTGACCCGGCGCAAGACGTGGTGCTGATGATCGAAGCCTTTGAAGAATCGACCCATGTCTGGTCGCACAAAATCCGCACGGCGCTTTTCTTGTCAGCGATGCGGCACTTTGCAGAAAGCCTGAAGCAAGGCGGCTGGCAGGTGGACTACCGGGCACTTGATGCTCAGGGCGACAAAACTCTGGCCGATGGCTTGCTGGCAGCGATTGAAGTGCACCAGCCACAAGCTGTGATAGGCGTTGAGCCGGGTGATTTAAGGGTTCGCCAGCAGATTGAAGATGCTATTAAAACGATAGCTGCTCGCGCCCGAATCCAAAGGGCTACAGCCCTAAAAGATACCAAAAAAGTGTCGAAAAACGATATTTTAGGTTCTTTTTTGACTTGGCGAGAAGACAAACACTTCTTGTGCAGCCCGCCCGAGTTTCGCAAGTGGGCGGGCAAGTCGGTCAGCCTGCGAATGGAGTTTTTTTATCGGCAAATGCGCAAGCAGTACAAGGTATTGATGGATGAAGATAAAGCTGGCGAGCCAGTCGGTGGCCAGTGGAACTTTGATGCCAACAACCGCAAAAGCTTCGGCAAAGCCGGGCCGCAAAACGTGCCTAAAACCATTGACTACAAGCCTGATGCGATCACGAAAGAGGTCATCAAATTGGTTAACAAACACTTTGCAGCGCACCCCGGCAGCTTGGACGACTTCAACTGGCCGGTGACCCGTGAACAGGCTCTAGTCGCCTTGAAAGACTTCATAGCCAATCGCCTGCCCCAGTTTGGCCCCCATGAAGACGCGATGTGGACGGACCTGGATTTTGGCTGGCATTCGTTGCTGTCGAGCTCGTTGAATCTGAAGCTCCTAAACCCGCTGGAAGTTGTTCTGGCGGCAGAGCAAGCGTACAAAATGCACGGCCTGGATTTAGCCAGCGTCGAAGGCTTCATCCGCCAAATCCTCGGTTGGCGCGAGTTTATGCGCGGGGTGTACTTTTTAGACATGCCCGAGCTAAAAACCGCCAACCATTACGGCCACACCAACCCCTTGCCCACCTGGTACTGGACAGGCGACACCCACATGAACTGCATGAAGCAGTGCACAGGCCAGACGCTTAAAAACGGCTACTCGCACCACATCCAGCGGCTGATGGTGACCGGCATGTTTGGTGTCACGGCGCAGATCAACCCGCAGGCGATTTGCGACTGGTACCTGGCAGTTTACGTTGATGCGGTGGAATGGGTGGAGCTGCCCAACACCGCCGGTATGGCACTGTTTGCAAATGGCGGGCGCTTCACGTCCAAGCCTTATGTAGCCAGTGGTGCCTACGTCAAGCGCATGAGCAACTATTGCAGCGGTTGCAAATATGAACCCGAGACGCGAGTGGGCGCTAACGCCTGCCCCATGACCACGCTGTACTGGAATTTTTTGGACCAGCACGAGGCCAGTTTTGCAGGCAATCCGCGCACGGCGCTGATGGTCAAAAATTTGCAACGCATGACACCCGAGCTGCGAGCAGACGTGCGGCAGCGCGCCAAAGAAATGCTGACTGATTTGAATCAGCTTTAGTCCACCTTGTCAGCCGTTATTCAGACAAAAACTCTAAGCTATGACCCAGCAAATAAAGCCAGATGCTGCATTGCAATAGAATTCTAGGGTTTACCAGAATTCGTAATCCAGATTGCAAGTTACCAAGCGGTTACCAAGATAGTTAGAACAACACAGAAAGCCACGCATGTCCGAATCAGTTCCGACCGCCAAAAAGCGGCCCGAGTTCCGCAACATCAACGCCTTCACCGACCTGCCCTCCTACCGCCTACCCGTAGCGGGCATTGTGTCAATTCTTCACCGCATCAGCGGGTTCATCATGTTTGCCTTGATGCCCTTCATCATCTGGATGTTTGACACGTCCATCTCGTCTGAAATCTCATTCGCCAAATTCAAGGGCGCTTTCAATATTGGCATGCTGGGCCTGCCGGGCATTATCTGGAAGCTGATCGCACTCGCACTAATTTGGGCCTATTTGCACCACTCTATTGCAGGCCTGCGCCATTTGTGGTCTGACACGCACCACTCCGCAGTGACCAAAGAGTTTGGCAAAACATCGGCGATTGCCACACTGGTCATCAGCATTGGCCTCACATTCATTTTGGCACTCAAGCTCTTCGACGCTTATTAATTCAAGGAGCACATCATGGCAGTAAATTACGGCTCCAAACGCATCGTTGTCGGCGCGCATTACGGCCTGCGCGACTGGCTGGCCCAGCGCGTCACCGCAGCGCTGATGGCACTTTTTACCCTGCTGGTGCTGGGCCAAATCATGCTGACCAAGGGCCCTGTCGGCTACGACAAATGGGCGGGTATTTTTTCATCCCAGTGGATGAAAGTGCTGACCTTCACCATCATCATTGCCATGCTGTACCACGTGTGGGTGGGCATGCGCGACATCTGGATGGACTACATCAAACCGGTGGGCCTGCGCCTGGGTCTACAGGTGTTCACCATTGTCTGGCTCACCGCCTGTGCGGGCTGGGGCATACAAGTTCTTTGGCGTCTATGAAAAAATCCCGAGCTATTTTGCTTAAGTTACACAGTTGAGTTCTAAAGATAAACATGACCGCAAGCTCCAAACTTCCATCACGTAAATTTGATGTCGTCATCGTCGGCGCAGGCGGCTCCGGTATGCGCGCCTCGCTGCAACTGGCACGCGCTGGCCTGAATGTGGCGGTGTTGACCAAAGTCTTCCCGACCCGTTCGCACACTGTGGCTGCGCAAGGCGGCATTGGTGCATCGCTGGGCAACATGAACGAAGACAACTGGCACTACCATTTTTTCGACACCGTCAAGGGCTCGGACTATTTGGGCGACCAGGACGCGATTGAATACCTGTGCCGTGAAGCGCCCAAGGTGGTGTATGACCTCGAACACATGGGCATGCCGTTTGACCGCAACCCGGACGGCACGATTTACCAGCGCCCCTTTGGTGGCCACACCGCCAACTATGGTGAAAAAGCCGTTGAACGCGCCTGCGCCGCCGCTGACCGCACTGGCCACGCCATGCTGCACACGCTGTACCAGCAAAACGTGAAAGAAAAAACCAGCTTCTTTGTTGAATGGCTGGCGATGGACCTGATACGCGATGCCGCTGGTGATGTGGTCGGCGTGACCGCGCTGGAAATGGAAACTGGCGACGTGCATATTTTTGAAGCCAAAACCACGCTGCTGGCCACCGGCGGTGCAGGCCGAATTTTTGCGGCATCGACCAACGCATTCATCAACACCGGCGACGGCCTGGGCATGGCTGCACGCGCAGGCATTCCGCTGGAAGACATGGAGTTCTGGCAGTTTCATCCGACCGGCGTTGCCGGTGCAGGCGTGCTGCTGACTGAAGGCTGCCGGGGCGAAGGCGCCATTTTGCGTAACAGCGATGGCGAGCGCTTTATGGAGCGCTATGCGCCCGCCTACAAGGATTTGGCACCACGCGACTACGTTTCACGCTGCATGGACCAGGAGATCAAGGAAGGCCGTGGCTGCGGTCCGAACAAGGACTACATCAACCTGGACATGACGCATCTGGGCGCAGACACCATCATGAAGCGCCTGCCTTCGGTGTTTGAGATTGGCCATAACTTTGCCAACGTTGACATCACCAAAGAGCCGATCCCCGTGGTGCCCACCATCCATTACCAGATGGGCGGTATACCAACCAACATCCACGGCCAGGTCGTGACGCAAAATCTTGAGAACAAAAGCGAAGTTGTGGGCGGGTTGTACGCGGTGGGCGAATGCTCTTGCGTCAGCGTGCACGGCGCGAATCGCTTGGGTACGAACTCACTGCTTGACTTGCTGGTGTTTGGCCGCGCGGCTGGAAACCACATTGTTGAACACAACAAAACCACCGTTCACAAACCCTTGCCTGCTGATGCAGCCGATGCCACGATGGCCCGTATTGAGCGGCTGGATAACTCGACAGACGGCGAATACGCGCAAGACGTGGCCAACGACATTCGCGCGGCGATGCAAAAGCATGCAGGCGTTTTCCGCACCCAGGCCAGCATGGACGAAGGCGTGGTGGCGGTTGCCAGGCTGCGCGAGCGGGTCAAAAAGATTGGCCTGAAAGACAAATCAAAAATCTTCAACACCGCGCGCATTGAAGCACTGGAAGTGGAGAACCTGATCGAGTCGGCAGAAGCCACCATCGTGTCCGCCGCTGCCAGACATGAAAGCCGTGGCGCACATTCAGTCGATGACTATGGCGACACCCCCGCGAATCCGAATGGTCGCAACGACCTGGAGTGGCACAAGCACACGCTGTGGCACAGCGCAACTAACAGCCTGACCTACAAGCCGGTGCAGATGATTCCGTTGACGGTTGATTCACTGCCGCTCAAAGTCCGCAGTTTTTAAAAATTAATGTAGGCAAACACCATGACCAAACGTACCTTCAACATTTACCGCTACGACCCGGATACGGATGCCAAACCGTACATGCAGAAAATCGAAGTCGAGCTGGACGGCAGCGAGCGTATGTTGCTCGACGCCCTCATGAAGCTCAAGGCGCAAGACCCAACGATCAGCTTCAGGCGCTCATGCCGTGAAGGCGTTTGCGGCTCTGATGCCATGAACATCAACGGCAAAAATGGTCTGGCATGCCTGACCAACATGCGCACCCTGCCAGGTGTTATCACATTGAAACCGCTGCCCGGCCTGCCGGTAGTTCGCGATTTGATTGTGGACATGACGCAGTTCTTCAAGCAGTACAACTCGATCAAACCGTATTTGATCAATGACAACGTGCCGCCTGAAAAAGAACGCCTGCAAAGCCCTGAAGAGCGCGACGAACTCAATGGCTTGTACGAGTGCATTTTGTGCGCTAGCTGCTCGACCAGCTGCCCCAGCTTTTGGTGGAACCCGGACAAATTCGTCGGCCCTGCGGGTTTGTTGCAAGCTTACCGCTTCATTGCCGACAGCCGTGATGAAGCCACTGCCAAGCGCCTGGACAACCTGGAAGACCCGTACCGTCTGTTCCGCTGCCACACCATCATGAATTGCGTTGACGTTTGCCCCAAAGGCCTGAACCCGACCAAAGCGATTGGCAAAATCAAAGAGATGATGGTTCTGCGCTCCGTCTAAATATGACCCTCACGTTCGTCGCTTCGCGTACTTCACTGCCCCCCGAGGGGGCTAATTTTCCTAGGGGCGGCCCGTCGGAAAATTGCCTTTCAGAAGAACTCTTAGGCGAACGTGAATTGAGCAAACTGCGCTGGCGGTGCCGCCGGGGCCTGCTTGAAAACGATTTGCTGATTGAGAAGTTCTTCAACCACCATGAAGCCACTTTGACCGTCAGCCAGGCCAAAGGCCTGAATGATTTAATGGAATTGTCTGATAACGATCTGCTTGACCTCTTGCTGCAACGCAAAGAGCCCAGTCAGTTGATTGAGGCAGATTCCAGGGCAAATTCCTCTACTTTTGAAGCCTTGCTGGTCTTAAACTTGCTTCGCCCTGCAAGCAACAATTATTCGGTCCCTGTTTGATTTAATACTAGAAAGCACACTATGAAGCTCGCTGATAACAAAGCCACCCTGTCGTTTAGCAACGGCAGCCCCAGCATCGAAATGCCTGTGTACCACGGCAGCGTTGGCCCAGATGTGGTCGACATCCGCAAGCTCTACGCGCAGACCGGCATGTTCACTTATGACCCGGGCTTTTTGTCAACGGCATCATGCCAATCAGCCATTACTTATATTGATGGCGACAAGGGCGAGTTGCTGTACCGTGGCTACCCGATTGAGCAGCTGGCCACCAACTGCGACTACTTGGAAACCTGCCACCTGCTGCTGTACGGCGAGCTGCCCAATGGTGACCAGAAAAAAGACTTTACATCTCGCGTGACCAACCACACCATGGTCAACGAGCAGATGCAGTTCTTCTTGCGCGGCTTTCGCCGTGATGCGCACCCGATGGCCATCATGACCGGTCTGGTTGGCGCGCTGTCGGCTTTCTACCATGACAGCACCGATATCACGAATCCGCAGCATCGCGACATTTCAGCCATTCGCCTGATTGCCAAGCTGCCCACGCTGGTGGCTATGGCCTACAAGTACACGCAAGGTCAGCCCTACATGTACCCGAAGAACTCCTTGAGCTACGCAGGCAACTTCTTGCACATGATGTTTGCTACCCCGTGTGAAGAATACAAAGTCAACCCGGTGCTGGAACGCGCGCTTGACCGCATTTTTATCCTGCATGCCGACCACGAGCAAAACGCATCCACATCCACTGTGCGCCTGTGCGGCTCATCGGGCACCAACCCGTTTGCAGCCATTGCTGCGGGCGTGGCCTGCCTGTGGGGCCCGGCCCACGGCGGCGCGAATGAAGCGGCATTGAACATGCTGGGCGACATTCAAAAGCAGGGCGGCGTTGAGAAAATCGGCGAATTCATCAAACAGGTCAAAGATAAAAACTCCAGCGTCAAGCTGATGGGCTTTGGCCACCGCGTGTACAAAAACTACGACCCACGCGCCAAACTGATGCAAGAGACTTGCAAAGAAGTGCTGCTGGAAATGGGCCTGCAAAACGACCCGCTCTTCAAGCTGGCCATGGCACTGGAAAAGATTGCCCTGGAAGACGACTACTTTGTATCGCGCAAGCTCTACCCCAACGTCGATTTCTATTCAGGCATCGTACAAAAGGCGATCGGCATCCCAGTCCCGCTGTTCACTGCCGTCTTCGCGCTAGCCCGTACCGTAGGCTGGATTGCCCAGCTCAATGAAATGATCGGCGACCCAGAATACAAAATCGGCCGTCCACGCCAGTTGTTTACCGGTTCGGCATCTCGTGACGTGAAACCGTTGGCACAACGCTGATATTATTTGGCTCAACAAAAAGCCCGTTGATGTCACCATCAGCGGGCTTTTTGCTGAATCAATAGGCGCTACCGTACCTCAGAGCGGGCACTGCCCGTGTCTCAGGGTTTGTGTGTCACCCAGCGGGGGGACAGCCACCAAAAGCCTATCGGCTTACGATGGAAATATCATTCCACGCTGTGAACCAGGAGAACCCGCCATGAAGATGAGGCATGCATTTACAAGGGCCCTCGGACTGTTGCTGACGCTCGCTTTCGCGGGCGGTGCACAGGCTCAAGAGAAGTCGATCACCGTCTCGGCACCCGGCGGCTCATTCGAGCAGTGGCTGCGCAAAGATGTCTTCCCGGCCTTCACGGCCAAGACTGGCGTCAAGGTCAACTACGTCGTGGCCAGCGCGACCGACCTGATCGCCAAGCTACAGGCGCAAAAGGGCAACCAGCAGATTGATGTCGCCATGCTGGATGACGGCCCGATGTACCAGGCAACTGATCTGGGCTTCTGCGGCAACCTTACCCCGGCGCCGATCTACAACAGCGTCTACGACCACATGAAGCTCAAGTCCAACAAGGGCATCTTCTTCGGCGTGGTCGCCACCGGCATCACCTACAACAAGAAGGCCTTCGCGGACAACAAATGGCCTGCACCGACCTCTTGGGCCGACATTTCGGACCCCAAGTTCCGCAAGAAGCTGGTCATCTTCCCACTCAACAGTACGTACGGCGTGCATGCCCTGGTCATGGCCGCCAAGCAAAAGGGCGGCGGCGAGACCAACATCGAGCCGGGCTTCAAAGCCTTCAAGGACGAGATCGGCCCGAACGTGCTGGCCTATGAGGCCTCGCCGGCCAAGGTCACAGAGCTGTTCCAGAGCGGCCAGGCGGTGATCGCGGTCTACGGCAACGGACGCACCAAGTCGCTGGCCGACACGGGCTTCCCGGTTGACTTCGTTTACCCCAAGGAAGGCGGCGTGGCGCTGGCCTTCGGCGCCTGCCCTGTGGTGGGAAGCAAGAACGAGAAAGAGGCGCAGGACTTCATCCAGTTTCTGCTCACTCCCGATGTGCAGGTGTCCCTGGCCAAGGGTGTGGGATTCTCCCCGGTGAATAAGGCGGTGAAGCTGTCGGCTGAGGACTCGCGCGGCGTGGCGGTCGGCGAGCAGCTGGAAAAACTCTTGGTGGTGGACTGGGTCACGATCAACCAAAATCGTGCCGAATGGAACAAACGCTGGATCCGCGAGGTCGAACGCTGAACCGGGTTCGCCAAACGGAGTTCATGGAAACCAACCAGAGCTTCCTGGTCATGGAGGGCCTTACTAAGCGCTATGGCACGCAGACTGTCGTGGACAGTCTGGATCTTGGCATCGAGAAGGGCGAGTTCATATCCCTTCTCGGTCCGTCAGGCTGCGGCAAGACGACGACGCTACAGATGATTGCCGGCTTCGCCGAGCCGAGTGGGGGAAAGATCTCCCTGGCCGGCACCGACCTCACCGCGATCAAGCCGAACAAGCGCGAACTGGGCATCGTCTTCCAGAGCTATGCATTGTTTCCGCACTGCACCGCGGCCGAGAACGTCGCCTTCGGCCTACAGATGCGCGGTGTGCCCAAGGCCGAATGCGCGCGCCGCGTCGCCGAGATGCTTGAAATGGTGGGCCTGTCCGGCCTGGCCGACCGCTATCCGCGCCGCATGTCTGGTGGCCAGCAGCAGCGTGTGGCCCTTGCACGCGCGCTGGTGATCAAGCCCGCCGTGCTGCTGCTGGATGAGCCGCTGTCCAACCTGGACGCCAAGCTGCGTGAGGAAATGCAGATTGAGCTGCGCAGCATTCAGCGCACGCTGGGCACCACCACGCTGCTGGTCACCCATGACCAGTCCGAGGCAATGGCGCTGTCCAACCGCATCGTGCTCATGAACGAAGGCCGGGTCGAGCAGGTCGGTCGGCCGGAAGAGGTCTATGCGCGGCCGGCCTCGCTTTTCGTGGCGAGCTTCCTGGGCAAGACCAACGTCTTCGCCGGCCAGGTGGTGGAACGCGGCGGCGACCACGCGCTGCTGGTCGATGGCGAATTGCTCGCACTGGCGGTGTCGGCACCGCTTGGCCCGGTCACCGTGCAGGTGCGGCCGGAGCGCATCAGGCTTTCGGCACCCGACGGCAACGGCACCCTGAAGGGGCGCGTGACCAGTCGGGTCTTCCAGGGTGCGAGTTGGCTGTACCAGGTCGAGACCGCGGCCGGCGCCGCCGTGGCGATCGCGCCCAACGACGGCTCGGACATAGCGCCCGAGGGCGCGCAGGTTCGGTTGTCGTGGCGGCCAGAGGACATGGTTGTCTCCAGCGGAGGCCGCAAGTGACCCACGGAGACCGCGTGAAGAAGTGGCCGACGATCCCAACGCCCTACCTGCTCACGGCGCCGGCGCTTCCGGTCTTTGTCTGCTTCCTGCTGGTGCCGCTGGCCGCCACCGTGCTGCTGTCCTTCTACAGCTGGGACCAGTACAAAGGAATCATCGAAACGATCACCGCCAAAAACTGGATCGAGATCGCCTCCGACGGCTATTTCGCCGAGATTCTCTGGCGCACGCTGCGTATCGCCGGCGCGACGACGCTGCTGTGCCTCGTCTTCGGTGTGCCCGAGGCCTACATCCTGAGCAAGATGCGTCCGTTGTGGCGCGGCATCTTCCTGCTGGTCGTGCTCGGCCCGCTGCTCATCTCAGTGGTGGCGCGCACGCTCGGCTGGGCGCTTCTTCTGGGCTCCACCGGCATCCTGAACAAGGCGCTGGTCCGCTGGGGCCTGATCGATTCGCCGCTGCCCTTCATGTTCACAGAGCTTGGCGTGATCGTCGCGCTGACCCATGTGCTCATGCCCTACATGATCCTGTCGGTATGGGCCTCACTGCAACGGCTCGACCAGCAGGTGGAGAACGCGGCGCTGTCGCTCGGCGCCGCGCCAGTGACGGTGCTGGCCCGGGTGGTGCTGCCGCAAATCGTGCCGGGTATCCTGTCGGGCGCAGTCGTGGTGTTCGCGATGGCGGCCAGCGCCTTCGCGACGCCGGCCATCATCGGCGGGCGGCGGTTGAAGGTGGCCTCGACGCTGGCCTATGACGAATTCCTCAACACGCTGAACTGGCCGCTGGGCGCGACGGTAGCCGTCATCTTGCTGGTCACACTGCTGGTGATTGTCCTCACGACCAACCGCCTGATCGAGCGGCGCTACGTGGAGATCCTGAAATGAACCGCAACGGCCCGTTCGCGCTCGCCTTCCACACGCTGTTCGTCATATTTATCATGGCACCGATCCTGATCGTCTGCGTGGTCGCGTTCACGCCGGAAGGCTTTCTCTCACTGCCCACCACGGGCTTGAGCCTGCGCTGGTTCCGCGCCATCCTGGACTATCCCGAATTCATTTCAGCGTTCCGCGATAGCCTGTGGCTGGCCGCCCTGTCTTCGAGCGTGTCAATCGCGCTGGCGGTTCCCGCGGCGCTGGCTATCGCGCGCTATAGCTTCCCCGGCCGCGACGCTATGACGGCGCTGTTCATGTCGCCCCTCATGGTGCCGCACGTGGTGCTCGGCATCGCGTTCCTGCGCTTCTTCTCCGAGATCGGTCTGAGCGGCCGCTTTGTCGGGCTGGTACTGGCGCACGTCATCGTGATCATGCCGTTCGCGCTGCGGCTGGTGCTGGCCGCGTCCTACGGCATCGACCAGCGGATCGAGCAGGCCGCGGTCTCACTGGGCGCCGGATCGGCGACGGTGTTCCGCCGGGTGACGCTATTCCTGATCCTGCCGGGTGTCGTGTCCGGCTGGATGCTCTCCTTCATCAGCTCGTTCGACGAGGTGACGATGACGGTGTTCATCGCCTCGCCCGAGACCACCACGCTGCCGGTGCGCATGCTCATCCACATCCAGGACAACATCGACCCGCTGATCGCCTCGGTGTCGGCGACGCTGATCGTGCTGACCTCGCTCTTCCTCATCGTGCTTGACCGACTTTACGGGCTGGACCGGCTCTTCCTGGGGCAGGTCAAGCACTGAGGTGGCGCCCCTTTTTCCACGCATTTTTGCCACATATCGAAAGGCAGGAAACAAAAATGAAAAGAACCCGATTCAAGCAGTCCGTGACCGATTGCCCGCCCCTGCCCGTCTGGCCTTCAGGCCACAAGGCTGCGGTGTCGCTGACCTACGACCTGGATGCCGACGTCGGCAAGTCCTGGCGCAACATGGACGGGCTGACCACCTTGTCGGAAGCCAAGTTCGGCGCGGGCCGCGGTCTGGAGCGTCTGATGGGCGTGATGGACGACCACCAGGTCAAGAGCACCTTCTTCGTGCCCGGGGAGATCTGCGAGCTGTACCCCGAAGAGGTGTGCGAGATCGCGGACGATGGGCACGAGATAGGGCACCACGGCTACATCCACCTGGCGATCAACCGGATTCGCCCCATTGAGCAGCGCGAGGAGATGTTTCGCGGGCTACAGGCGCTGGACAAACTCGGCATCCGGCCGGTCGGCTATCGCTGTCCGGGCTGGGACCTGACCCCTATTACGCTCGAGCTGCTGGTGCAGGAGGGTTTCCGCTACGACAGCAGCTGCATGGGCGACGACCGCCCCTACTACCTGAAGTCCGACAGCGCCAGACTACTGGAGTTGCCGGTCCACTGGAGCCTCGACGACTGGGTGTTCTTTCGCTTTTCCAACGGCAACATCTACGACGGCGCTGGCACGATGAGCGACCCGCAGGCCTGCCTGAACACCTGGAAGCGCGAGGTGGAGAACGCCGTCGCCGAAGGCCGCCACGTCACCATCACCATGCACCCGGAGGTCATGGGTCGCGGCTACCGGTGCCATCTTCTCTCTGAATTCATCGGCTGGATGAAAGCCGATGCCAACGTCTGGGTCGCGACGCTCGAGCAGGTCGCGGACCATCTCAAGGAACCGTCGCCCGCCAGGAAGGAAACCGCATGAAGCTCTCGAAAATTCACCATGTGGCCTACCGCTGCAAGGACGCCAAGGAAACCGTCGAGTGGTACGCCAAGTACCTGCACATGGACTTCCAGCTAGCCTTCGCGGAAAACTTCGTGCCCTCGACCAAGGCACCCGACCCCTACATGCACATCTTCCTGGACGCTGGCGGCGGCAACGTGCTGGCCTTCTTCGAACTGGCCAACGCGCCGGAGATGGGCCGCGACCCGAACACGCCCGACTGGGTCCAGCACATCGCCTTCGAGGTTCCCGAACTCAAGGACCTGGAGGAAGCCAAGGCGCGCCTGCTGGCCGGCGGCATCGACGTGGTCGGCATCACCGACCACGTGCTGTTCAAGTCCATCTACTTCTTCGACCCCAATGGCCACCGGCTGGAACTGGCGCTGGACACCAGCACGCCGGCGTTAACGGGCCGGGCCGAAGCCGTGAAGTGGGAGATGTTGGAAGAATGGAGCCGCACCAAGCGCGCGCCCCGGCACGCGGCATGGATGCACTCGGGTGAACTTGCCCCGGCCACGCCATGATCAACGAAACGCACGACCCGGCACTGCGCAGCTGGGTCGCGTCCGCCAATGCCCCGGGCTCGGATTTTCCCATCCAGAACCTGCCTTTTGCCGTCTTCCGGCGCCAGGGGGTGTCCGAGTCGTTTCGCTGCGGCGTGGCCATCGGCGATCAGATCCTTGACCTTGCCGCAGCTTCGCACGCGCAGGTCTTCCAGAGCGTCGCCGCGCAGGCCGCAGGCGCAGGCACGAACGACAGCCTCAACGCGTTGATGGCCATGGGCAGCAACGCCTGGTCGGCCCTGCGCCTGGCGCTGTCGCGTGCCCTGCGCGAGACGTCCGGCGCGCAGTCGACGCTGGCCGCCTGCCTGGTTCCACAGGCGCAGGCGGAGTACGCGCTGCCGGCGCAGGTCGGCGACTACACCGACTTCTACACCTCGATCCATCACGCCACCAATATCGGCCGGCAGTTCCGACCGGACAATCCCCTGCTGCCCAATTTCAAATGGCTGCCGATCGGCTACCACGGCAGGTGCTCCAGCCTGGGGGTCTCCGGGCAGCGGTTTGCGCGGCCGGTGGGCCAGCTGAAATCGCCCGACATGGAGGTGCCGGTGCTGGCCGCGAGCAAGCGGATGGACATCGAGCTGGAGCTGGGCATCTTCGTCGGCAAGGGCAACGACAACGGCGCGCCAATTTCAATCCGCGAGGCGGAGCAGCATGTGTTCGGCCTGTGCCTGCTCAACGACTGGTCGGCGCGGGACATCCAGACCTGGGAGTACCAGCCGCTCGGCCCCTTCCTGGCCAAGAGCTTCGCCACCACCTTGTCGCCATGGGTCGTGACGTTGGAAGCATTGGCACCGTACCGCGTGCCGTTCACGCGCGCTGAAGGCGACCCGCAACCCCTGCCCTACCTGGATTCGCCCAGCAACCGCGAACGGGGCTGCATCGACATCCGCATGGAAGCACTGATCCGCACCGAGCGCATGCTGCGCGAAGGCACGCCAGCGTTCTCGCTGACCAGGACCAGCTACAAATATTCCTACTGGACGATCGCGCAGCTGGTGACGCACCACACTGTTAACGGATGCAATCTGCGGCCCGGCGACCTGTTCGGCAGCGGCACCATGTCGGGGCCGACGCTGGATGAAGCCGCCGCCCTGATCGAGCTGACGCTGGGCGGCAAGAAGGCGATCGAACTGCCGGGCGGCGAGTCGCGGACCTGGCTGGAAGACGGCGACACAGCCATTCTCTCGGGCTGGTGCGAAGGTCCGGGCAAGGCCCGCATCGGTTTTGGCACCTGCGAGGGCACGCTGCTGCCGGCGCGACGCATCACCTGATCGGCGCGGCAGGCGACGCCAGCTGCTGTCAGCCGGGACACCCCTGCGCGGGTTCTTGCATGATGCGCTCCAGCGTCTTGTGGAAATGCTGCACCGCCGGCTCGTTGCGCCCGATGACGACGCCTTGCGAGCGCCCCGACATCAACCCCTGTAGGATGCCCAGGTTGATCGGTGTGTCTTCGTCACGGATGGCGCGCAGCACCGTGTCGCTGAATTCCTCGGCCAGGCGCTTTTCCTCGTCGGTCTCCGGCATCTTCGTCACCAGGATGGTCTGGCGCGTGATCGTCGATTCCAGCGTGGGCCCCGGGAACACCTGGTTGACCAGGCAATGGCCGCCTAGCACGGCCGAAACCGCGATGTTGGGGAAAGCCAAGTAGACCTTGCGGATGTGCTGCTCCACCTCCCACAGCGACTCGGGGACTTCATTGAGCTGGCCGAGCGTGCGCCGTGCGAACACCATGCGCTGATGCGGGCCGTAGGTGTCATGCACGATCAGGTTGGTGATGGTGTAGGCGCCGACGGTCTGCGGATGCAGCACGCCGTGGTGATAGCACTCCTGGTAGCCGTCCCAGGTCATTTTCCAGCCAGCGCCGGTGAATTCGCTTTGCTGATAGACGTGCCACTTGTCCAGCTCGACCTTGTCGATCTGCCCGGCGAAATCGCCCAGCCACTGGTCGATGTCGAAGCTTTCGCCAGGGGTGAGGTTGACCCAGATCATGCCCGAGCGTTCGGCGCAGCTCAGTTCGGTGAGCGAGTGGGTGTGGCGGTCGACATCACCGAACGTCGCTTCGCCGAAGATGCCGGTGAGCTTGCCCTTGAGGTCGTACTGCCAGGCGTGGTAGGGGCACACCAGACGCGCCGCCGTGCCATGGCCCGGCTTGCACAACTGCGCGCCGCGATGGCGGCACACGTTGAGAAAAGCCCGTGCCACGCCATCGTCGCCGCGCACCATGACCACGGGGACGCCGACCACGGTCATCGCGAGGTAGCTCTTGGGGGCCGGCAACTCGACGCTGAACGCCAGCGCCAGCGGCAGGTGGCGGAACACGCGGTCCACCTCGCGCTCGTAGCGTTCGGCATCGACATAGGCCGAGGCCGGCAGCGCCAGTGTGCCGGGCGCTTGGTCGGTGGTCTTGTTCTTCAGGTGGACCAGTGCGCGTTTGGCCAGCACTTTCGATTCTTCGCTTGATTGCATGAAGCTTCCTTCAAAAAAGAGGGCCGCAGTGCCGATTCGTCGCCAGCTACAGCGCGAATTTATTCTGGCAGATGCGGCGCGCCAGGGTGTCCCCTCCGCGGGGGACTGCGCACCCCCTGTCCCCCGCAACGGGGGCTGACCGCTTGGGCAAAGAGTCCTGAAATACAAGAATATGCCATTGCAGCAACCTTTTCTTGAAGCGCTCTTGCTTGAATACGAACGCCTGCGCGGCCTTTTGACCGGACTGAGCCGCGAACTGGAGCATGCAACAGGGCTGACCAGCGCCCCGCTGGACAGCACCCACGCCCGCCTGCTGCTGGAGCGGCTGCGGCAGGTGAACATCCCGCACCACATCCGCGAGCTGCACGGCCTCTTCACCAGGATCGGGCAACGCTGCCCGCCGCTGGCGCCGGTCCTGCTGCGGATGGCGCACGAACACGCCCAACTGGAGCCGATGTACTTCGAACTTGTCGCGGCGTTGAACCTGAAGCCTGCATACGCATTGCCTGCCCGCTCCGGCTTGGTCGAGCAGGTCAATCGCTTCGTGCAAGTGGTGCTGGGGCACCTGGAGGTCGAGGAGAATTACATATTGCCGGTTGCAACCGATTTCCTGAGCGCCCAAGACTGGACCGAAATGCAAGCCGTCCATGACAGGCCCGCCGCCTGACCGGCAGGGCGGCACTCGTGCCAGTCCCCCTAGAGGGGACATACCGGGGGGGCGCGCTCCGTTATGGTACTTTAAGCTACACCGCATGGGACAACAATGAACAACGAGCAAGACCAGCCCTTACCCACGAATGCCGATGCCGATGTCGTGGTGGTAGGCTCCGGTGCGGCTGGCTTGACGGCGGCAATCGTCGCGGCGGCCGCCGGCAAGAAAGTCGTGGTTCTTGAAAAGACCACTTACGTGGGCGGGACATCGGCTTGGTCGGGTGGTGTCGCCTGGGTGCCGAACAACCACCTGATGGCCGCCGCCGGACTCGACGACAGCCCCGAAAAGGCCAAGCGCTACATTGCTTCGGTGCTCGGCGAGCATCTCGACCATGAGAAGGTGGACGCCTTCCTCGCGAACTGCCGCGCCGCGTTCGAATTCCTCGACAAGAACACCAGCGCCGCGCGGATGATGAGCTATCCGGGTGTGGACTATTACCCTGACAACCCCTCGGCTACGTCGCACCGCGGCGTGATGGTGCCGCCCTACGACGGGCGCGAATTAGGCGACCGCCTGGCCGAGCTACAGCTGCCGCTGCCGCAGATGGCGGTGTTCGAGAGCATGCAGGTCGATGTGACCGACATCCACCACCTGCAGCGCATGCTCGGCAGTTGGACCTCCTTCGTGCACAGCATGCGCCTGGTCGGCCGTTACGCGCTGGACCTTCTGGTCTGGAAGCGCGGCACCCGCCTGATCCGCGGCAATGCGCTGGCCGCGCGCCTGTACCGCTCCGCGCTGGACGCGGGCGTGATCGTGGTCCGCAACGCGCCCGTGGTTGAATTGCTGCGGAAGGGCGATCGTATCGCAGGCGTGGTGTACACGCAGGGTGGGCAGCGCATCAGGCTGCCGGCAGCCTTGGGCGTCATCCTCGCCAGCGGCGGCGTCTCGGCCAGCAAGAGCTACCGCAAGATACTCATGCCGTTCGCAGAAAACCATGTTTCCATGCTGCCGCCCGGCAATTGCGGCGATGGGGTGAACATGGCGCTGGCGCAAGGCGGCCTGCTGGGCCAGCAGCAAGTCGCCAACGGCTGCATGACACCGGTTTCGGTGCTCAGGAAATCCGATGGCGGCATCGTCAAATACCCCCATCTCGCATTCGACCGCTGCAAGCCGGGATCGGTGATGGTGAACCAGCGCGGCCAGCGCTTCACCAATGAATCGGGCAGCTACCACGATGTCGGCAAAGCGATGCAGACGGCCGCGACAGTACCGGCTTATCTGATCGCCGACGCGCCGTTCCTGCGCTGGTACGGCATGGGTATGGCGCGACCGTTTCCCTATCCTGTGGCACCGATGGTAGCGTCGGGTTACCTGGTCGAAGCGCCCACGCTGGAGGGCCTGGCGCGCAAGCTGGATATCGACGCGCAAGGCCTTGCGCGTACCGTCGCCCGCGTCAACGAGATGGCAAAAGCGGGAACGGACCCGGACTATGGCCGCGGCGGCAATGCCTACAACCGCTCGCTGGGCGATGCCGGGCACGGTCCCAATCCTTGCCTCGGCGAGATCCGCCAGGGGCCGTTTTATGCCGTGCGGCTGTACCCGGGCGACATCGGCACCCTGGTAGGCCTACAGGTGAACACCGATGCGCAGGTGCTAGATGCAGAACGACGGCCCATCACAGGGCTGTATGCGTGTGGCCTGGACATCCATTCCGTGTTTAGCGGTTTTTATCCAGGTGCCGGTTGCACCCATGGTCCCAACATCACCTTTGCCTATGTGGCCGCGCGGCATCTGACAGCCCATGGCGGCAAAATGCCTGAAACACAGGAACTGGAAACAGGAGTTTTCGCATGATTTTCGAGATGCGCTTTTATGCCGTGACCCATGGCCGCACGCAAGACGCCAACGCGCGTTTTACCGGCCCCTTGCCCGCCCTCTTCGCGCGCCACGGCGTGCAGTGCGTGGGCGCCTGGAACGCCCTGGCCGGACCCGGCGCGCCGCGTTTCGTCTACCTGCTGGCTTACCGCGACTTCGCGCACCGCGAAGCCGCCTGGGCCGGTTTCTACACGGACCCACAGTGGGCAAAGATTCGCGCCGAGACCAATGCCGGCCACGAAATGATCGAACAGCACGACCTGTTTTTCCTCAAGGCCAATGCCGCATGGCAGCCGCACGCATCGGTGCCCGAGGCTGGCACCATGCAAGTGCATGAACTGGTGCTGCAACAGATCTCGCCGGGCCAGAATCCTGCGGTCAATGAGTTCCTGGGTGCCACCTACCTGCCGCTGCTGCGGCAATCTGGCGGGCACAACCTGGGCATCTTCGACATGGCCAGCGGCTACGGCATGCCCCAACTGGTGATGCTGCACGCCTGGCCGGATGCCGCCGTATGGCACCGCGGCCGGATGGCGATGGAGGCGGCCGCGCCGCTGCGCGAAGCGTTCACGGCGCAACGTCACAAACTGGGACAACCCCTGTTTGGCCGCTGCGAGGTGAACCTGCTTGGGCCCATCGCCGGGGTAAGCATCCATCCTTCGCTGGGTCGTACGGCGTAGGCCCTGGAATACTCGACCGGCCAGGGTTTCAAAGCCCATGAAAGTTCGTCAAAAAAACTCGATTCTGCATAATGCCTGAATGAGCCTTCACGGACACGTCCCATTCCGGGCGCTCGCCGATGGAGCGCCGGAGACAAGACACGCGCATGATCATTCAACATCCAACCCATAGCGAGCGACCGCGGTCCGGACTTGCCGAACTGGTGGACGGGATCGGCACCGAACAATTCGGTGCGCGCCTGGTTGGGTTGCTGCACGACGTCTGCGGCGCGGACCACTGCGCCGCCTTCCAGTTGGGCTGTGACAGCATCAGCACCTTGACCTTCAGCAGCTTCGACCCGGCCCAGTCGCGCATGTGCCTAGTTGAAAGCTACGTGCGCGAGGGCCTGTGGCGCAAGGACCCCGCGCTGAGCATGGCCCGCAACCAGCAGGGCGCGGCCTCTGACAGCCTGATCCGCGTGGATCTCAACGACCACGGCTACGACGACCTTCGTCCGCGTATCTACCCGCAGGTGTGTGACCGCGTGGTGGTGTTCGGGCGGCGCGACAACATCGACTTCGGACTGAGCGTGGTCCGCAGCGATCCCAACCCGGAATTCATGGCCGCCGCCATCGGCCAACTGGCCGACCTGTCCGGCACCCTGCTGTCGGCAATAGCCAAGCATGTCAGCGTGTTGATGTCCAGGCCGAACGTCGCGATGGCACTGACCGATCTGGCGGAAATCGAGAACTGCTTTCGCGCCCGCAGCGACCTGCCGAGGCGCGAACTGGAGGTCTGCGCGCGCATTCTGTATGGCCTTTCCACGATCGGCATTTCGCTGGACTTGGGCGTGGGCGAGGAAAGCGTGAAGACCTATCGCAAACGCGCCTACCAGCGCCTGAATATCGGCTGCGAGCGTGAGCTGCTTCACTGGTACCTCTCGCAGTGGAGCATCTGGCGCGGACACCTCTACGCATCGGCGCAGCCCAGCGTCCATTGAGCTGGCATCAAGTCAATCGCCATGACGCATTTACCCGCAAGTCAAGATGCGCAAGCAAAACATCTACATCAGCAACAAAGCCGCTAGGAGCCTGGGCAGCCCCGCATCCAGAGCGCGCCGCAACAAATCGTTAAAACTCAAGTCACGCATCAAATCAGCGGACTCAGCGCGCTCGATCAGCACCCGGCGCGTACTGTGAATCGCCAGCTCATAAGTGAACTCAAAACTCTGAGTCACGGCGGACCGCAGGTGTGGCTTTAAAGGGCAGCGGGTTCGCGCGCTTGCCAAAAACTGATAGCCTCGCGCAGTTGCCCAAGAACTTTGCGCCGCGAAGTCAGGTCTATGGGTGCGGTGGTCATGGCCTGATATTGGCAACCAATGCACACTGGCGGCCATGTTGTAAAAACTCTACTTCATCACACCCTGCTTAACCAGCCACAGCTGAATCAACCCGGCCACCTGGTCCGAGTTTTGATCCATCATCATCATGTGTGAATTGCCTTTGACATCCGCATCAGGCAACAGCAGCTTGTCTGCCACACCGCCTGCTTTGGCCAGGTTGTCACGAAACTTGTCTTGCCTGGCCACGATGCACGGCCACGCTCGACCGCATCGCTCGCGTACACGTCATGCCCGGCGGCTAAAAAGTAACTCCCCCAACCGGGGTTGCCGTCGGGCTTGGTCACAAACGTTACCCCCACCAGGCCGCCGCCGTGCCACAGCAGCAGCGGGTATTTGGCCTTGCCTTGGGCGCGGCCAGCTTGGAGTAACGGGCATGCAGCGCCTCAACTTCAAAATCACTATTCGGGTTGATTTTCAGCGCTGCCAGCAGCGTGCTACAGGCCAGTAATGTGTGGATGTTTTCAAGGGTTGTCTCCTCGTTATAGGTTGGATAAATACCAAAACATTTTGCTGCGAA
This sequence comes from Polaromonas sp., assembly GCA_043781295.1. Classification (GTDB taxonomy): domain Bacteria; phylum Pseudomonadota; class Gammaproteobacteria; order Burkholderiales; family Burkholderiaceae_C; genus Polaromonas. Next base: position 32,045 of record JAYWBS010000058.1, read on the forward strand.
CTGTAGAGTCCGCGCCAAGGGGTTCACCCCAGGCTACCCATTCATCATTGATTTGCTATTGATTAAGGAGCTGCTTGCGCCCGTATTTATTGGGCCACAGCTCAAAACAACACCCGAAACAGCTCCAGAAATAACCATCAAGAGCGCTCCGCAAGGCTTTTCAGGTTGCCAAGCCCTTCCTCGTACTTGGTGCCAACCATTTTGTCCATGCTGAAAGCCAGGCTCATCAACTTGGAAATGTAGGGGCTGGGGCCATACATGGCCTGCGTGACTCGGGTACTGCCTGCCTCTTGGCGCAGCACAAACTCCACCGTGTTGTTGGCTTCAAAGGGTTTAATGAAATGCAGTTTGAGCACTACTTTTAGCGGCGCTGTGGACTCTGTTATTTCCATCCGGCCATGGCCAACATCGCGGTTGCCCTGCCATTCATACACCGCACCGACGCCGCTGTTAGCACCGCTGTAAATGCGCTTGAGTGCAGGGTCCATCTTTTCCCAGGGTGACCAGGGCTCCCACTGATGCAAGTCGTTGATCAGCAGAAAAATCTTGTCTGCAGGCGCATGGATGACGATGCTGCGCTCGATGCGAAAAGCATCTGGCTTGGTGGCCGCATAAATCAGAACGGCGCCAACAGCCAGCACGATGATGATAAAAATTGTTTTCAACATGTGTCGCTCCTACTTTGGATGTGTTGTTGAAGAATAACAAAAGCCACACACTTCGTTCTGCTATTTTTTTAGGAGCTACTTGCGCCCGAATTCATTGGGCTAAAGGCTTAAAATACTCTTGAAAATGGTGTTTTTTCGTTCAAAAACATAAATCCAAACTCAAATTCAGCCCCGTTTCTTTAAAAACAGCCGTTTTGGGCAGGCCAGGCATCTCACAATACGATGTCGAGAGATGTTGACGTATTGCAAAATATCAAAGCGTCGTATTTCACGATGTATTAATCCATTCGATGACTCTAAAAAGCTCAGAACGCAACTTTGCCCGCCGCATGGACCTGACCTCGCTTCAGCTCTTTGTGGCGGTGTGCGAGCTGGGCAGCATAGGCAAGGCGGCGGAGCGTGAATTTATTGCGGCATCAGCTGTCAGCAAGCGGCTGAGCGACCTGGAAGCGACTTTGGGCACGGCCCTGCTCTACCGCCACACACGCGGCGTGGGCTTGACGCCTGCGGGCGAAAGCCTGCTGCACCATGCGCGGTCGGTGCTGTTCAGTCTGGAGAAAATGCAGGGCGAACTGAGCGAATACGCAGACGGCGTGCGCGGCCATGTGCGGGTGCATGCCAGTATTTCAGCCATCGTGCAGTTTTTGCCAGAAGACCTGGGCGCCTTCATCCGCACCCACCCGGAGGTCAAAATTGACCTGGAAGAGCACCTCAGCACCGAGGTGGTGAGGGCGGTGGCTGAGGGGGCGGCTGATTTGGGCATTTGCAACGCCAGTGGCGGCGCAGGGGAACTGCAAACCTTGCCTTACCGTACTGACAAATTGGTATTGATTGTGCCCAAGGGCCACGTTCTACGGGCGCAAGCAGCTATACATTTTGAAGCAGCACTAGGCTATGACCAGGTCGGCCTGCACACCAACAGCTCGATTTACATCGCCATGCAGCAGGCTGCCGCAGCGGCAGGCCGCACCATCAAGCTGCGCATCCATGTGACCAGCCTGGACGCGATGTGCCGCATGATTCACAACGGCCTGGGCGTGGGCGTGATGCCGCAGCGCGCGTTTGAGCTGATGAACAGCGTGGGCGAGCTGGAATCCATTGAGCTGCTGGACGACTGGGCATTGAGGCACATCAATCTGGTGGCGCGGGATTTTTCAACCCTGCCCGTCACGGCGCGGCTGTTGGTTGAACACCTGACGACCACCCAAGGCACTTAAAATCACTGCAACACGAAAGCGAAACATGGCAAAAACACTCTACGACAAAATCTGGGACGAACACGTCATCCACACCGAGGACGACGGCACGTCCATCCTCTACATTGACCGCCATCTGGTGCATGAAGTCACCAGCCCGCAAGCCTTTGAAGGCCTGCGCGAAGCCAAGCGCAAAGTCTGGCGCATCAGCTCGATTGTGGCCACGGCTGACCACAACACACCCACCACGGGGTGGGAGCTGGGCTACGACGGCATCACCGACCTGGTGAGCAAGGAGCAAATCACGACGCTGGACGCGAACATCAAAGAACACGGTGCGGCGGCGTTCTTCCCCTTCCTGTCAAAACGCCAGGGCATCGTGCATGTGATCGGGCCTGAAAACGGCGCGACCCTGCCCGGCATGACAGTCGTTTGCGGTGACTCGCACACCAGTACCCACGGCGCATTTGGCGCGCTGGCCCATGGCATTGGCACGAGTGAGGTAGAGCATGTGTTGGCCACCAACACGCTGCTGGCCAAAAAAGCAAAAAACCTGTTGATCAAGGTGGAAGGCACGCTGCCGCTAGGCTGTACCGGCAAAGACATCGTGCTGGCCATCATTGGCAAAATCGGCACAGCGGGCGGCACGGGCTACACGATTGAGTTTGCGGGCGCTGCCATTCGCGCACTGTCAATGGAAGGCCGCATGACGGTCTGCAACATGGCGATTGAAGCCGGTGCGCGAGCTGGGCTGGTGGCCGTTGATCAAAAAACGATTGATTACTGCAAAGGCCGTTTGCTGTCACCCACGGGGGTTGAATGGGACATCGCCGCCAAGTATTGGTCCACCCTGCAATCAGACGCTGGGGCGGTATTTGACAAAACCGTTGAGCTGGACGCGAGCCAGATTTTGCCGCAAGTGACCTGGGGCACATCGCCCGAAATGGTGCTGTCAATCAATGACATCGTGCCCGACCCCGACAAAGAAAAGGACCCCAACAAACGCGATGCGATTGAGCGCGCACTGAAGTACATGAACCTGGAACCCGGCAAGGCACTGAACGACTTGTACGTTGACAAAGTCTTCATCGGCAGTTGCACCAACAGCCGCATCGAAGACATGCGCGAAGCAGCCGCGATTGTTAAAAAGATTGGCCAGAAAGTCGCTAAAAACATCAAGCTGGCACTGGTCGTACCGGGCTCCGGCCTCGTCAAAGAGCAAGCCGAGCGCGAAGGCCTGGACGTGATTTTCAAAGCCGCCGGCTTTGAATGGCGCGAACCCGGTTGCAGCATGTGCCTGGCCATGAACGCCGACAAGCTAGAGCCCGGCGAGCGCTGCGCCAGTACCAGCAACCGCAACTTTGAAGGCCGCCAGGGCGCAGGCGGGCGCACGCATCTGGTCAGCCCGGCGATGGCGGCAGCGGCGGCTGTGTATGGCCATTTCGTCGACATCCGCAAGTTTGCCTAACACCCCGCCTCAGGAGAATCACCATGAGAAAAATCACCACCCTGCTCGCACTCTCACTGACTTCAGTGGCCCTTTTGCTGGTCGGCTGCAACACCTTCAGGGGTGTTGGGCAGGACGTGCAAAAAGTTGGCGAAAAAATTGAAGACGCAGCAAAGAAAAAATAATGCAAAAATTTACCATGCACACTGGCCTCGTCGCTCCGATGGACCGCGAGAACGTTGACACCGACGCCATCATTCCCAAGCAGTTTTTAAAGTCCATCCGCAAAACCGGATTTGGCCCCAACCTGTTTGATGCCTGGCGCTACCTGGACCCAGGCGAGCCCGGCCAGGACCCAGCCAGCCGCAAAATTAACCCTGACTTCGTACTGAACCAACCCAGGTACAAGGGCGCATCGGTGCTGCTGGCGCGTAAAAACTTTGGTTGCGGTTCGTCGCGTGAACACGCACCCTGGGCGCTTGACCAGTACGGCTTTCGCGCCATCATCGCGCCAAGTTACGCCGACATCTTTTTCAACAACAGTTTTAAAAACGGCCTGCTGCCCATCGTATTGGCCGAAGCCGAGGTTTCGCACCTTTTTGACGAAGCGCTGGCCTTCCCCGGCTACAAGCTGACGATTGACCTGGAGCGCCAGGTGATTGTGAAACCGCAAGGCGAGGAGATTCCGTTCGATGTTGAAGTGTTCCGAAAATACTGCCTGATCAATGGGCTGGACGACATTGGGCTGACGCTGCGGCACAGTGACAAAATCAAGGCCTTTGAGGCGGAGCGTTTGGCGAGCAAACCTTGGTTGAACCATACAACTGCAGCTTGATTTAGCTGTTTTTAGTCTTTTTTACCTGTCAAATAGTGCTGCATCCCAATAGATTCGGGCGCAAGCAGCTATAAAAATAATAGTGAAGAGTTTGACCTTATGAAAATTGCAATCCTCCCCGGTGACGGCATCGGCACTGAAATCGTCGCGGAAGCTGTCAAGGTTTTGAATGTTTTAGACCTGAAGCTTGAAACCGAGAGCGCGCTCGTTGGCGGTGCTGCTTACGAGGCTTTTGGCCACCCGCTGCCCGACGCGACGCTGAAGCTGGCCAAAGAAGCGGATGCTGTTTTATTTGGTGCTGTCGGTGACTGGAAGTACGACAAGCTGGACCGCCCGCTGCGCCCGGAGCAAGCCATTTTGGGCCTGCGCAAAAACCTCGGCCTGTTCGCCAACTTTCGCCCGGCCATTTGCTACCCGCAACTCGTTGATGCATCAAGCCTGAAGCGTGAGCTGGTCAGTGGGCTGGATATTTTGATCATCCGCGAGCTGACAGGTGACATTTATTTTGGCCAGCCGCGCGGCAGGCGCGTGTCGCCTGACGGGCACTTCCCCGGCAGCGAGGAAGCCTTTGACACCATGCGCTACTCGCGCCCCGAAATTGAGCGCATTGCCCACGTCGCCTTTCAGGCCGCACGCAAGCGCAAAGCGGCGGGTGGCGAAGGACGCGTCACCAGCGTCGACAAAGCCAATGTACTGGAAACCTTTCAGCTCTGGAAAGACGTGGTCACGGAGGTTGGAGGTCAGTACCCCGACGTAGCACTCGACCACATGTACGTCGACAACGCAGCCATGCAACTCGTCAAGGCGCCGAAAAAATTTGACGTGGTGGTCACAGGCAACATGTTCGGCGATATCTTGTCTGACGCCGCCGCCATGCTGACCGGCAGCATCGGCATGTTGCCTTCGGCCAGCCTGAATGCCAACAACCAGGGCCTGTACGAGCCCAGCCACGGCAGCGCGCCTGACATTGCAGGCAAAGGCGTGGCGAATCCACTGGCCACCATTTTGAGCGCCGCGATGATGCTGCGCTTCAGCCTGAACCAGCCCGAAGCTGCCGCACGGATTGAAAAAGCCGTTGATGCGGTGTTGACACAAGGCTTGCGCACGCCGGACATTTACAGCGATGGCATGACCAGGGTGGGCACTGCTGAAATGGGCAACGCAGTAGTTAAAGCGCTGTCTTGATTACAATAATCACATGAACGTCATTCAGACATCCATTAAAACGACAGGCACCAAAGGCTAGCAAGCCCGCCTCGTCGTGCCCGCTGGCTCGATGAGCCGGGTCAGAAATCTTAATTTTTGATAAGGGCAACGCAAATGAAAATCTCAGGAAACACCGTCGGCCTCGTCGGCTGGCGCGGCATGGTTGGCTCGGTGCTGATCGACCGCATGATCGCGGAAAACGACTTCGCGCTGATCGAGCCGATTTTCTTTTCCACGTCCAACGCTGGTGGCATTGCCCCGGCGCAGGCCAAGAACGAAACCACGCTCAAAGACGCGATGGATATCTCGGCACTCAAAAAATGCGACATCATCATCACGGCGCAGGGCGGCGACTATACCGCCGAGGTCTACCCCAAGCTGCGCGCTTCGGGCTGGCAAGGCCACTGGATCGACGCGGCATCGACCCTGCGCATGAAGGATGATGCGGTCATTGTTCTTGACCCAGTCAACTCGTCTGTCATCAAAAACGCGATCGCAAAAGGCGGTAACAACTGGATTGGCGGCAACTGCACCGTCAGTTGCATGCTGATGGGCGTCGGTGCGCTGTACAAGGCGGGTTTGGTCGAATGGATGACGTCGATGACCTACCAGGCAGCATCGGGCGGCGGCGCGCAGCACATGCGCGAACTGCTCGCGCAATTTGGCACGCTGAATGGAGAAGTTAAAGCGCTGCTGGACGACCCGAAATCCGCCATTTTAGAAATCGACCGCCGCGTTCTGGCCAGACAACACAGCCTGTCGGCTAGCGAGACCGCCAACTTTGGCGTGCCGCTGGGCGGTTCGCTGATTCCCTGGATCGACAAAGACTTGGGCGACGGTTCGAGCAAGGAAGAATGGAAAGCTGGCGCTGAAACCAACAAAATTTTGGGCCAGGGCGCAGGCTTCAGCGTGCCCGCTGTCCCCGTCGATGGCTTTTGCGTGCGTGTGGGTGCCATGCGCTGCCACAGCCAGGCGCTGACCTTCAAACTCAAAAAAGACGTGCCGCTGGCTGACATTGAAGCCATGATTGCGGCAGACAACGCCTGGGTCAGAGTCGTGCCCAACACCAAGGAAGCCACGATCAAGGGCCTGACACCTGTGGCGGTGACAGGGACGATGACGATTCCGGTCGGGCGCCTGCGCAAGCTAGCGATGGGTCCGGACTACTTGGGTGCATTTACCGTGGGCGACCAACTTTTGTGGGGCGCTGCTGAACCACTGCGCCGCATGTTGCGGATACTTCTTGAGGCCTGATGTACTCGGGACGGTGCAAAATGCTGGACACGCCAGTTAAGTAAGCACATGTTGCGTAACGTTGCCTACAGACAACAATTGAAACTTGTAAGGGCTGGCTAACGCCCTGTGTCAAAACTTAAGTGGTGTCTTAGCTTGTCAGCCTAACGCCTTGATGTTAAGGTTGTTTTTCGAAAATTCGCATCGAGGTTTTTGTGCGCTTAAGCAAAATAAAGTTACATACAGACCGAGCACCGGAGGCTCAAAACCCCATGACTCATCGCTCTCCATGGCGTAGGGTTGCCTTGGCAAGTGCTGTTGCACTGCTGGGCAGCGTTACCAGCATTCCGGCTCAGGCCTTGGGTTTGGGCCGTATTACGGTGCAATCTGCCCTGGGTGAAGCCCTGAGAGCGGAAATTGATGTGCCCGAAATCAGCGCGGATGAGGCCAACACCCTGCGGGTTGGCGTGGCTGGTCCTGACGCCTTCAAGGCGGCCGGGCTAGAGTATTCCGCTGCTGTGGTCGGCGTGCAGGTCAGCCTGCAAAAACGTGCCGACGGGCGGTCGTACCTGCGATTGAGCAGCACGCGCCCAGTGACCGAGCCGTTTGTTGACCTGATACTCGAAGCCAGTTGGGCATCTGGCCGGGTGGTGCGTGACTACACCCTGCTGTTTGACCCGCCCAGCCTGCGTCAATCGGCAACGCCTACCGCGCCTGTCTTGTCCCGCCCGCCTGCACCGGGTGCTACGGGTAGCAGTAGTCCTTTTTACCCGTCGGCGCCCCCCCCGGCACAGACTAACAATCAAGTTACCACCCGCCCGGCGCCCGTAGCAAAAGCACCCGCAGTGCAGCAGGCCCAGCCTTCAAGGCCGGTTGCCGCGCCCAAGCCTGCATCAAGTGGCCAGCAGGTGACCGTCAAACCCGGTGACACTGCTGGCAAATTGGCCGCTCAAACCAAGCCCGCCAGTATTTCACTGGACCAGATGCTGGTGGCCTTGCTCAGAAGCAACCCGGAGGCCTTTATTGGCGGCAATATCAACCGCCTCAAATCGGGTGCTGTGCTGGATATTCCGGCAGCAGAAGATGCAGCAGCCATGTCGCCCGGCGAAGCGTCGAGAACCATCGTCGCGCAGGCCAAAGATTTCAACGACTTCCGCCAAAAGCTTGCAGCAGGCGTGCCAGGCGCGCAGGTTGACAGTGCCAATCGGCAGGCAGGCGGCAAGGTGCAAGCCAAAGTGGAAGACCGTGCAGCAAGCTCGGCAACCCCTGACAAGCTGACATTGTCTAAAGGCGCGGTACAAAGCAAAGCTGGGGCCGAAGACCAGCTAGCCAAAGACCGTCAGGCCAAAGATGCGTCAAGCCGGGTGGCTGAACTGGCCAAAAATATTGGTGACTTGAACAAGCTGGCAGGCGTGCCAATCTCTACGTCGCCTGCTGCGGCATCCACCGCCAGCGCAGCCAAAGCACCCGGTGTTGCGGTGGGCCTGCCTGTTACGCCAGCAGCAGTGGCTGCGCCAGCACCTGCCAGCGCCAGCAAGCCAGCCGCCACTACGGCCACAACCACCGTTAGTGCCGCGCCGGTAACGCTAGCTGCAACACCCACAGCAACAACGACAGTAGCAGCAACGACAACGACAGTGACCAGCACGGCCACCGCAGTTGCATCGGCAACCGCATCTGCCGCCACAGCTAGCGCGCCAGTGGCGGTGGCATCGCAGGCAGTCGTCGCCGCAAGTACGGCAAGTGCGCCAGTGGTCGTGAAAAAGCCCGTGGTCGTGCCCCCACCACCACCTGAACCCAGCCTGATTGACGAACTCACCGACAATGCCTTTGTGTTGCCCGCTTTGGGTGGCCTGTTGGTGCTGTTGGCAGGTTTTGGTTTTTTCCGCTATAAAAGACGTAACAACTCAGCAACGGTTGACAGCTCTTTTCTTGAAAGCCGTCTGCAACCCGACTCATTTTTTGGCGCTAGCGGTGGCCAGCGCATCGACACCAGCGAGGGCGGCGGTGCCACAGGCTCTTCTTTGGTGTATTCACCCAGCCAGCTGGATGCGGCAGGCGACGTAGACCCAGTAGCCGAAGCTGATGTTTACCTGGCCTATGGCCGTGATTTGCAGGCTGAAGAGATCCTCAAGGAAGCGTTGCGAACCAGCCCTTCACGGGTGGCCATTCATGCCAAGCTGATGGAAATTTATGCCAAACGCCGTGACTTGAAAGGTTTTGAGGTCATTGCGGCTGAAGCCTTTAACCTGACGCACGGCAACGGTCCTGAATGGGCTTATATCAGCGAGATGGGGCGCGACCTGGACCCTGCCAACCCGATGTATCAGCCGGGCGGGCAACCGCAACTGACCACGCAGGCAGAGGCGGCGCAAACACCCGCCATGGCAGCGTCTTTCGGTGCCGACACCATTCCGCAAATGATTGCCTCGTCGCCCGATGCGGCGGTAGACTTTGATCTTGATCTGGATTTTTCGCTTGGCGATGAGCCTCCTCAAGCATCACCGCCCACGCCAGCGCCTGAGTACCAGCCCGAGCCGACCGTACCCATGCAAGCCATCCCAGGACCCGCATTTGACGGCCTGGACATGGATTTTGGTACCGACACGGTGGCCATTAAACCAACCGCTGCGGTACCGCCAGACAACGGCCTGAGCTTTAGCATCGAGCCACCACCTGCTACTGCCAGCAAAGCAGCGCCTGTTGCCGCTGCAGCAGTGCTTGACAGCGGCATGCTGGAGTTTGATCTGGGCTCCTTGTCGCTAGACCTGGATGCACCGGTTACCGAAAGCCCAAGCCTTGCCAAGGCAGCCGTTGCCACCCCAGCGGCTGGGCCGCTCGATACCAAATTCGCATTGGCAGAAGAATTCCGTGCGCTGGGTGACATGGATGGGGCCAGGTCACTGGCCGAAGAGGTGGTAGCTCAAGCCCAAGGCACACTAAAAAGCAAAGCGCAGGCGTTTCTTAACGCCCTGTCGTGACTCGGCTTTGAGGCTGGTTTCACTTTGAGGCTGGCCCTAGGCATCACCTACAGCGGCAGTGCCTACGAGGGCTGGCAAAGCCAGCTCTCGGGCAACACCATTCAGGACAAGCTGGAGCTGGCTTTGGCCAAGTTTTGCAACCAGAGTGTGCGCGTCAACTGCGCTGGCCGCACCGACGCAGGTGTACACGGCCTGATGCAGGTGGTGCATTTTGATACGCTGCTTGAACGCGAAATCGCCTCCTGGGTGCGCGGCACCAATGCCTTTTTACCAACGGATATCGCCGTGCAATGGGCGCGGGTGGTGCCTGATGAATTTCATTCACGCGGCAGCGCCATTGCCCGGCGCTATGCGTATGTGGTGCTTGAATCCCCGGTGCGGCCTAGCGTGGAGGCTGGCCGCGTCGGTTGGGTTTATCGCTCACTGGATGGTGAAAAAATGCGTGAAGCCGCAGCGTATTTGCTGGGCGAGCACGACTTCAGCTCGTTTCGTGCAGCGCAGTGCCAGGCCAAATCGCCTGTTAAAACCATTCAACGAATCGACATTTTTCAGAAACCCGGATCCACCTACTGGCGTTTTGAATTTCAAGCCAATGCCTTTTTGCACCACATGATTCGCAACATCATGGGTTGCCTGGTGGCCGTGGGCCAGGGCTTTGAAAAGCCGGAGTGGATGGCGGAGGTGTTGGCGGCTAAAAGGCGTGATGCGGCTGCGCCTACGTTTTCGCCAGATGGGTTGTACTTTTTGGGGCCGGTCTACGAGGAAAAGTATGGCTTGCCAACACGCACTGCGCCCTATGATTGGCTACCATGACCAGTTCCAGGACTCGAATCAAAATCTGCGGCTTGACCCGCGAGCAAGACGTTGACGCTGCTGTGGCAGCCGGGGTCGATGCCGTTGGCTTTGTGCTGTACGAACCCAGCGCGCGTTACGTCAGCGCCCAGCGCGCAGCCGATCTGGCCGCCAGGTTGCCGCCATTCGTCACGCCCGTGCTGTTGTTCGTCAATGCACCCGCTACTAAAATAATAGCTGCTTGCGCCCGTATTCAGGGCGCTTTGGTGCAATTTCATGGTGATGAAACACCTGATGAATGCTTGAGAATCGCCCGGCCGTTCATGAAAGCGGCACGCATCCCAATCAACTCAGAAACCCCAAACGCGCCATTGAATTTCGATCTCGTAAAATACGCAGCAGACTTCAACTCAGCCCAAGCCATCCTTTTAGACGCGCATGTCGAAGGTTTTGGTGGCGGCGGAAAAACATTCAATTGGTCACTGCTTCCTCCAAGCGTCAATGCTCACCTCGTTTTGTCTGGTGGACTCACACCTGCAAACGTGGGCGATGGCATCTTGCAAGTCCGGCCACGCGGTAAAACGCTGGCTGTCGATGTGAGCTCGGGCGTTGAGGAAAAACTCCCAAACGGGTCACCCCGTAAGGGCATCAAAAGCCCCGAGCTGATCAGTCAATTTGTCGCAGCCGTTCGCGCTGCCGATGTATTAATTGCAAATAAACTTGCAGAGAAAGCTTTCAACCATGTACGAGTACCAACAACCTGACCTGACCGGTCACTTCGGCGTTTACGGCGGCAGTTTTGTATCAGAGACCCTGACCCACGCGCTGACCGAACTCAAAGAAGCTTACGCAAAATACCAGCACGAGCCTGAATTTTTAAAAGAATTCCACTACGAGCTGGCGCATTTTGTAGGCCGCCCATCACCGATCTACCACGCTGCCCGCATGAGCCGTGAGCAAGGTGGCGCGCAGATTTACCTCAAGCGCGAAGACCTGAACCACACCGGCGCCCACAAAATCAACAACACCATCGGCCAGGCCATGCTGGCCAAACGCATGGGCAAACCCCGCGTGATAGCGGAGACCGGCGCTGGCCAGCACGGCGTGGCCACCGCCACCATTTGCGCGCGCTACGGGCTGGAATGCGTGGTGTACATGGGCAGTGAAGACGTCAAACGTCAAAGCCCCAACGTGTACCGCATGAAGCTGCTGGGCGCAACGGTGGTGCCGGTGGAATCAGGCAGCAAAACATTAAAAGACGCGCTGAACGAAGCCATGCGCGACTGGGTGGCCAATGTTGACAACACCTTCTACATCATTGGCACCGTGGCCGGGCCGCACCCCTACCCGATGATGGTGCGGGACTTTCAAAGCGTGATCGGCAACGAATGCATCACGCAGATGCCCGAGATGACAAATGGCAAACAACCCGATGCCGTGATTGCTTGCGTCGGCGGTGGCAGCAACGCGATGGGCATTTTTCACCCCTACATCGCTTATGAAAACACCCGCCTGATTGGCGTTGAAGCCGCTGGTGAGGGCATGGACAGTGGTAAACACTCAGCCTCACTACAGCGCGGCCTGCCCGGCGTGCTGCACGGCAACCGTACCTACGTGCTGCAAGACGAAGACGGCCAGGTAACCGAGACGCACAGCATCAGCGCAGGCCTGGACTACCCCGGCGTTGGCCCCGAGCACGCATTTTTAAAAGACATTGGCCGGGCTGAATACGTTGGCATCACCGACAAGGAAGCGCTAGATGCCTTTCACTACCTGTGCCGCACCGAAGGCATCATCCCCGCGCTTGAATCTGCGCATGCGGTGGCCTACGCCATGAAGCTGACCAAAACCATGCGCGTTGACCAGTCGATCTTGGTCAACCTGTCAGGCCGGGGCGACAAGGACATTGGCACAGTGGCTGACTTGAGCAACGCCGATTTTTATTGCCGCCCGAGCTGCAAGGGCCAGTCTGTCAAAGGCAATGAACACGCGATTGAGTTTGCAAAATGAGCCGCATTCAGACCACCTTTTCAAAGCTCAAAGCGCAAAACAAAACCGCTCTGATTCCGTACGTGATGGCCGGCTTTCCGTATGCCGACGTCACCCCCGACCTGATGCACGGCATGGTCAAGGCCGGGGCGGACGTGATTGAACTCGGCATCCCCTTTTCAGACCCCAGCGCCGACGGCCCAGTGATTCAAAAGGCAGGTGAAAAAGCACTGGCGCTCGGCATTGGCCTGGCCAAGGTGCTGGACATGGTCACAGCTTTCAGAACGCTAGACAAAACCACCCCCGTTGTGCTGATGGGCTACGCCAACCCGGTCGAGCGCTACGAGATCAAAAACGGCACAGGCAGCTTTATCAAAAACGCGTCAACCGCAGGCGTAGACGGCATGCTGATCGTCGACTATCCACCTGAGGAATGCGAAGCCTTCGCCGCCTCCTTAAGCGCCCACAGCATGGACCTGATCTTCTTGCTGGCCCCCACCTCTACATCCGAGCGCATGGCCCAGGTCGCACGCGTGGCCAGCGGCTATGTGTACTACGTGTCGCTGAAAGGTGTGACAGGTGCAGGCAACCTCGACACCGCAGCGGTAGAAGCCATGCTGCCCAGAATCCGCAAGCACGTCAGCATTCCGGTCGGCGTAGGCTTTGGCATACGCGATGCCGCCACAGCCAAGGCTGTTGGCAAGGTAGCTGATGCGGTGGTGATTGGCAGCAAGATCATTCAGCTGATTGAGAATGCGCCGCGAGACAAGGTGGCGGGCGTGGCGCATGACTTTCTGGCGGAGATTCGGGCGGCGCTGGATTTTTGAGCGAATTGCTATTCGCTTGCTACGATTTATATAGCTGCTTGCGCACGTATCCATTGGTCTACAGGCCTAAATAGCACCTGAAATCAGGCCAAAAAGCCGTTTTTACTGCTTGTACGATCAAAAATCATCTTGAAAAGCTCATGACAGCCAGCGCACATAAACAAAATAAGTAAAATAAACAAATTGTTTATAATTTACCGCGATTGAGAACTTTGCACATCCAGAAGTTGAACGCCTATTCCTCACCGGGAAATCGCGGCGCTTGCCTCCTGACATTTTGCGGCGAGCGCTGATGCGTTTAGCTCAATTGCACGCCGCTGTAGATGTAGAAGATTTACGCTTGCCACCGTCCAATCATCTGGAAAGCCTGCGCGGCGACCGCGCCGGGCAATGGAGCATTCGCATTAACCAGCAATGGCGCGTTTGCTTCCGTTTTGAAGGTGGCAATGCGTATGACATAGATATAGCGGACTATCACTGAGGAGTTAACACCATGAAAACGATGACCAAGAGTTTGACCAATGGCCTGCCTGCCATTCACCCAGGCGAATTCTTATACGAGATATTGGACGAGCTGGGTTTAACGCAAGTGGCGTTCGCCCAGGTCATTGGCGTCTCGCCCATGCGCGTGTCGCACCTGCTCAAGGGCCAGCGCCCCGTGACTGCCGAGCTTGCATTGCGCTTGGGCCGCGCACTGAATCAAACGCCGCAGTATTGGCTCAATTTGCAAACGGCCTACGATTTGAAGCTGGCTGAAGTGGAGTTTGAGCACAGTCTGCTTGAGGTGCATGCTTTGGCAGCGGCGTGAGCGATTGAACGAGATTGAGGGATTGAAGTGGGACAACTCATAAACTTGAAAATGTTGAGATTAAAGACCAGATTTGTTCGTTGTTAGACAACCTGCCTACGGATTTCCTGGTAGCACTGAAGAAGGAGCTAATCGATGATTAAGAAAAATATAGACCCTGAAATGCATCAATTTCAAGCCGATTTGCTTCAATCCGTGCGCGACATGAAGGCTGGCCGCGTTGGCCGCGTACACCGCGTGGAGCTCACGGCTGCTGCGCAAGCTCGCATCAAATCTGGCAACAAGGACGTACCCAACCCAGCGGCGCAGCCAATACCTTGATCAAGGTAGCGATGCATTCGCCAAAAGTGTTGGCAAAAGCTTTGGCTGCAGCCTAGGGACGCCCTACATAACTCCCTGCGATCTGTGATCAGCCGGACTAGGGCGGTCTGCTGCGTTGTTTCTCTTGCCAATTGCTCTGATACCGGACGCAAAATGACGCCTTACAGGCCTCCCCATCCGAATGCCACAGCCTCGCCAGAGTTATGCAGGGGATTCCTAGAAGTCATCTGTTTTAAGATTGACTCAACCCATATCGTAGTCCGATATACAATACAAAAATGATTCAGTCGTTTGCCAACCATGACACATCGGCTCTGCATCAGCGTAGGCGAGTCGCTCGTTGGGTGAACATCGAAGCAGTGGCGCGGCGAAAGTTAGATCAACTCGATGCTGCTGGCGAACTCACTGATCTTGGTTCTCCACCGGGCAACCGATTGGAGGCCTTGAGCGGAAATCGAAAAGGGCAGCACAGCATTCGCATCAATGATCAGTTCCGCGTGTGCTTTGTCTGGACAACTCTTGGCCCTGAAAATGTTGAGATTGTTGATTACCACTGAAGGGATTAGCTATGAAAAAATTACCTCCCATCCACCCAGGTGAGCAACTGCGTGAAGAATTCATGCTGCCATTGGGATTGTCAAGCAACGCCCTGGCGCGGGCATTGAATGTGACCCCAGCCCGCATCAACGAAATTGTGCGGGAAAGGCGCGGCATTAGCGCTGACACCGCGTTGCGACTAGCTCGGTTTTTTAATACTTCGCATCAGTTCTGGTTAAACCTGCAAAGCAATTACGACGTGAAATGCGCCGAAGATGCGGCGGGCAAAGTGATTTCACGCATTCGGCCCTGGAGTGAACTTGCTGCACATGCTGCCGCATGAAGGATTCTTATGTTCAATTGGAATCTGAATCTCATGGCACTACCTTAAGCCAAGGCTGACAAATCAAACTGGGCGGATCGACCACATTGCCGCTGCTAAGCTGAAGTTGTTCAAAGACAGCAACCAGC
>JAYWBS010000059.1:0-6559 GCA_043781295.1 Polaromonas sp.
AACGGCTGCTTTCCAATCAGGTTGCCGGATTTGATGACACGCGGTCTGCGCAAGCCTCGCCGCAACTGGCGCGGGCATTGGCCGACATGCGTGGTGCTGAAAACCGCGGCGAACAGACCTTGTTTGTCGATGCGCCTGGCCAGGTCTATGGTGTGGAGCATGTTGAGCAGGCCGTGACGGCCTTGCGCCAGCGTACCAGCAGCCTCAAGCAGGTGGCCTCCACGTCGGCCGAAAAGGCGACGATTGAAATCGTTGCGCTGATGTTTCAGAGCATTCTTTCTGAAGAGCGTATTCCACCGTCCATCCGTGTCTGGTTTGCACGCCTGCAAATGCCAGTGCTGAGAGTAGCAATTTCAGAGCCGGAGTTTTTTGGCTCGCTGCAGCATCCAGCGCGCCGTCTGATCGACCGCATGGGTTCTTGCGTGTTGGGTTTTGACGTCGCCGTGTCCGGTGGCGCGATGGAAATTGAAATCAAGCGCATTGTTCAAGTCATTGAGCAGTACCCCGAGACGGGACGCCGGGTGTTTCAGCTGGTGTACGACGAGTTTCAAAAATTCCTCTCCAAATTCCTGTCTGAAAACGGCAGTGCAGCGCGCGTCGTCAGCATTGCACAGCAGGTCGAGCAAAAAGAGACCATGGCGATTCAATACACGATTGAAATGCGCAACATGCTCAATGACATGCCGGTGCGCGAAGAGATACGGGAGTTTCTCTTCAAAATATGGGCCGAGGTGCTGGCGATTGCCGCCATGCGCAATGGGCCGCAGCATGAAGAAACCGTTACCCTCAAGCAGGCGGCGGCGGATCTGGTTTGGGCCGCGAGCGCCAAGCCGAACCGGGCCGACCGGGCCAAGGTGATTTCTGATTTGCCCAAGTTGCTGCAGCTGCTGCGCCTGGGCATGACCATGCTGGCCATGGAAACCAAAGCGCAAGACCAGCATATCAAAGCCATCAGCGACACACTGGCCGATGCCTTCATGTCCAAAACAGATGCTATTTCACATGAGCGTATTGATGCCATGGCCAAACGACTGGCCAATCTGGAAGACTATCTTTCAGACGAAGACGTGGGTGACTTGCCTCTTGATACCGAAAACCTGGTGATGATGATTGGTATTGATGCCTCGGACATCGAAGTGATTACAGATGGTGGCAGCCAGCCAAGTGAGGCCATGCGCGCCTGGGCGCTTGAGCTACAGCTCGGTGCCTGGTTCAGTCTGGACCACAACGGACGCGTCAGTCATGTGCAATTTGCCTGGTGCAGCGACCGCAAGCAACTGCATTTGTTCGCGTCCAGTGATGGCCGAAATTTCCTGATTCAGGCGCGCAGGCTGGCGGCTTATTTACAAGCTGGTTTACTGGTGCCAACGGAAGAAGAAGCGCTTACCGTGCGTGCTACGCGTGATGCGCTGGCCAAGCTTGAGGCCAACCCCGAACGGCTTCTGGGCTAGTCCCTAGCCCCCACGTTCTCTCGCTTGGCGTAGTTCTCTGCCCCCCGAGGGAGCGCTTTTTTTCTAGGGGCGGCCCGTCGAAAAAATCTGCCTAATGCCCAACACGGTCAGACGTGTCGTCACACAGCTCGTCCAGTACCAGGGCATCAGGCTCTTCGCCAAAGCTCCAGTAGACCATCAGCACAATGATTTTCAGGTCGTCGAGTGCTAGCGGGTTGCCCGGTGCTGCCATGGCGCGGTCAAGAACGATCTCTCGCATGTGCGGCGGCAACACGCCGGACGACTCCAGAAAACTGACAAAACCAAGTGCTTCAACGCCAATTTGCTCCTGCTCGGCGACGCTGTAAGCCCGCATGCTGCCGGGCGATTGGGCTTGTATTTCCCCTGTCTGGTCAGCGCTGGTTTCACTGGCTTCATGGGCTGGAGGCAGGTATATCTGGGTGCTTTGCGCAGCGGTGTTCAGCCCGTCCAGCCAGATGAGCGCTTCATGAATTTCTTCTGCCTCGAAGCCCACAGCCGTCAGTTTACGGCCCAGTTGCGGCAGCTCAGGGCAAGCGTCACCTTGCCAATAATTTTCGTAGACATAAACCAGTACTTCAAACATAGCCCAATGTATCCCAAAAAATGTTGCGTCTATAGCGCCTTGTTAAAATCAGGCCTTAACTTAACCCGGAGCGCCATGCAGTTTTTTTGGTACATCGTCGCAGGAGGCATCGCCACCGCCGTGCATTACGCCGTGTTGATTGCTCTGGTTGAATGGTTTGGCGTTTCTGCCGCGCTTTCATCATTCATCGGTGCTCTGTGTGGCGCGGTCGTGGCGTACCTGGCAAATCGACACATTACTTTTCCCGGCAGCAAAGCACGGCATATCCAGGCCTTGCCCCGTTTCATGGCCATTGCGCTGCTGGGTGCTTTGCTCAACGGCGTGCTGGTCTGGCTGGGTGTACACACGCTGGCATGGCACTACCTGGCGGCTCAGGCGCTGGCTACTTTGTTGGTCATGGGCCTGACATTTCGACTTAACCGTACCTGGACTTTTGCGCAATGAATTCAACTTTACAGACACCCGATAGCTGCAGTCTGAGCGTGATCGTTCCCGCCTACAACGAAGAAGAGGTTTTGCCGATTTTCCATAGCCGCCTGGTGGCTGCGCTGACCAGCATCACAGAGCTTGCCGGCCGCTGGGAAGTGGTCTACGTTAACGACGGCAGCAAAGACGGCACGCTTGGCATTTTGAAAGAACTACAGCTGAACAACCCAGCCATTGGAGTTGCCAACCTAAGCCGCAACTTCGGCAAAGAAGCCGCCATGAGCGCAGGCCTGAAGCTGGCGCGTGGTGAGGCCATCATCCTGATTGATGCTGACCTGCAAGACCCGCCCGAACTGATCGGCGAGATGGTGCGTGTCTGGCAGCAGGGCGCCGATGTCGTGAACATGAAGCGCCGCAGCCGCCAGGGTGAGACCTGGTTTAAAAAAGCATCTGCTGCCTGGTTTTACGCCGTCATCAACTGGCTGTCTGAAGTGCATATTCCTGAAAATGTGGGCGACTTCCGGCTGCTCAGCCGCCGTGCTGTAGATGCGCTGAACCAGTTGCCCGAGCGCAACCGCTTCATGAAAGGCCTGTTTGCGTGGATTGGCTACAAGCAGGTGGTGGTTGACTACGACCGCCACCCACGCGCGGCGGGTGAAACGAAATGGCCCTACCTCAAGTTGCTTAATTTTGCGATTGAAGGCATTACCGGCTTTTCAGTCGTGCCGCTGCGGCTGGCCAGCTATGCGGGGTTTTTAACCGCGTTTTCAGCCTTTGTTTACGCCCTGTTTTTGCTGGTGAAAACACTCACGATAGGCGATTCTGTCAAAGGCTTTCCCACACTTATTTTGACGATTCTGATTCTGGGTGGCTTGCAGCTCATGGCCATGGGCATCATTGGCGAATACTTGGGCCGGCTGTTCATGGAAAGTAAACGCCGGCCTTTGTTTTTAATTGACGAATACCTGGCGCCGCAAGCTGCGGTTGCAGGCCTGGTAGCGGGCAAAGCTGCGCAGGCCGTCAGCGCATGAGCACCCGGCAAAGCATGTCCAGCCCATGGCTGTGGTGGGTTCTTGGCATCGTGGCGCTGGCCAGGCTGCTCACGCTGGGCGCGTACCCGCTGACTGACACCACAGAAGCGCGTTACGCTGAAGTCGCCCGCAAAATGGCAGAGCTGGGCAACTGGGTCACGCCGTTGTATGACTATGGCGTGCCGTTTTGGGCCAAGCCGCCGCTCACCACCTGGCTGTCGGCCATCAGCATCAAGCTGTTTGGCGTGAACGAATTTGCCGCACGCCTGCCGTACTTTTTGCTGGCGGTGCTGATTGCCTGGCTGCTGTGGCAGTGGGTGCGCCGCAGCTCTGCAAGCCAAGCGCAACTGGCCGTGGCCCTGATGAGCGGCACCCTGCTGTACGTCATCGCGTCGGCAGCGGTGATGACTGACCTGGGTCTGGTGCTGGGCACGACGCTGGCCATGCGCGGCTTTTGGGCGGCTTTTGAACAAGGGCCATCAAGCCGCCCCAAAGAAGTCTGGCTGCTCTTTATCGGCCTCGGTATTGGCCTGCTGGCCAAGGGGCCGATTGCGGTGGTGCTGTCTGGCTTGCCGATTGGCCTGTGGGTGCTCTTGAGCGGCAACATCAAGGCATCGTGGCAACGCCTGCCGTGGATCAAAGGCAGTTTGCTGACACTGGCCATTGCAGCGCCCTGGTACGTGATGGCTGAGCTACGCACGCCAGGTTTTTGGGAGTATTTTTTCATCGGTGAACACTGGAACCGCTTTACCGTGACTGGCTGGGCGGGCGACAAATACGGCACGGCCCACGCCACTCAACGCGGCGCGATCTGGCTGTTTGCACTGGCAGCTGCTATGCCGTGGACGGCGCTGTTGCCGCTGCTGTGGGTAGGCCGCAAAGCATCAGTCAGCCTGGCTGCTACGCCCCAGCCGCAGTTCACTTTCTACTTGCTGGCCTGGTCGCTGGCGCCTTGCCTGTTTTTTACGATGTCTGGCAATATTTTGTGGACCTATGTGTTGCCCGCATTGCCTGCCATGGCGTTGCTGGCAGCGCGCTGGCTGAGCCGTGATGCCAGGACTCGCTGGGTCCATGGCGTGGTGGCTACTGGCGTGCTGGTCATGGGGCTGCTGGTAGCGGGGTTTTTCTTGCGCGAGCAGTTTGCCGACAGCTGGAAAAGCGCAAAAATGGTGGTTCTGGAACACCGCGCGCGCAGCACCAGCCCGCAGCCCTTGATGTTCATGGGAGACTTGCCTTATTCGGCATCGTTCTATAGCCAGGGCAAGGCGAGGGCGGTGCCCGGCAATGCCGAGTTGGCGGCGCTGGTTGCTAAAGGCCCGTTGTTCGTTGCGCTGAATCCCGATCAGGTGTTGGCCTTGACGCCGGACTTGAAAGCCAGATTGAGCCTGCTGGCGACATCGGGTGCCTACAAGCTTTATGCGGCTAAAAATTAGGCTTGAGGTGTTTTTTAGGCATCATTTATGCCTGTAGTCCAATGGATTCGGGCGCAAGCAGCTACTAATTTTATAGCTGTTAAAATTTTTTGAATCAGCAATTTGCAGACAACTGCATTACACAAGGGCCAAGTCATGATCGTTCGCTTCAACATCGACCTCGCCGGGCTGGATTCTGACCATGGCACCTACGACTACCGCGTGACCTACGAAGGTGAAGACCTGTACGCCGATGCCGGACTGAACAGCATTGAGGCTTGCATTGATGCAGCGCGGGAAGGCTTGGGCAGCGATGCGGTAGCTGCCGAAGTGGCCTACAAGGGCATCATCAGCGGCACCTATGCCCTGGCATCACTGGCGCTGGCTGCCAGCCAGATTGCGACGCACGCCATGCAGACAACCGAGGCCATTGAAGAGGCCTTGGAAGCCGCTGGCGAGCGCTAATCAGCACACCTTGGGCTTCAGCGTTTTTGGTACTGCGTGCTGCCAAACAAAATCTCGCGCGCGGTGTCACCTGTGATCGGTTTGCGCAAGTCGGCCAGCACCTGTACACCGCGCTGCACAGCCGGACGGGCCGCAATCACGTCAAACCACTTTTTAAGGTGTGGATAGTCGGCCCAGTCAATGCCGTGGTTGGCCCAGTTACGCAGCCACGGGAAGATGGCCATGTCGGCAATCGTGTACTGGTTGCAGGCGATATATTTGCTGCTGGCCAGCTGTTTGTCCATTACGCCGTAGAGCCGTTTGGTTTCATTGGTGTAGCGGTTTATAGCGTAGTCAATTTTTTCAGGGGCGTACTGGCGGAAGTGGTGCGTCTGGCCAATCATCGGGCCAACGCCACCCATCTGAAACATCAACCACTGCAAGGTTTGAAATTTAAGGCGGTCTGTTTTGGGTAAAAATTTACCTGTTTTAGCGGCCAGGTAAAGCAAAATTGCACCCGATTCAAACAGGGCTATCGGCTTGCCGTCCGGCCCGTCCGGGTCCAGCATGGCCGGGATTTTATTGTTCGGGCTGATGGCCAAAAACTCAGGCGTGAACTGGTCACCCGTACCAATATTGATGGGAATGACCTCCCAGTCACGCCCCAGGCGCAAACCGCACTCCTCCAGCATGACATGAACCTTGTGGCCATTGGGCGTGGCCCATGAGTAAACTTTAATCACGTTTTTCCTTTGCGACGACTATGATGATCCTTGCACTTTAAGAGAAAACACCAAACCATGTTTGAGCGACTCAAAAAAGTATTTGGCCAGGGCGGCAAAGCTGCCGATGCGCCGTTGATTGCAGATGCCGTGTCGCAATGGGCCGGCAGCCAGGGATTTGCTTATACCGGGCATGGCGACAGCCCTGCATTTGCCGTGACTGGCCAGATAGGCGACAAGCCCTGGAAGCTTGAGCGGGGACGCTCATCACGCGACTACATTCGCGGTGAAGAGCTGCGTGCTAGAGCCGAGCTGAAAGTCAACGACGACGCCGCCGTGTTGGTGATGAACCGGCCGCTGAAAGAAGCGCTAGAAAAACGCGCCTACGAAATGTACACAGACACGCTGCAAACCACAGCCGACCCCAGCCTGCCCGAAGAAATGCGCTGGCTGGCCATGTACCCTGAAG
>JAYWBS010000060.1:0-18555 GCA_043781295.1 Polaromonas sp.
GTTTGCCAAATATGTGTCAGACCAGCTGGCGCTATGGACGCGGCTGATCAAGCAGGCTGGCATCAAGCCTGAATAAGTGACGAACTCAGAGTCGATTCAAAAAAACTCAAGTCAATCTATCCATAAATTTAGAGCTAAATCACCGCTTGGTCCAACAAATTCGGGCGCAAGCAGCTATTTTTTTTGTAGCATTTGATAGGCGACTTCTGGGCTGCGTACGTAGCCAAACCGTGCTGGCAGGTCTTTTGCAAGTACCTCTTGAGGCACCCATAAGCCCTGTTCGATGGCGTCGGCAGCTTGTAGCATGTCCTGGGTATGGACGAGGCCAAAGCCGAGTGCGGTGTCCAGGTAGACGCGGCCATGCTCGTCGAGCACGCAACGCTGGGCACTGGCAGGCTGGCCCGTGTGGGCTGTGACTTCAAAGTCTGGGCCATTTGCGATGCGCCAGATGAAGGGCGTGGCCTCCAGCTCAACATACACACGCTGGGGGCCGTTTTGAAAAAACCATTGGCCTTTGGCACGGCTTGCCGGGCGCTCATCGCTTTCGTAGTTGCGCTGGATGAAGTCAATCAGCTTGTCATGTTTGAGCATGGACCCTTTGCTGGCCACCTGCCTGCCCGACTCGCTTGAAGGGGCGCAAAACGGCCCTGCCGCCTGCGCCCGGTCGTCACGCATGTACCAGTTACCGCGCGCATCCAGCCCCAGCCAGCCGTAGCAGTGGGGAACGTTGGGCCATTTGGCAATGGCGGCTTTGACAATATCGTCCATAGTGCTTGAACTCCGGTTTATGAATGCGCTGCAAAAAAAGCCGTAACCGCCTCGGGCATGGCACGTACATGGCCTGGGAAAGGCGCTGACGGGAAACCGACATGGCCGCCCTGCACCGGCTGCCACAACGTCACGCTGGTGCTGACGCCAGCAGATTGCGGCAGGCTCCAGGCGGGAATGAACGGGTCATTCAACGCATTGAGCGCCAGTGCGGGTACGGCAATGCTGCCCATATGTGGCTTGGCAGAAGCACGCAGCCAATAATCGTCGGCGTTTTTAAAGCCGTGCAGCGGCGCGGTGAATACGTCGTCAAACGCATGCAAATCGCGCGCGGCCAGCAGCGCATCGCGACTGAACAGGCCGGGGTGCTGGTCGAGTTTTTGCAGCGCCCTGGGCACCATGCTGTTTAAAAACATGCGGGTGTAAACCAGCCGGTTAAAGCCGCGTCCAATGGCCCAGCCGCTAGCCGTCAAGTCCAGCGGGGAGCAGACACTGGCAACACCAGCAACCACAGCGTTTGCACTTGCGCCCATCTCGCCCGCCCAGCGCATCAGCGCATTGCCGCCCAGCGATATGCCAACTGCCATGACGGGGCCGCTGTGCTGGCTTTTAAAGCGCCTGAGTATCCAGTCAATCTCTTCAAAATCACCCGAATGGTAGGCGCGCGGTGCCAGGTTCAATTCACCCGAGCAGCCCCTGAAATGCGGCACGGCACAGGCCCAACCACGCGCTTTGGCGGCATCGGCCAGGGCCTCGGCATAGTGGCTGCCAGATGAGCCTTCCAGGCCATGAAAAACAACTAAAAGTGGTGCATTTGATGAAGTGATGTGTTCAGAAAAATCAACATCTACAAAATCACTGTCTGGTGTAGCCCAACGCTCGCGGCGGAAGGTTGGTGCTGACCCCACATAACGCTCGGCCCGCAGCGCCGCCCAGATGGTTTGCAGGTCACCGCCGGGGAGCCACCAGGGAGCCACGTACGTCATGGCTGCTCGCACAACTTAGTGCAGCACTTGCGGGCTGTCATTGACTTCGAGCATCTCACGCGGTGTGCCCGGGCTGGCGTGGTGCGCCACCATGCGCCAGCCTTGTGGTGTTTTTTGATACACGTTGGTGGCAATCACGTAAGCATGGCGCGGGCCTTCATCGGTCAGCACCTCGATGCGCTCCAGCACGCTGTGCACACTGGCGCCGAGCGACTCGACCCGGTGCACTTTTTCAGCCCGCGCCTGAATGCTGCCGTTGCTAAACATCATGTCAAACGCCGCACGAATCGCACCCGCACCCAGCAGCCGCGCGCCACCAGGGTGCACGCACACAATGTCGTCTTCATCAGCCCAGCAGGCCATCAGCTTGTCAATGTCACCGCGCTGCAGTGCTTCGTAAAAAGCGGCCTCGGTGTCATCGGGGCTGCCGGTATCTAAAGGGGGCGTTTTAAGTTTTCGCATCAGGTATTTTCACGGTTTTACGGCTGGCTGCATAAGATGAGGCTTGAGATTACGCTTTTGTAGGAAGCCATGCCAGCACGACGCTGTGAATGCCGTCACTAGCAGCCTGACTTTGTGCCGAAGGCAACCCAGCGCAAAGCGCAAAAGAATTTTATATGCTCATTTATTAATGGCTGCTTACGCCCGAATTTATTGGGCTACAGCCATAAAATGCATCTAAATAGCGCACCAGACAGCATACGTCTTGCCGGATCCGGTGATGCCGTGCAGCAAACCAGACTGACCTTGCGCAATAGCTATCCACACCTCGCGCTGGAATTTAAAGGCCTTTCAGTGGCGTGAAGTGAACCAACTGGCGATGGCTGCCTTGACACTAACGCGGCGCAATTAGACTACAGATAGCGACATGCAACTATGGTACTGTGGCGTCTTGTTTTGAGGAGATTCCCGCATGAAATCCCGTTTTTTAAGCTTGTTCCTCATTGGCCTTCTTGGCACGTTGCTAACAGGCTGCGGCTACAACCAGTTTCAGGCACTCGACGAGCAAACAAAATCCGCCTGGGCCGAGGTGCTGAACCAGTACCAGCGCCGCGCTGACCTGGTGCCTAACATTGTGGCCACCGTCAAAGGTGAGGCTGCTTTTGAACAAGACACCTTGACCAAAGTGGTGGAGGCGCGCGCCAAGGCTACGTCGGTGCAGGTCACGCCCGAAACACTGAACAACCCCGAGGCCTTCAAGAAATTCCAGGCAGCGCAAGGCGAGCTGAGTTCCAGCCTGTCACGCCTGCTGGTGGTGAGCGAAAACTACCCCAGCCTGAAAGCCAATCAGGGCTTTCAGGATTTGCGTGTGCAGCTCGAAGGCACTGAAAACCGCATCACCGTGGCCCGCAACCGCTACATCAAAACCGTGCAGGACTACAACATCCTGGCGCGCAGCTTCCCGAACAACCTGACGGCGATGATTTTCAGCTACAGCGTCAAGCCGAACTTCACGGTGGAAAACGAAGCGCAGATCAGCAAGCCGCCCAGCGTCAATTTTGACAAGAAATAGCCAAGAAAAGTTCTGAAATGCCTAAATATAGAGGTCAAATATGCCTCTAGTCCAATGGATTCGGGCGCAAGTAGCTATTTTTTTTATAGCTATAGGTTTCAGCGTGTGCACCAACACGCAAGCCCAAGACCTGCAACCCATCCCACCGCTTGCAGCCCGCGTGATCGACACCACAGGCACGCTGCAAGCCGCGCAGGTGCAGGCGCTGGATGCCAAACTGGCTGCGTTTGAAAAGGCGCGGGGTGCGCAAATCGTCATGCTGATGGTGCCCAGCACGCTGCCTGAAGACATCACCGACTATGCCCAGCGGGTCGGTGACAGCTGGAAAATTGGCCGCAAAGACATTGGCGACGGCCTGCTGGTGATCGTGGCTAAAAACGACCGCAAGGTGCGTATCGCCACCACCAAAACACTGGAGGGTGCGCTGCCAGACCTGACCACCAAACAGATCATTGACAACGCCATCACGCCGCGCTTCAAGCAAGGCGATTTTGCCGGTGGCCTGGATGCAGCGGCAGACCAGATCATGGCGCGCATCACGGGTGAAAACCTGCCTGTGCCTGGCCAGAATCCCGGCAGGGCATCAGGCCAGGGCATCGCTGGCTTTCAATGGACGGACCTGGCGGTATTTTTGTTTTTTGCCGTGCCGATAGGTGCCAGGGTGTTATCTAGCATCGTCGGGCGCAAGGTAGGTGCCGTTGCTACAGGCGGCGTGGTGGGCGTGCTGGCCTGGATTTTCACCAGCAGCGTTTTGCTGGCAGGCGGTGCTGCCGTTATTGCCGTGCTGTTTGCACTTTTTGCAAGCCTGGGCTCGCTCGGTGGCCTGGGCGGCTCGCGCAGCAGTGGCGGCTGGACTTCAGGCGGCGGCGGCTGGGGAAGCGGTAGCGGTGGTGGCGGATTTAGCAGTGGCGGTGGCGGCAACTTTGGCGGTGGTGGCTCCTCCGGGAGCTGGTAAACCCATGCTGCACAAAACCAAAACCCTGCTCAGGCACCTGTGGCTAGATGCATCAGATGCGCGGCGCGCCATACCGCATGACATGCTGGAACGGCTGACCCAACGGGTGGCGGCCAGCGAAAGTCGCCACACCGGCCAGATACGAATTTACGTTGAAGCGGCGCTGCCCATGAGTTACTTGTGGCGCCTTGGTAAAAACAGCGCCTTGAAAGCGCTGATTCGCCAGCGCGCGGTGATGCTGTTTGGCAAGCTGCGTGTGTGGGACACCGCACACAACAACGGCGTACTGGTTTACCTGCTGCTGGCCGAGCAAGCCATTGAAATCGTGGCCGACAGGGGTTTATCGCAGCACATCAGTGACGTGCAGTGGCAAGCCATGGTCGCGCGCATGAGCGCCAATTTTGCGCAGCAGCGGTTTGAAGACGGCTTGACGCAAGCGCTTGAAGAAGTCTCCAGCGCGCTGGTGAGTTATTTCCCGATGGCCACTGGCGCGACGCAGATCAATGAGATGCCTGACGAGCCCATCGTGCGTTAATTTTTTTCTTGCCGCGCATCCAGCTCTTGCTGCAACGCCCGGCTAAGCCCGCCCAGGGTCTTGATTTTGCGGTTGGCTTCACGCAGCCGATCTGACAGGCGCTTGGAAATAGCCAGCATCAGCCGTGCGGCAACTGACGGGTTTGCCTTGATCAGCTTGAGCAGAGCCGTGCGCGACAGCACGGCCACCACCAGGTCCATGTTGGCGGTGCAGGTGGCAGAGCGCGGCGCCGCGTCGAGCACGCCCATCTCGCCGACCAAATGGCCAGGGCCAATGATGGCTGTCACGATGTTGTCGCTTGAGGGCGCTACTTCGTTTTCAACGGTCACTTCTCCTTCGACAATCAGCATCATGAAATCGGTAAGGGTGGCCTCACCTTCCCGAATCAGGACGGTGCCGGGCTTCACTCGCTTGAACATCAGGGCTGCCACAACGGCGCGGGCATCAGCGCTGGTCAGGTCAGCAAGCGCTGTGGGTGTCACCAGCAATTGCGCGGCTTTTTCCTGGTGCGCATCCTTGAAAGGCGTGGAAATTTTAGAAAAAAACATAGCGCGATTGTAGGAGGCCTAGGGTGTGTTAACAATGAAACGGGCGAGCGTTTAATTGTTAACACACCCTAGCTAAAACCGCTGACGATTTTTTGTAGGTCGAAGCCGCGTTCAAATCACAAACATACCTGCATCAGCAGCGCAAAGTCTTCTGACATGCGCCAGCAAATCAGCGTCCTGATAGGGCTTGGTCAGGTACACATCAACACCCACTTCCGCAGCCATGTCCCGGTGCTTGTCACCTGCGCGCGAGGTAATCATGACAATCGGCAAGTCCATCCACTGCTGCACCTCACGGACCCGGCGCGTCAGCTCCAGGCCATTGAGGTTGGGCATTTCCAAGTCGGTCAATACGAGTGCCGGGCGTTTGAGGCGGATTTGCTCAATCGCCTCAAAACCATCGGATGCCGTGGCCACATCGTAGCCCGCATCACCCAGCAACTGTTGCATGGAACGCCTGACTGACAGTGCATCATCGACCACCAATACCCGCGTGCGCTCAACCTGCAAGCGCCGCCGCAATGCAGACGATGACACCATGTGCACGGAAGACCGCGCGGCGCGTTCCAGCTCGGCCACGTCGATTAAAAACAGGGGGCGACCATCGGCACGCAAGGCCCCGCCCACCACGCCGCGAATGCGCCGGTTCAGCCGGCCGATGCCTTGCAATATCAGCTCGCGCGAGTCGAGCACGGCATCCACCAGCAGCGCCACCGGGCCATCAGCCCCGTTGACCAAAACCGGTAGCCGATGCGCGCTGTCAAGCGGGCTGGCAGATGCCGCAGACTCTTCAAAGCCAAGCCACTGCGACAATACAAACGCCGGATAGTACTGCGCGTCGTGCCCCAGCATGAGCTGGTTGTCTTGCAGCACCAACTCAGCCTGCCCCGGTGACAAAACGACAATCACCTGATCGGCCGACAGGGCCACCGTTTCCTGCGCGCACTGCACGATAAGTGCATGCGCCACACCGCTGGACACCGGCACATGCAGCGTGAAACGGCAACCGGCATAGGGTGTGCTGTCAATCGCCAGCCGCCCCTTGAGCGCAGCAATGCGGTCATTGACCACGTCCATACCGACACCGCGCCCCGAGACCTCTGTGACTTTGTCGCGGGTACTGAAGCCAGGGCGCAAAATCATGCGCCGCAACTCGGACTCGCTTAAACGTACATCCGCTGCCACCAACCCGAAGGCCACTGCTTTTTCGGCGATGGCGGGCAAGTCCAGCCCCTGGCCATCATCGACCACCACAATCTCGACTTCCTGGCCCACCCGGCGAAAAGACACGGTCACCGTGCCTTGCGCTGGCTTGCCGTAGGCAAGCCGGTCGTCCGGCAACTCAATGCCGTGATCTACCGC
Source organism: Polaromonas sp. (assembly GCA_043781295.1). Lineage (GTDB taxonomy): Bacteria > Pseudomonadota > Gammaproteobacteria > Burkholderiales > Burkholderiaceae_C > Polaromonas. The sequence goes on from JAYWBS010000060.1 coordinate 6,668, forward strand.
ATTGCGCAGCAAGTGCAGCAGCGGCTCGGTCAGGCGGGACAACACATCAGCGTCCATCGTGACGGTATCGCCTTGAATCACCAGAGCCACCTGTTTGCCTGTGGCACTGGCGGTTTGCGCCACATTGCGCTTGAGGCGCGGCACCATGGTCTTGGTCGGTATCAGGCGAGCGGCCAGCAACTCCCGGTGCTGGTCGATCAGGGCGTAGCCCTCATCACGCAGCACCGTGCTGGCGTGGCCGGTGTCTGCCTGAATTTGCTGCACCAGCTCCTGGCCATCCTGAACTGCCTCGGTGATGGTGCGAGACAGCACATGCAAGGCATCGTAGCGGTCCAGCTCCAGCGGGTCAAAGTCGCCTTCTTTTTGATGCGCCCTAAGCGCCACCGCCTGGCTGCCGACCATGGCCTCTAACTCACGCAGACGGTCAGCCAGCTGTTTTTGGCTGCGCACCACGGCATCCAGACGGTCGGTGGTGTTTGACAGCAACTGTGACATGCGCTGGGCCTGCACAATCGATTGCCCGGCCCGGCGCAGCATGCGGCTCAAGCGGTCAACACCGACGCGCAGCGTCGCCGAGTCAGGGCTGCTGGCACCACCGCCCTGAAGGCCTTGCTCGCCCTGTGCCGCGTGCATGACCAAGGCGTTTTCTGCGCCGGGTACGGCCGCTGCCGCTGCGCCTTCAAGGGGTTCGGGGCTGGCCGACAGCGCCTGGCCATCACGAATCCACTGAACCCAGTCGAGCAAACGCTGCAGCACATTTTTGGCATCTTGCGGGGCCGCTTCTTCGCCCTGCAAATAAGCCGTCATTTGCTGCAAGGTGAGTACGGCCCGCAAGCTGTCGCGTGCCATGGCCGGGTTAACGGCCTGACTGCTACGGACGGCCTCCAACGCGTATTCAAGAATATCTTCCAGCCGGTGCGCCAGGCGGCCAATTCCGGGCAAACCGATGATGTTGCCGCTGCCTTTGAAGGTATGCGCGATACGCTGGGCTTCGAGCATTTCAGCATCGCTGACCAGGCCAGATGCCCAGCGCTGCAAGGTGGACTCAAGCAGTTCAAGCTGCTGGGGCGCATCGACAAGTAATGCGTGCAGCAAATCGCCGTCAACCTCTTCTGTTGACAAACCCACATCGTCGTCTAGAGCCAGCTCAAGCGGTGCCGCGTCAGGGTCATCGCGCGGCAGGCTGGGCTTGACGGCCAGTAACGTAGCGAGCGCCAGTACGGCATCGGTGTCGGGCTTCAAGGGGCAGCGGTACAGGTACTTCGCAATGGCACTAACCGTTAGCGGGTCAGCCGGATTGTCCAGGTAAGCGCTTGCTTTTTCAACCCAGCTGGAGAGCCATGTAACACTGGCAATGCGTGTAAGTCCCGGTGCTTGGGGCGGTGAAAAAGCCGTGTCATGATGACTGATCAGATCAGAAAAAGTGCGCACTTGCTGCAAAAAGCCAGCCAAGCCTTGCATGCCGACAATTTGCACCACCTCGGCGGAGCGATCCAGAAATGAAAGCATGTCTGGCAGGGTTTGCGGAGCAACGTCCGGGCTGGCCCGCCACTCGGCCAGCGTATCAAGCGTGCCCGGCACATCGAGCGCGAACTCCGCGCGCAGCATGTCCAGCAAGTCGTCGAGTTTCACAGCCAATACGCCTGATTTAACGGGTTAAATCTTGACGCCAGCGTCAGGCAAGGTGAACTGCCCCACCGCATCGGTCAAGCGCCCGGCGTACATCACCAGCGTGCGGGTAGCTGCTGACTGCTGCGTGATGGCCGAGCTGGTCAGCGTGGTACTGTCATTGATGTCCAGCACGTTTTGCTGGAGCGTCGCAGCCAGCGCTTCCTGCTGGGCTGAGAAAGAAGCAATCTGCTGCACCAGCCCCACCAGCTCCGTGGTGGCGAGTTGGGTTTGCGTCATTTCGCGACCCGCCAGCCGGGCCAGTTCTGTTTGGGCGACCACATCGCTGATCAGGCGGTTCATGGTCAGCAGAGTTTCGTTGGTTTCTGCCTGAATGTTGCTGACCAGTTGTGAAATCTGCGCTGTGGCTTGGCGTGAACTGTCAGACAGCCGCTGCACCTCTTGCGCCACCACCGCAAAACCACGCCCCGCCTCACCGGCAGTGGCCGCCTGCATGGAAGCGTTCAAAGACAGAACATGGGTACGTTCAGAAATCGTATTGACCAGCGCCACAGCGCTTGAAATTTCCTGTGACCGCTCACCCAGACGTTTGAAGCGTTTTTCAGTTTCAGAAATCGATTCACGCAGCGCGTCCATACCGCGTACCGTACCTTCCACCGCCATTTGCGCGGCCTGGGTGGCTTTGGCGGTTTTGAGCGCTGTGGTACTTGACGTGCCGGAGAGTTGCGCCACATCGGTGAGCTGCTGGGTCGCACGGTTCAAGGTCTCAGCCATGGAGTCGAGAGATTGACGCTCGCGCTGGGCGGCATTCTCCACAAATTGGGACTGCTCTTGCAGCGAGGCAGAAGTACGCCGTACTTCATCAGCCACGCCGCGCACATCCACCAGCGTGGCACCAATCTCGTCGGCGAGCTGGTTAACTGACGCTGAGATAGTGCCCACAATATCTTCCGTCACAGGCGCGCGCACCGTCAGGTCTTTATTCGACAACTGGAACACGCCCTGCAACAAACCAATGGCCGAGTTGTTGATGGTTTCGTTTTCCTGTGTGGCTTTTTCAAGCGCGGCAATACGGTCATCCAGCAAGGTGTCAAAAGCGCGCCCAAGGTCACCAATCTCATCTTTTTCTGTCAATTGGCTGCGCGCTGCACTGTCGCCACCAGCAACCGCTTTCACGGTATCTGACAGCTTGGTGATGGGTGATAAAAACTGGCGCAGGAAGATGGTCACCGCAATACCCGCGACAACCACCACTGCAACGCCAATCAGCAGGGCGCGCAGCAGGGATGAGTTGTTCAAATCAGTAATTGGCTGATTCGCCTCGGCTTCATTGATCTTGGCGATGATGGCCCAGTTAAGACCCTGTACTTTGAGGGGCGCGTAAGCACCGATAGAAGCAATACCCCGGTAGTCTACAAAGTCAATCACGCCTTCCTTGCCTTCAAACGCTGGCTTGGTGGCTTCGGAATCTACTTTGATCAGGCCAACTGTGGTATTTTTCTTGTCAACCTGGGCCTTGGTTTTGGCATCCATCTTGTCACCCATTTGGGCGAAGAAAGCTGCCTTGTCTTCCAGCGCATAGCGGGCATTGGTACGCATGAATTTATCACTGCCGACCAAAAAGACATCACCAGAATCACCCAGACCGATGGACTTCCAGGCCTTGCTGGCGTTCAGCGTGTCTGTCAATTTATCAATCGGGTACTGCATCGCCAGCACACCAATTTGTTTGGCACCGTCATACAAAGGCACAGCCGCAAAAGCGGCCTGGTCATCATATGAGGCGAGGTAGGTTGCAAAGTCGCTCAGGTAAACGGCATCGGGCTTGGCGGCTTTGACTTTTTGGTAAGCCTCTGCCAATTTGGTTTTGGCAGAAATGCCGTTGCCTGCCAGCGTACTGGCGAAGTCCAACTCTTTGAACACGGTGTAAATCACGGTGTCGGTCTCACCATCAATCATGAAAATATCGTAGTAACCCGACAACTTTTGGGCGCGCTCAAAGCTGGGGTGGTATTGGGCATGCACACGGCCGTAGGTAAAGTCCACCGGTGGCGCATCCATCTGATCTTTCAAGCCAAGGGGGTTGGGGTTATCAACCACGAATACGCTTTGCAACACCGTTTGGTTGGTATCCAGCGCGGCGAGCGCAGTTGTCAGTGGCGGCGCAGCCTGCGGGTTGCGCTTGGCGTATTCGGTATTGAAATACAGGCCAGCGTAATCCGCAAGCCCCTTCTTGGCTTCTTCCGCGTCAACCGTTTTGGCCAGCTCTTTACTTGCAGAATAAAAACTGCCCTTGAACTGTTTGAAGGCATCAATGGTGGAGCGCTGCCCGGCCAGCACCTGCAATGACTTGACCCGCTCTTCCAGCTCGTCACGCACCTGCTGGCGTTTGGTATCTCGCAATGACACCAGCTGGGTACGCACCTGCCCGCCCACGGTTGCCGCGCTCAAGGTTGATGCGCCTTGCCATAACAAAAACGAGGTCAAGGCTACCGGGATTAATGTCAGGGCGGCCGCACCCAGCAGCATTTTTTGGCGAATATTCATCTTTTAATCTCCGTGAATTCAGATGGGTCAGATTGTTTTTGGTGACTTAAATGACCGATAACTCGGCGGACAGCGCGTCCATCAGGCGCTCGGGGTCAATCTCAATGTAGAGGCGGCCCTGGTCATCGCTGGCACCGCCCCGGCAAACCTCTTGCAGGCGTGCAGGAAGAGCTTGCCGTTCCGCCAGCGGCTGCGGGGTGTATTCCAGTTGCACAGGGGTTAGAGAAAACACCAGCGCCAGCGCCGCGTCAGCATCTTCAGCCTGCACGCCGCCCACCAACAGGCGTTGCCCCCGCTCCAGCTGCGCTGGGGTATCGGAGCCTGAAAAATAATTGGCCAGATCAACCACCGGCACGATCAGGCCATTGACATTGACCGCCCCCAATACCCAGCTAGGGGCACGCGGCACGGGCACCAGTTCAAACTGGTCAACAATCTGACGCGCCCAATCGAAACCAAAGGCCAGAGACAAGGCACCGCATTGCACGCCTTGGGCAAGTTGTTTGGCGACATGCACGGGGCTTGGGGCCTGCGTTTCAAACGGGGGGACTGAAACGGCGTTATCGCCGTCGAGCTGCAAATCCAGCATGCTTGAAAATTAAAGCTGCGCCAAAATTTGCTCGGCGGTATAAGGCTTGGTCACAAAACCCTTGGCACCCAGCATTTGCGCAAACACCCGGTCTGCCTTTTGGTCTTTACCTGTGACGAACACCACAGGAATGCCTTTGGTGCCCGCATCTTGCATAAGCTGGCGCGCTGCCGAAAACCCGTCCAGGCCCGGCATGTTGACATCCATCATGATGAGGTCGGGCGAGCTGGCCTTCGCCTTGGCAACGCCGTCAGCGCCAGAGCTTGCAACGGTCACCTGATGACCAGCATCCATCAAAATATTTTGCAGGTTTTGAACATCTACCGGTGAGTCGTCAACGATGAGAATTTTGCTCATAAAAATCCTAAATTGAAAGCTGGCAAAAACAGTTTTTACCAGACAGGGAAGTCTGTTTTTTTAGCGCGAGCTGACTGAGCGCAAGGAACTGACCCCGCTGCCGCCCAGGTGGGTGTCGCGAAAGCTGCGTTCAACCTGCTCGTCATATTTCGACAAGACCTTGAGTAATTCGGCTTCGTTCAATGGTTTTGTCAAATAGGCGTCGCATCCCGCAAGACCGCCGCGTATTTTGTCAATGCTGCCGCCCCGGCTGGTCAGCATGACCACAACTGGCGCTCTGCCAGATGCATATTTTCGGTGTTTGATGGCCCGGCAAGTCTGATAGCCATCCAGCCCCGCCATCATCACATCAAGAAAGACAAACTTGTAGGCTTCGATAGACACGCGCGTCAGCGCCTCTTCGCCACTGCTGGCAAGCTCGGCGCGAAAACCGTAGCGCGTGAGCCGATTGCGCATGAATTTCAAAGCGACATCGCTGTCATCAACGACCAGAATATCGTCAAACTGCTGTGCGGTAGATGTAGGAGGAGGGGCCTTGCCCAGCCCCATAAAGGTAGACATGCCAAAGTCACTGCTTATCCTGCCCGAGCCTTGGCGCACAGAACCTTTGCTTTTTAAAATAGGCGGCACAGCCGTTTGCTGCACGGCAACAGGTGCCGGTGCCGGTGCCGCCATGACTGTGGCTTCTTCTCTGCGAATCGGTGTTTGTACTGCGGGTGCTTTGTCAGCCATGGCTAAAAGATCAAGCAGGCCAAGCACCGTAGTCAACTTGATGGGGCGAGGCGCTGTGGGCCACTTGCCAGAAGGATCGGTTGCGCCAATGTACATCGCCTTTTGGGGCGACTTGACGGAGGCAGTTGCCCATTGCACAGCTGTTGGATTGTCCCCATTGACCATCAAAACCTGCGCTTGCGTCACCTCGGAAACAATTTTATAAAACGTATCGCGTCGCCCGACCAGTCTGAAAAATGACTCAAAAGTTGATTTTTCAAACGGCGCAAAACCAAGCAACAGCACGTTGACTTCTGTTTTCATTGTTAGCACACCACTGTTAGCGACATTTAAGTTTATGGCTCAGTCAGGTAATGTCAATACGCAACTTCCTGTGTTGCCCGAGCACCCGAGTCACGAGTTTAGCGTGTCAAACATATGTTGTGGGTGTTAACGCGCGGGCCGATGCGCAAAGCGGGATAAGTCGACAGGTGCATGCGCAAAGCACACATATCTGTGATTTATTTTGTGCGTTATTTTTTCTGGCGGTATTTGCGTAGCGCGGCGATCTGGGCCGCCATCACGGCAAGCTCGGACTGCGCCATGGCGATGTCGATATCGCCTTTGGCATTTTTCAAGGCTTCTTCAGCGGCTGCTTTTGCGGCCAACGCCTTGGCCTCATCAAGGTCCTTGCCGCGAATGGCGGTATCGCTCAATACGGTGACTAAATTGGGTTGCACTTCAAGCAGGCCACCAGCCACGAAGACAAACTCTTCGGTTCCGTCAGCCTTTTGAATACGTACCGCACCGGGTTTGATGCGGGTGATCAGCGGTGTGTGGCGCGGGTAAATGCCCAGCTCGCCCGCTTCTCCAGGCAAAGCCACAAAAGTAGCTTCGCCAGAGAAAATGGACTCTTCAGCGCTGACAACATCGACATGAATGGTGTTCATAAAATTTCCCGTTTAAAAGGTTTGGAGAAAGTGACCCGATGAGATGAGCCGCTAGGCATCGCGCGGAAATGTGCAAGTGCACATTGAGCACGGCAACAACGCGGATCGCTCATCGGGTTGCTTAATTAAACCTTTTTGGCTTTTTCGAAGGCCTCGTCGATGGTGCCAACCATGTAGAAAGCCTGCTCCGGCAAATGATCGCACTCGCCAGCCACAATCATCTTGAAGCCGCGAATGGTTTCAGCCAGACTGACGTACTTGCCCGGTGAGCCGGTAAACACTTCAGCGACGTGGAAAGGCTGCGACAAAAAGCGCTGAATTTTGCGGGCACGTGCAACGGCCAGTTTGTCTTCAGGGGCCAGCTCGTCCATGCCCAAAATTGCAATAATGTCGCGCAGTTCTTTGTAGCGCTGCAACGTACCCTGCACGGCGCGGGCCGTGTTGTAGTGGTCTTCACCCACCACAGCAGGCGACAACTGGCGGCTGGTAGAGTCAAGTGGATCAACCGCAGGATAGATACCCAGCGAGGCGATGTCGCGGCTCAGCACCACGGTCGAGTCCAGGTGGGCAAACGTGGTAGCGGGCGACGGATCGGTCAAATCATCGGCTGGCACATAAACGGCCTGGATGGATGTGATCGAACCCACTTTAGTCGATGTAATACGCTCTTGCAGACGGCCCATTTCTTCGGCCAGCGTGGGCTGGTAACCCACCGCTGAAGGCATACGGCCCAGCAACGCGGACACTTCGGTACCGGCCAGTGTGTAGCGGTAAATGTTGTCCACGAAGAACAGCACGTCACGGCCTTCGTCACGGAAAGACTCGGCAATCGTCAAGCCAGTCAGTGCCACGCGCAAACGGTTGCCTGGCGGCTCATTCATCTGGCCGTAGACCATCGCCACTTTGGAGTCTTCAAGCTTTTCAAGATTCACCACACCAGAGTCAGCCATCTCGTGGTAGAAGTCATTGCCTTCACGGGTGCGCTCACCCACACCGGCAAACACGGACAAACCGGAGTGCGCTTTGGCGATGTTGTTGATGAGTTCCATCATGTTCACGGTCTTGCCGACGCCAGCACCGCCGAACAAGCCCACCTTGCCGCCTTTGGCGAACGGGCATACCAGGTCAATCACCTTGATGCCGGTTTCCAGCAGCTCTTGTGAAGGGCTCAGCTCGTCATATGCCGGTGCTTTGCGGTGAATCGCAGCAGTCAGCGTTTGGTCAACCGGACCGCGTTCGTCAATGGGCGCACCCAGCACGTCCATGATGCGGCCCAGCGTGGCCTTGCCGACTGGCACCATGATGGGGGCGCCGGTGTTGTACACCACGTTACCGCGACGCATGCCGTCAGAGCTGCCCAATGCAATGGTACGCACGATACCGTCGCCCAATTGCTGCTGAACTTCCAGCGTCAGGGATGAACCGTCCATTTTGAGTGCGTCATAAATCTTGGGCATCTCGTTGCGTGCGAATTCCACGTCAACCACCGCGCCGATACACTGAACAATCTTGCCTTGAGCCTGAGCTTTTACATTCGCCATGATGAAATCCTGTTGGTTTCTTTAATCTTTAAATCGGGTAGGCGGCTACAACTGTTAAAGCTATACCGCTGCTGCACCAGCGACGATTTCCGAAAGTTCTTTCGTAATCGCAGCTTGCCGCGTTTTGTTGTAAATCAGTTTGAGCTCACCAATTACGCTACCGGCGTTATCAGTTGCGGACTTCATGGCAACCATGCGGGCCGATTGCTCGGAAGCCATGTTTTCGGCCACTGCCTGATAAACCAGTGCCTCTACATAGCGAACCAGCAAATCGTCAATCACCGTTTGCGCATCTGGCTCATAAATATAGTCCCAGCCGTGCTGGTCTTTATCGGCCACCAGACGATCAGCGGTTAGCGGCAGCAATTGCTCAACCACTGACTCCTGGCGCATGGTGTTGATGAACCTGGTATAGCACAGGTAGACGGTTTTGACCTTGCCTTCAGCGTAGGCATCGAGCAGCACCTTGACGGGGCCAATCAATTTATCGAGGTGCGGCTTGTCACCAAGCTGCGTAGCATGCGCCACGACCTTGACGCCAACACGGTTCAAAAAGCCCAAGCCCTTGTTGCCAATAGCAACTGCCTGAGCGCTTTGACCCGCAGCCTGCAGGTCTTTCAATTTTGCCGTGACGGCGCGGAGTACGTTGGTGTTCAAACCGCCGCACAAACCCTTGTCAGTCGTCACCACAATAAACCCGGTTGCCTTGGCGTCGTTGGACTCCATAAACGCGTGGGTGTATTCAGGGTTAGCCTGGCTCAGATTGGCCGTGATGTTGCGAATTTTGTCGCTGTAAGGACGGGCGGCACGCATCCGCTCCTGCGCCTTGCGCATTTTGGAGGCTGCCACCATTTCCATGGCCTTGGTGATCTTTTTGGTGTTTTCCACCGACTTGATCTTGCCTCGAATCTCTTTACCTGCAGCCATTTCTGTTCCTAATAGTTTCTAGAACGCTTTGGTTTTAGGTCAGATCAAGCGAATGACTTTTTGAACGCAGTCACAGCGGTGGTCATTTCCGCTTCCGCATCTTTGTCCATCGCCTTGGCGGCTTCCAGCTTGGCCATCAGCGCAGCATGCTTGTCTTTGAGATAAGCATGCAGGCCAGACTCAAACGTCAGTACCTTTTTGACTTCAACATCGTCCATGAAGCCCTTGTTCACTGCGAACAGCGTGGCGCCCATGTTCGAAATCGTCAAAGGCGAATACTGTGACTGCTTGAGCAATTCGGTCACGCGTGCGCCACGGTCTAGTTGCTTGCGGGTGGCTTCGTCCAGGTCAGAAGCAAACTGCGCAAACGCGGCCAACTCTCGGTACTGGGCCAGGTCGGTACGGATACCGCCGGACAGGTTTTTGATCAGCTTGGTCTGGGCCGCACCACCCACACGTGACACCGAGATACCGGCGTTAATCGCAGGACGGATACCGGCGTTGAACAGGCTGGTTTCCAGGAAAATCTGGCCGTCTGTAATCGAGATCACGTTGGTTGGCACGAAGGCCGACACGTCACCGGCTTGCGTTTCAATGATTGGCAGTGCAGTGAGTGAACCAGTTTTGCCTTTGACCGCACCTTTGGTGAAGTCTTCGACGTATTTTTCGTTCACACGGGCTGCGCGTTCCAGCAAGCGGCTGTGCAGATAAAACACGTCGCCAGGGTAAGCCTCACGGCCTGGCGGGCGACGCAGCAGCAGTGATACCTGACGATAAGCCACGGCCTGCTTGGACAAATCGTCATACACAATCAGCGCGTCTTCGCCACGGTCACGGAAGTATTCGCCCATCGTGCAGCCAGAGTAGGCGCTTACATATTGCATAGCAGCCGACTCAGATGCCGAAGCGGCCACCACAATGGTGTATTCCATGGCGCCAGCTTGCTCCAGCGATCGAACCACGTTTTTAATCGACGATGCCTTCTGGCCAATCGCGACATAAACACAATAAACGCCGGTGCCTTTTTGGTTGATGATGGCATCAATCGCGACAGCGGTTTTTCCAGTCTGGCGGTCACCAATGATCAGTTCGCGCTGGCCGCGACCGATAGGCACCATGGAGTCGATGGACTTCAGGCCGGTTTGCAATGGCTGGTCCACCGATTTGCGGGCAATGACGCCCGGTGCGACTTTTTCAATCACGTCGGTCATCTTGGCGTTGATCGGGCCTTTGCCGTCGATAGGCTGTCCGAGTGCATTGACCACGCGGCCAAGCAGCTCAGGGCCGACCGGCACTTCAAGAATACGGCCCGTGCATTTGACGATGTCGCCTTCTGCAATGTGCTCGTATTCACCCAAAATCACAGAGCCGACCGAGTCGCGCTCGAGGTTCAGCGCCAGGCCGTAGGTGGGTGTGCCGTCTGCCGTGGCCGGGAATTCAAGCATTTCGCCCTGCATCACGTCAGACAAACCGTGAATACGCACGATACCGTCGGCCACAGACACCACTGTGCCCTGGTTACGGATGTCGCTGGCTGCTGTCAAGCCCTCAATACGGCTTTTGATCAGTTCAGAAATTTCTGCTGGATTGAGTTGCATGACTCTTTCCTTCTTTCGTTGTTGATGGGCTAAAACTTGGTTGCCGCGAGGCGCAGCATCAAGAAATCAGCGCCGCTTTCATTTGCTCTAAACGGGCTTTAACCGAAGTGTCCAGCACCTCGTCACCCACCACGACACGTACGCCGCCTATCAATTCAGGTTGCAACTCGACCTTGAGGTTGAGCTTTTTCCCGAAACGCTTTTCCAGCGTTGTCGCCAGATCGGCCAAAGCCGCGCCGTCAAGCGCAAAGGCGCTGAAGACAGTGGCGTCAGACGAGCCGCTTTGCGCATTTTTCAGGGCGCGAAACTGGCTGGCAATTTCTGGCATAACACTGATGCGTCCGTTGTCAATCACGGCGCGCAAAAAGTTTTTGGCAGGCCCCGGGAGCGGGGTCTTTTGGGACTCCGCCACACCCGAGATGACTTCAAATGTCTGTGCTGCGGTGACGCTGGGGTTACCCGCATACGCCTGCAACTGTACATTTGAAGCAATCGCCGCCAGCGCATCGAGCCAGACGGCGGTGCCGCCCAGATCGCTGGTGGCGGTCTTGAAGAGCGCTTCAGCGTAAGGACGTGCAATAGTGGCTAATTCGGCCATAGTGATGCTCGCTTCCGTCCGTTCAAAGTTCAGTCTTCAGGCGGCCCAGCAAGTCAGCATGCACCGAAGCATTGACTTCCTTGCGCAGGATCTGTTCAGCACCCTTGACAGCCAGTGCGGCGACCTGCTCGCGCAGCGTCTCACGGGCTTTCACGGTTTGCTGCTCAGCTTCAACCTTGGCGGCAGCAATGATTTTGCTACCTTCCTCGGTTGCCTTGGCTTTGGCTTCCTCGATCATGGCTTGCGCACGGCGTTCGGCCTCGGCCAGACGCACAGCGGACTCGCCCTTTGACTTGGCCAGCTCTTCTTCAACGCGCTTGTTGGCAACGGAGAGTTCAGACTTGGCTTTGTCCGCAGCGGCGAGGCCGGCGGCGATCTTGCTGGCGCGCTCGTCCAGCGCGGCTGCAATCGGCGGCCACACGAATTTCATCGTGAACAGCA
>JAYWBS010000061.1:0-18512 GCA_043781295.1 Polaromonas sp.
GCGCTCAGAAGGCGAGCACTTTTCAAGTGGCGGCGATATTCGCGGTTTTCTTGAAGCATCGCCCGAGCATGTGTCCAAGCTGGCCTGGAACATGGCCGCCCCGACGCGTTGTGGCAAGCCCGTGATTGCAGCGGCCAGAGGTTACTGCTTTGGCGTCGGGTTCGAGATTTCACTGGCTTGTGATTTTCGCCTCGTCACGCCGTCCACGCTGTATGCGTTGCCCGAACAAAAGTTGGGGCAAATTCCTGGTTCGGGTGGCTCTGCCCGGCTGCAAAAAATGATCGGCATCACCCGCACCAAAGACATTGTGATGCGCTCACGCCGCATTTCGGGCCAGCAAGCCGCGCAGTGGGGCGTAGCCACCGAGTGCGTGCCTGATGCAGAGCTGGAAGCCGCTACCGATGCACTGGTCAATGAGCTGTGTTCGTTCTCGCCACTGGCCCAGCGCACTGCCAAAAAGCTGCTCAACGACACCGAAGACTCGCCCCTGTCGATAGCGATTGAGCTGGAAGGCCATTGCTACTCACGCTTGCGTTCATCGGAGGACTTTCGTGAAGGCGTAGAAGCCTTTCATGCCAAACGCCGCCCCGCTTTCACAGGCCGGTAATTTTAATTTTTTCAACCCCAAAAGAAGGAGACATCATGAAGACTTTTAAACGTGCCACCATCACCAGCCTTGTCAGCACGGCATTTTTAGTGCCATTTTCACTGTCAAATCAGGCGCTAGCCCAATCAAATCCGGTGCAAGCAGCTATCAAAATAGGAGTCGTCACGCCGCTGTCTGGCACCTATGCAGGCATTGGCCAGCAAGTCAAATGGGGGCTGGACCTGGCTGCTGCGCAAATCAATGCGGCAGGGGGCGTGGCGGGCCGCAAGCTGGAGCTGATTTACGAAGACGAAGAAGCCAACCCCGCAGTGGCCACACAAAAAGCTGAAAAACTGTTTCAAGTTTCCAAAGTCGATTTTTTGACAGGCACTGTCAACTCGGGCTCTACTTTGGCGGTGGGTCAGGTGGCCGAGCGTAACAACAAACTAATGGCTACCACGGTGTCGTTTTCAGACGCGATTACTGGCGAAAAATGTTCGCCCAACGTCTTTCGAGTCAACGCCCGAGCGGGTATGCAGTCTGCCGCGCTGGTCGACTGGATGGCCAAAGACAAACCACAAGCCAACGTGTTTTACCTCGGGCCAGATTACGAGATGGGTCGCAGCACCGTTGCCGCCTTCAAATCAGCCGCTGAGGCCAAAGGTTCAAAAACTGTTGGCGAGGTCTATGCCCCGCTGGACAACAAAGACTACTCGCCATTTTTTGGCCAGATGCGTTCGAGCAAACCCACCGTCATTTACACCTCGGTTGCAGGCAACGACACGGTGCGCCTGTTTAATCAGATGTCTGAGTTTGGTTTGGCGAAAAACGTACAGGTGGTTGGCGCATCAGGCACCGTGACATCACAAAACCTGGCCGCCATTGGCAAGGCGGCTGACGGCTTTGTCACTGGTGTTGGCTACTCACCCAGCATCGACAGCGCCGAGAACAAAAAATTCGTCGCTGAGTTTGAAGCGGCCACCAAAACCAAGCCTGACCTGTATGGTGCGGACTCTTACGGCGTGCTGTTTTTCTACAAGGCAGCGGTTGAAAAAGCCAAAAGCACAGACACTGACAAGGTACGCGAGGCCATGCGCGGCATCTCTTGGGCCACACCACAAGGCATGAAAACCTTGCGCGCTGGCGACCACCAGGCCATGCAGGACATGTATGCGGTGCGCGTCACCAACGGTGAATTCAAAATCGTTGGCAAAGTGGCTGCGGCACAGGCCATAGGTAGCGATACCTGCACCAAGTTTTAAGCGGGTCTTCGTCAGACTTTCTCTCATCCTTGTCCTGCTAAGCAAGCAGGACAAGGTGTCCCTACATCAACTTGAGACAAACACATGGCTGAAATGCTGGAGTGGCTACAGTTTGTGCTGGCCCCACAGGTGATCAATGGTGCGTCAATCGGCGTGGCCGTGGTGTTGATGGCGCTCGGACTGACCATTATTTTTGGCCTGCTCGATGTCATCAACATGGCGCATGGCGAGTTTTACGCCATTGGTGCTTATGCAGCAGTGGCCTTGCTGGGCGTGGGCGTGCCATTTTGGTGGGCGCTGGTGCTGACTCCTTTGCTCATGGCCGTGATCGGCTATGTCTGTGAACGAACGCTGATACAGCGGGTGTTTCATTCAAAAGAGCGCCACACCCTGACACTGCTGCTGACGTTTGGCCTAGCCATCATTTTGGAAGATGCTTTGAAGATCATCTTCGGGGCTAACCCTTTGCGGTTAGAGCCGCCTATCACCGGGGCCAGCGAAGTGCTGGGGCTGTTCTTTCCCAACTACCGCCTGTTTGTCATGGCGCTGGGCAGCCTGGTGATAGCCGGCGTTTGGCTGGTGGTGTTTCGCACCCGCCTGGGCGCCATGGTGCGCGCAGCAGCGTACGACCGCAACATGGCCGCATCACTGGGCGTGCCAGTCAAGGTGGTGTATGCGGGCACGTTTGCATTTGGCGTGGCGCTGGCAGGTTTGGCGGGCGTGCTGTTGGCACCGATTTACTCTGTGTTCCCGACCATGGGGCGCGACTTTGTGTTGATTGCGTTCTCAGTGGTCATCATTGGCGGCATGGGGTCTATCAAAGGGGCTGTCATCGCTGGCCTGGTGCTGACGCAGATTCAATCGATTTCGAGTTTGTACATCTCCCCCGTGTGGAGTGACCCCCTGTTGTTCGGCATCATGGTGCTGGTGCTGATGTGGCGGCCACAGGGTTTGTTTGGAAGACTAGGCCATGCTTGACATGCAACGTATTTTGCAAAGCCCCATCCGCTGGCTGTCGTATTTATTTTTTCTGCTGGCGTTGCTGTTTGCAGCCGTCGCGGCCATGAAAGGCGATGTGTTTTTCTTTCGCCTGGCCACAGAAGCCTTGATTTTTGGCGGCCTGGCACTGTCGGTTGATCTGCTGCTGGGCCGCACGGGCTTGCTGCCGCTAGGCCAAGCGCTGTTTTTTGGGTTTGGGGCCTATGTGTCGGCACTGGTACTTAAAAACGGCTTGCCCTCGTTTTGGCTGGCGATGGCCGTGGTGCTTGTCACCAGCACCACGGTCGGGCTGGTTGCGGGTGTGATTGCGATTCGCGCCAAGGGTGTTTACTTTGCATTGATCAGCTTTGGACTGGCGCAGGTGGTGTCTAAAGTTGTTTTCAACACGCGGGCGCTGGGTGCATCGGACGGCATTATTGGCGTGCCCGTACCGCAAATTTCCTTTGGCTTTTTTAGCATTGATGCAGCCAGTCCTGGGGGCTTTTTTATGCTCGTCTTGCTTTTCATCGCATTGCTGTACGCAGCGCTGGCTTACCTGATGGACACACCGTTTGGCAGGCAGCTGGCAGCGATTAAGGCCAACGAACACCGTGTGCCGTTTTTGGGCGTTGACCCCTGGCGCTACAAGCTGGCGGCCTTTGTACTGGCCGCCAATGTGGCGGCGTTGTCAGGCGCTTTTTATCCGATGCTGCGCGGCTTTGTATCGCCCGAATTGATGTTTTTTCAGGTGTCAGGCAACGCCATCATCAATGTGATTGTGGGAGGCGCAGGGACGCTGATAGGGGCACTGTACGGCTCTGCCATTTTGACGTTGTTGCGCTCGGTGATTGGTTCTTTCACCGCGCACCATCAAATTGTTATTGGTGTGATTTTTATGGTGTCGGTGGTGTTTTTCCCCAAGGGTTTGATCGGCTACCTGGTTGAAGCGATGCAGCGGCGCGCGCCTAAAAAGGAGACGCTATGAGCCCTATTCTTGAACTAACAGACCTGACCGTTCGCTTTGGCTCGCTAACGGCCGTGAACAAGGTCAGTATGAGCGCGCAGCGTGGGCACATCACATCCGTCATTGGGCCGAATGGTGCAGGTAAAAGCACCCTGTTCAATCTGATCAGCGGTGCCATTGCCCCATCGGCTGGCCGAGTGGTGTTTGACGGCAAACTCGTCACGGGCCTTGCGCCCAACAAAATGCTGGTGGCCGGCTTGGCCCGCTCGTTTCAAATCACCAATTTGTTTTTTGACCTCACCGTGCGTGAAAATTTGCGTTTGGCAGCGCAATTTTTAGAACATGGACGGGGTTTGTTTAAACCCGTATCCCACAGTCATGCGGCACGTGATCGTGTTGACGAGCTGACGAAACGCTTCAAATTAAGCAATAAGCTGGGTGAGTTGGCCGGCGCACTGTCGCACGGCGAGCAGCGCCGACTGGAAATAGCTGTTGCACTGGCTACCAAGCCCAGCATGCTGCTGCTTGACGAACCCACACAGGGCATGAGTCATGCCGACACCCAGGAAACCGCCGACATGATTCTCGGTTTGGCCCAAGATTCACTCAGTATTTTGCTGGTCGAGCACGACGTGGATCTGGTCATGCGCTTGTCCGACCACGTGATGGTGATGCACCAGGGGCAAAAGCTGGCCGAAGGCACGCCGCAAGCCGTGCGTAATAATCCGGCAGTGCAGGCTGCCTATTTTGGAGATGCAGCCCATGCTTGAACTGGACAACGTACACGTTCACTACGGCTTGAGCCACGTGCTGCAAGGTGTCAGCATCAACGTCAAGGCAGGCGAAGTGGTGGGCCTGTTTGGCCGCAACGGTGTTGGCAAAACCACCCTCATGAAAACCATTGCTGGCTGGCTGATACCCAGCCAGGGGCGCATTTTTTTCAAAGGCCAGCCGATTGGTGGTGTTGCATCTGACGTGATTTGTCGGCAAGGCATTGGGTTTGTGCCCGAAGACAGGCGCATCTTCCCAGGCTTGACGGTGGAAGAGAATTTAAGCTTGGGGTTTATGCAATGCCCCGGCCGCTCTGGCCCGGAATCCAAACGCAAGCTGCAAGAAATTTATCAGCGCTTTCCCAGACTGGGCGAACGTCGCCTGCAATCAGGCACCACGCTATCAGGCGGAGAGCAGCAAATGCTGGCCATGGCGCGGGTACTGGTAGGCACGCCCAAGCTGCTGTTGATAGACGAGCCTACCGAAGGCTTGGCACCAAAAATTGTGGATGAAATTTTTCAGATCATGCAAGGTCTGGCCAAAGATGGTCTGGCTATCGTGCTGGTTGAGCAAAACATCAAGCGCGCTATTGAACTGTCAACCCGCTTTTATGCGATTGAACGCGGACAGGTTTTACTGCACGGTGATGCTGCCAACCTCGACCAGCGACAAGAGCTGTTCGCGCGAATCGCAGTGTAAAAACAGGGCGATTCAAACGTGCCGCTTGCCATATTGAACCTTATTTGAACGCTGCGGCAAACGCTCAGCCCGCTCGTGTAGCGCTTCAATGATGTGGCAGGTGGTGTCCAGACCATCACAGCGGCCACGCAGCGCTTTCAGATCTTTTTCAAGCGTTTTCAGCTCGGCCAGGCGCGTGCGTACATGGCCAAGATGCGCATCGAGAGCTCCGCGCGCCGTATTGCAGTCAGCTTTGTTCTTCAGGTCTAGCCCAAGCAGTGTCCGTACTTCATCAAGCGACATGTCAAGCGCCCGACACGCGCGAATAAAACGCAGCTGGTGCAAATCACCATCGCTATACATTCGGTAGCTGTTGTCACCCCGCATTTGCGGCTTGAGGAGCTTTTCTTTTTCATAAAACCGAATATTGGCAGCGGTTACACCACTCAAGGCTGCGGCTTGGCTGATGCGGTAGTGGGCTAGCGTCGGCTGACTAGTGGCCATGGCGGTGATGCGCATCAGGGTAATGCGCGTGGTCGTGGGTTAAAGGTTGGTGATCATGCATATGCACATGCGGCTCGCTGGCATCGGCGCCCAGGGCGTGGTCATGCATGTGGTGTTCGTCATGCACATGCGGATGCGCGTGGCTCTGCGCATGGTGCTGGTGCTTGTGGGTATGGTGCTCGGTTAAATGCAGCCACACGCCAAGCCCCATCAGCACGCTGGCCGCCAGCAGTTGCCAGCTGACAGGTTCTGCAAAAAGCACAACCGATACCATTGCGCCCACAAAAGGAGCCGTTGAAAAATAAGCCCCACTACGTGACGCACCCAAATGCCGTAGCGCCACCACAAACAGCGCCAGGCTGACACCGTAAGCCAAAAAACCAACGGTCATGGCAGCAGACACGCCTGCAAGTGTTGGCCATGCCGCGCCCAGTAAAACAGCCAGCAGCAAATTGGTCACACCTGCCGACAAGCCCTTGACGCAGGCAATCCACGACGCATCCGCATGCGCCACCTTGCGCGTGAAGTTGTTGTCAAGTGCCCAAAACGCGCAAGCCAGCACCACCGCCAACGCAGGCCACAGCTCATTCGCCTGTAGAGCAGCACCCGCACCGCCTTGAGGCCAACTCAGCAGCAGCGCGCCCGCCACAATCAGCGCCATGCCGAGTGTGATGCGGCTACCCAGATGTTCTTTGAACAGCGCCCAGGCCAAAAGCGTTGTCAGCACCGCTTCTGCATTGAGCAGCAATGACGCATGGCTGGCCGCCAACCCAGACAACCCAAACATCAGCAGCACGGGCGCGATGCCGCCACCACAGACGACGGCGGCAAACAGCCAAAGCGATTCGCTGCGATGCAGGTGTGGTGTTGGTAATTTTCTAACCACCCGATAAACCAGCAACCCCAGGCCCGAGCCTGCATACAGCAGCCCGGCCAGCAGCCACGGGCTGACCTGGCCCAGCCAGCCTCCCAATAGGCTTTTAGCCAGCGGCGTTCCCGCGCCAAATAAAAAAGCGGATGCCAGAGCCGCCCAAACGCCGATATTTCCAATGTCCCCAGCGTTTAAACGTGTAATTTTCACGTTGCTTGACCTTCAAGTGGGTTTAAAGTTTCCAATCATGCCATTGATTCATAAAACCGGATAGCAAGATGTCAGCCCACCACCATCACCATCACCGACACGATCACCATCACACAGACGACAAAAGCGCCAGCAGCCCACGCTACCGCAAGATTTTGTGGGTGGCAATGATCATCAACTTTGCGATGTTTGCCATTGAAATCGGCGCAGGCTTCAAGTCAGGTTCGGTTTCATTGCTGGCCGATGCGATTGATTTTTTTGGCGATGCGGTCAACTATGGCGTGACGCTGGCGGTCCTGACCTCTGGCGTGCTGCTGCGGGCGCGTGCCGCCATGCTCAAAGGCGCGTCCATGTTGGGCTTTGGCCTGTTTGTATTGGGCCGTGCCGCGTGGATGTTCAGTCAAGGCAGCACACCCGAGGCTTTCACCATGGGTAGCATCGGCATGCTGGCGTTGATTGCCAACGTGGCAGTAGCCGCCATGCTGTATGCCTGGCGTGAAGGCGATGCCAACATGCGCAGCGTGTGGCTGTGCTCACGCAACGACGCGATCGGCAACATTGCCGTCATGCTGGCGGCGCTGGGTGTGCTGGGCACAGGCAGCGCCTGGCCTGACCTGCTGGTAGCCAGCGGCATGGCGATTTTGGCTCTGGTGGGTGGCTGGTCTGTGATCAAGCAGGCTACTGGCGAAATAAGCAAGATGAAACATGCCCAAACAGCTTGAAAGGAAAACACCGCCATGACAATCCAAACCTTTGCACTGACAGGCCTGCACTGCAACGCCTGCGTGGGCCGCGTCACCAAAAGCCTGGAACCGCTGGCAGGAAGCACTGCCGTCTCTTTGAACCCGATGCAAGTCGTACTGACGGACGCAACAGCCGACTTTGAAACACTCAAAACAGCCGTTGCAGGTGCTGGAAAGTATGTTTTAGTGCCGAATCAGGCATTAAATACGGCTCAAGCCCAATCAATACGTGCGCAAGCAGCTCCTGAAATAATAGCGTCTGAAAATGCATCAACGAGCTGGCTGGCGACCTACAGCCCGCTGCTGCTGATCATTGCCTACATTCTGGGCGGTAGTGTGCTGGTGCAAGTCGGCATGGGCGGGCTGACCAGCGTGAGTACGCTGGAGACCATGCGCTACTTCATGGCGGGTTTCTTTTTGGTCTTCTCGTTTTTCAAGCTACTGGACATCAACGCCTTTGCCGATGCCTATGCAGGCTACGACCTCCTTGCCAAGCGCTGGCGCGGCTGGGGCTTGCTGTACCCATTTGTCGAGCTGACTTTAGGAATCGCTTATCTGGCCCACGTCAACCCCGTGTTCACGCATGGGGTCACCATCATCGTGATGGGGTTTTCAGCCATTGGCGTTGTTCGCGCCGTGGCCAGTAAAACCCAAATCCAGTGCGCTTGTCTGGGTACGGTGTTCAAGCTGCCGATGAGTACGGTGACGATTGTTGAAGATGTAGGCATGGTGGCGATGGCGGCAGCGATGCTGGTTTTCACAATTTGACGATTGAACTTTTCGCACAGCGTACTATCATTAACTTATGCGCCATTTAGTCCTCGCCCTTATGATCGTCTTGCTGCCCTTGCGCGGCTGGGCTGGGGACGCGATGGCTACACAAATGGCGAGTGCGGCATTTGCTACAAAATCAGGAGCTGCTCGCGCCCATGAAACGGCGGCTACAGCCTCTTTTGACCATCAAAATGAGGCTTCTGAGGCGACTCAAGCCATGCCTGATTGTCACGAGCAGCTTGCAGGCCATGCAGCGCATGACAAGGCAGCAAACAGCGACCACTGCGGTACTTGCCAAGCCTGTCAGGCTTGCCACACGGTGGCCTTGTCGCCCTCTCTGCTCCAAGCAACGTCATCTTTCACTTCACCCCAGTTGCGCCCAACCAGCGCCGCAACATTCACCAGCGCAGCCGCAGCGCTGGGTCAAAAACCACCGATTTCCTGAGACCCAGGCCCAAATTGGGTCTGTACTTTGCCGTTTGGCACGCGCCTGCACACGCGCTCGCTTGAACACCGCGATTTTAAAAATCGCTAGTGATTATTCGCAATAGTTTCAGGAAATTTCATCATGGTTTTATCCACTTTAATAACGCGTCATTTGGCGCGTCGTTTGCTGACTGCATGGGTATCCAGCATGTTGCTGG
Source organism: Polaromonas sp. (assembly GCA_043781295.1). Taxonomy (GTDB): domain Bacteria; phylum Pseudomonadota; class Gammaproteobacteria; order Burkholderiales; family Burkholderiaceae_C; genus Polaromonas. The sequence goes on from JAYWBS010000061.1 coordinate 8,986, forward strand.
CTAGTGCAGCACATGCGCAAATCGCAGCTCCGCCCGCGTCAGTATTTGAAAGCTACAAGCCCTATACCAACGAGTCCATCGGCAACTGGAAAGCAGCCAACGACAGCACGGCCCGGATAGGTGGCTGGCGTGAATACGCCAGGCAGGCGCAAGGGACGGAAAGCAAGCCTGAAAACACGCCTGAGCCTGTCACCAAGGCAGTGGAAGCCACGCCCGACCCCATCAAGAAGGCCAAACCATGAAGACCCTCATGAAACCCAAACTTTTTAAACTGAACGCGATGGCCACCGCAGCTCTGGTGTTGGCAGGTTGCGCCTCCGTTAACTTTGACCAGGCCGTGAGCGACGCAAACCAGGCGACTGGCAGCTTCACAGGCGGCAAGCTGGCACTTAGCCGCAGCGCCGAGCAAAACGACGCTCGGGCCAAACTCGCGGCGGATCTGTTGTCAAAGCCCTTGAGTTCTGACGATGCCGTGCAGCTCGCATTGGCCAACAGCCCAGTCGTACAAACCATGCTGGCGCAAAGCTGGGCTGACATGTCGGCAGCCAATCAAGCCGGGCGCATTGCCAATCCGGTCTTTGCTTTTGAACGCTTTACCTTCAAAGACGAACTTGAGCTGGGCCGCTTACTTTCTTTTGGCCTGCTCGATTTGCTAACTCTGCCGCGCCGCCAAGCCATTGCGCAAAGCCGCATGGCACAGTCACAAGTTCAGCTGTCAGCCAGCGTAGTCGAGCAAGTCACGCAAGTGCGACTAGCCTGGGTACGGACAGTTGCAGCCAGCCAGACTTTGCAATACGCAGAGCAAATCAACACCACCGCCGAGGCCAGTGCCGAGCTTGCCAGGCGCATGCAGCAGGTCGGTAACTTCAACAAACTGCAACGTGCACGCCAGCAGGTTTTTTACGCTGACAGCACGGTACGGCTTGCAGCAGCGCAGCATGGCGCGTTGGCTGTACGGGAAGAATTGGTGCGGCTACTGGGCCTCACAGATGCGCAAGCGGTTCAGTTAAAACTCCCAGACAGACTGCCTGATTTGCCCAAAGAGGCGCGCGCACCAAACCAAGTCAGCAGTGCAGCTACCGACCAGCGCCTGGATGTGCAGTTGGCACGTGGCCAGCTCGACCTGGCAGGCAAAGCCCAAGGCCTGAATCTCTTGACCAGCCTTGTCGATGTGGAACTGGGCATTCGCCGCGACACGGTTTTTGACAATGGCGTGGGCAGAGCCTTTGTCAAGCGCGGTTATGAGCTGGGCATCAGGTTGCCGATTTTTGATTGGGGCAATGCCAGGCGCGACGCGATGAACGCCCAGTCACTGACGGCGGCCAACCGCTACGAAAGCACGGTACGCAACGCCACATCGCAGCTGCGTGAGAGCTACTCCGCCTATCGCACAGCGTACGACGTAGCTCGCCACTACCGCGACGAAGTCGTGCCCCTGCGCAAAACCATGGCGGAAGAAAATGTGCTGCGTTACAACGGCATGCTGATTGGCGTGTTTGAGCTGCTGGCCGACACGCGCGACCAGATCAGCAGCGTGGTGACCGCCATCAATGCCTACCAGCAATTCTGGCTGGCCGATGCAGCACTGAGCGCCTCCATGACGGGAAAACCCACCCCCATGATGATGGCCGCGCCATCTGCAGTTGGTGGTGGTGAAAAGCCGCACTAAAACCTTTCAAGAAGACTCAACATGAACAACAGACGAAATTTTTTAGCCGGTGCAGGTGCGATCACCGCTGCCGTCAGCGCCGCAGCCGTCAGCCGTGTCGCCATGGCCGCCCTGCCCGAGCCAGTGATGCAAACCAGTCCCGACACCATGGCCCCGCTGATACCCAACACCGGTCGTCCCTACAACCCGGTTGTCACCCTCAATGGCTGGACGCTGCCCTGGCGCATGAACAACGGCGTGAAGGAATTCCACCTGGTGGCCGAACCCGTCGTGCGTGAGCTGGCACCCGGCTTCAAAGGACACTTGTGGGGCTATAACGGCCAGTCACCCGGCCCCACGATTGAGGTGGTGGAAGGCGACCGCGTGCGAATATTTGTGACGAACAAGCTGCCCGAGCACACCAGCGTGCACTGGCACGGCCAGCGCCTGCCCAACGGCATGGACGGCGTGGCGGGCTTGAACCAAAAAGCCATTCCTGTCGGTAAAACCTTTGTGTATGAATTTGTGGCACGCCGCCCCGGCACCTTCATGTACCACCCGCACGCTGACGAGATGACGCAAATGGCCATGGGCATGATGGGTTTCTGGATCACGCACCCCAAAGCAAAACACCCGCTGATTGACGAGGTCGATCGCGACTTCGTGTTCTTGCTTAACGCCTATGACATTGACCCGGGCGCCTACACGCCCAAAATCATGACCATGCTGGACTTCAACATCTGGAGCTGGAACAGCCGCGTCTTCCCAGGCATTGACCCACTGGTGGTGCGTAAAAATGACAAGGTGCGCATCCGCTTTGGCAACCTGACGATGACGAACCACCCGATTCACATTCATGGCCACGAGTTCACTGTGACAGGTACCGATGGCGGCGCAACACCGAAAGCGGGTCGCTGGCCTGAAGTGACCACTGACGTTGCTGTCGGCCAAATGCGGCAAATCGAATTTGTGGCCAATGAAGAAGGCGACTGGGCGTTTCATTGCCACAAAAGCCACCACACCATGAATGCCATGGGCCACGATGTGCCGACATTGATAGGCGTTGACCATCGCGAGATCGTCAAAAAAATCACCAACGTCATTCCTGACTACATGGTGATGGGCGAGCGTGGCATGGCCGATATGGCCGAGATGGACATGCCGTTACCTGACAACACGGCACGCATGATGACCGGCGAAGGGCCATTCGGCAGCGTTGAGATGGGCGGCATGTTCAGCATGCTCAAAGTCCGCAAAGACCAGAAACAAGGCGACTACAAAGACCCTGGCTGGTACAAGCACCCGGCAGGTACGGTGGCCTATGAATGGACGGGCAGCACGCCCAACCCGGCACGCTTTGCATCAGAAGGCGGGCAAAGCATGAAAGCGCAAAACATGCCCGCCAAAGAAGTTGAAGTGCAAATCCGCAAGCCAGTGATGGGCGGCATGAAACATTGATTATTTTTACAACCCTCATTGAAAGAAAACTATTTATGAAAACTCTGTTTACTCTTAAATTAATAGCTGCTTGCGCCCTGATTTATTGGCCTGTAGCCTCTTTTTCCCATGCAAATACGCCTCACAAGGCCAAAACAACTGCCGTGGTCAAAGAACAAAAGGACTGGGGCATAGCAGGCGATGCAAAGTCTGTCAAGCGAGTTATCACGTTGGCCATGAGCGACACCATGCGCTTCACGCCCGACAAACTGACCATCAAGCAGGGTGAGACGATTCGCTTTGTAGTCAAAAACCAGGGCAAGCAGTTGCATGAAATGGTGATTGGCACCCAAAAAGAACTCGACGCACACGCCGCACTGATGGTGAAATTTCCAACCATGGAGCACGACGAACCCTACATGGCGCACGTTGCAGCAGGCAAGTCGCAAAATTTGATCTGGACATTCAACCGCGCAGGCGAGTTTGACTTCGCCTGCCTGGTTGCAGGCCATTACCAGGCGGGTATGGTCGGAAAAATTTCAGTTTTAGCGGCTCAATAAATTTACCAGGAACATCTCATGAAACACTTACTCCTCAGCCTTGTCCTCCTCATGTCCGGTCATGTTGTCTGGGCTCAAACCCCCGTTGCTACGACTGCCACTGCATCCGCGACTGAATCTGCCAAAACCACCGGCGAGATGACAGACGGTGAAGTTCGCAAGGTCGACAAGGAAAACAAAAAAATCACACTCAAGCATGGCGTGATCAAAAACATGGACATGCCCGGCATGACCATGGTGTTTCAGGTCAAGGATGCTGCGATGCTGGATGGCGTTAAAGCGGGCGACAAAATCAAGTTCAAGGCCGAACAAACTGGCAGTGCCATCGTCGTTACCGACATTCAACCAGCCAAATAGGCTCAGCGTACTTTAGCGCCGCGCAACCTCAGCGCATTAAAAATCACCGACGCCGAACTCAGGCTCATGGCCAGCGCGGCAATCATGGGCGACAGCAGCCAGCCCGTCAACGGGTACAGCACGCCAGCAGCAATCGGTATGCCCAGCGCGTTGTAGACAAAGGCGAACGCGAGGTTTTGCTTCATGTTGGCAACCGTGGCGTTTGAGAGCCCCAGCGCAATCGCAATGCCACGCAAGTCGCCTTTGACCAGCGTGACTTGCGCGCTGTTCATGGCCACGTCGGTACCGGTGCCCATGGCTATGCCCACATCGGCCTTAGCCAATGCGGGCGCGTCGTTGATGCCGTCGCCCGCCATGGCTACCACATGGCCTTCAGACTGTAGTTGCGCGATCAAAGTGAGCTTGTCGCCGGGTTTGACTTCGCCGTGCACTTCATCAATCCCCAGGCGTTTGCCAACCGCCTTGGCAGTGGTCAAGCCATCGCCCGTGGCCATGATGATGTGCAGGCCAGCGGCTTTGAGCGTTGCCAGCGCCTCAGGTGTGCTTTGCTTGACGGGGTCAGACACTGCCAGCAAGCCTGCAAGTTTGCCGTCAACAGCAAGGTACATCACACTTGCGCCTTCTGCGCGCAAGGCTTCTGCTTGCGTCAGCAACGTATCCACAGGTGCACCGATTTGCTGCATCAACGTGGTGTTACCCAAGGCAAGCTTTTTGCCGTCGACCTGACCTTTCACGCCAATACCAGAAACAGAATCGAAGTTTTCTGGTTTGCTCAGCACCATGCTTTTCTTCCTGGCTGCTCGCACAATGGTTTCAGCCAGCGGGTGCTCGCTGCCCTGGTCCAGGCTGGCAGCTAACCGCAAGACCTCGTCAACCTCAATCCCAGCCGCCGCAATAGCTCGATCAAACGCTGGGTGGCCTTCTGTCAAGGTACCGGTCTTGTCAATTACCAGTGTGTCTACCTTACGCAAATTTTCAATCGCTGCGGCATCACGAAACAACACGCCCTGCGTCGCACCCCGACCAGTCGCCACCATGATAGACATGGGTGTGGCCAGGCCCAACGCGCATGGGCAGGCAATGATCAGTACCGACACCGCGTTGATCAAGCCAAACACCCAACTGGGCTGAGGCCCAAACAATCCCCACGCGAAAAACGTCAATACAGCCGCAGCCACAACCCCATACACAAAATACCCCGCCACCACATCAGCCATGCGCTGCATGGGCGCCTTGGAGCGCTGCGCTTGGGCGACCATCTGCACAATTTGCGACAGCATGGTGGCGCTGCCCACGTGCTCAGAACGCATCACCAGCGCGCCACTGGTGTTCAAAGTCGCGCCAATCAATTTGTCGCCTACCCGTTTGCTGACGGGCAAAGGTTCGCCCGTCAACATCGACTCATCCAGCGAGCTGCTGCCCTCAAGCACCACACCATCGACGGGCACTTTTTCACCGGGGCGAACACGCAGCATGTCACCCACGTGCACGTTACTCAAGGGGATGTCTTCCTCCTTGCCATCAGCGCCGATTCGTCTGGCAGTTTTGGGCGACAGGCCTAGCAAAGATTTGATGGCTGCCGAAGTTTGTGAGCGGGCTTTTAATTCCAGCAGTTGGCCCAGCAGCGTCAATGAAATGATGACGACTGCTGCTTCAAAATAGACGGCAACTCGTCCCATGGAAATGAAAGAGTCAGGAAAGACTTGCGGAAAAAGCAAAGCCACCACGCTATACACAAAAGCTGACCCCGTGCCCACGCTGATGAGCGTCCACATGTTCGGGCTGCGGTTGATGATGGACTGCCAGCCGCGCGTAAAGAACGGCCATCCTGCCCACAACACGACGGGCAACGACAAGCTGAACTCGACCCAGCTTTGCGTTGCCATATCAAACAGATTGAGCTTGTGCCCCGCCATGGCCAGCGTGGCCACCACCACCGTCAAAGGCAGCGTCCACCAGAAGCGGTGCTGAAAGTCGATCAGCTCCTTGTTCTCGCCTTCTTCCAGCTCGGGGATCAAGGCCTCCAGCGTCATGCCGCATAGCGGGCAGTTGCCAGGTTTGTCCTGGCGTATTTCCGGGTGCATGGGGCAGGTGTAGATCGTGCCCACCAGACTTTGCTGCTGGGCAACCATTGCTGGCGCTGTCATTGTCTGAACTTCAGCTTGCTTTGCCGTTGTGTACTGACTGGGGTTGGCATTGAATTTGATTTTGCAAGATGCGCTGCAAAAATAATACTGTTTACCGCTGTGCTGCTGTCGGTGTTCTGACCGTTCGGTAACCGTCATGCCGCACACCGGGTCTTTTAGAGCCAGCGTGTGCGTGCCATGCGATCCGTGGCTGTCATGCATAACAACATGCAGCAACGGGCAAGCCAAAAGTGGCAGCATTGGCAACGCGGCAAATAAAATTCATGCTTGTACCTGCGACTTCATATTCGAAAAAATTTCGCCAAGAGTTGGTTTCACCGTCTATTGTTAGGGACGGCGTCTGCCAGCATATTGATCTGCGTCAACATGCCGTCATATCAGGCGATGCGCCTATTGCATAGTCGCTGCGCTAAGTAGTGGTGCTATTTGCTCATCTTCATGCCAGGCTCGCCACGCTTGGCCAGAAACTTGTCAAAAACAGCGATCTCTTTTTTCTGGGCATAAATAATGTCTTTGGCCATCACACGCATTTGCGGATCTTTGCCGTTTTTCAGTTCCGCCTCAGCCATGGTGATGGCGGACTGATGATGGACGCGCATCATCATGGCGAAATCCACATCCGTATTGCCACTTGACTTCATAGCGGACATCTTGTCGTGCATGTCCGTCATCATGGGTTTCATGTCCATGCCTTTACCATTCATAGGCATGGTCTTCATGTCGCCCTTCATGCCGTTCATTGCTGGACTCGCTGCGGGCTGGGCATAGGCAGCAGGTGCAAGCAAGCCTGTAACTAGCGCAAAGAGGGCAATATGCGAAACATTTGAAAATTTAATGGTTGGCATGATGGCTTTCCTTAATGGTTGGGTCAACAGTGGATGAGGCTATTAACTTTTTCAGATTTTTTAGCTTGAGTACGTCAGTCAAAAGCTCAAACTTGCGCGGGACAAGCGGAACTTATTGAATTTGCCGATATCATTTACCCATGCGTTACCTGCTTGTTGCCCTGATGATTGCCACGCTGCCCTTGCGTGGCTGGGCTGGTAACGCTATGGCTGTGGACATGGCAGCGCATCAAGTGATGATGGCTCAGGCGCAGGCTATCGATGTTGTGCCCATGCCAGCCGATTGCGCGATGGCCATGCAAACACCTGCTGAAGCGACGAAGCAAGCTAACTCAACCAGTTCACATTGCCACAGCTGTGACACCTGTCAACTTTGTCTGGCTTTGGCTACAGCGAGTCAAGCTTGTTGGGTTGCCAGCCCCATCAGCAGGCATAACGCTGCACTGCATACAGGCACCGCATTTAGCAGCGCTGAAAGCGCCTCAAGCTTCAAACCCCCCATTTCCTGACTCCAAAGCCCAAAGTGCGTCTGCTGCTTGCGGGCAGACGCTTTGAAAAGGTCGGCCACGCTGGTTGACTGTCTTTAGGAGAATGAAATGCGTCCTTTTTTTCATGTTCGGCTGCAAGCCTGTCTTTTGCCGACGCTTGTCTTTGTGTGTGCTGGCAGCTTGTCTGCCCAAGGGCTGGACTTTGATGCTGCCTTGCGCGCTGCCGCCCAGCGAGCGCCCACCTTGCAGGCACGCGCAGCCAGTGTGCAAGGCTCCAAAGCGCTACAAACCAGCGCAGCCGAGCTGCCTGACCCCAAGCTTTCTGTCGGTATCGACAGCCTGCCCATCAATGGCCCCGACCGTGGCAGCCTGACCCGTGACAACTTCACGCAGCGGCAAATTGGCTGGACACAAGACATGCCCAACAAAGCCAAGCGCTCAGCGCGTACCGACGCAGCACTCGCCCGCACCGAGCGTGACCAGGCTCTGCTCCAAATGGAGCGGCTTGCGGTGCGCCGCGAGGCAGGACTGGCCTGGCTGGCGGCTTATTTTGCTGACAAGCGCCTGCAACTTTTTGAGCAGTTGGTAACGCAGCAAGGCCTGATGCAAGACACGGCCACCGCGCAACTGGCAGCGGGAAAAATAGCCCCCGCAGACGTTACCGCCATCAAACTTGAGGTGCTGGCCCTTGGCGACAGGCGAGACGAGCTGCTGCGCGATACACACCATGCCCATGCCATGCTGCGCCGCTGGACTGGCGAGGCTCCAGCTACCGGGCTGTCGGGCGAAGCGCCTCGCTTGGCCATTGATCGCGCCTACCTGGAAGCCAATCTTGAACGCAGTCCCGAGATTGCCGCCTTGACACCCACGCGGGCCATGGCTGATGCGGATTTGCGTGAGTCTGAAGCCACAAAAAACGGCGATTGGAGCTGGAGCCTTCGCTACGGAAAACGCGGCCCGGCTTACAGCGATTTTGTATCCGCACAGTTAACGTTTGATTTGCCGCTGTCTGTCGACAAGCGCCAGCAACCGCAGGTTGAGGCCAAACAAAAAGAGCTGATCCGCATCGATGCAGAACGTGACGAAGTCATCAGGAGGCAAAAGCAAGATCTGGAAACACAGTTGAGTGAGCTCGATGAGCTGAGCAGCAAGCTCAATCGCCTGACGCAGCAAACGCTGAGCCTGACAGCACAGAAAACCGCCCTCACATTGGCAGCCTATGAAAGCGGCCGGGACAAATTAGCCGCTGTGCTGGAGGCGCGCAAGCAACAAACCGAAACCGGTCTGCGGGCGCTGGAGTTGCAAGCACGGCAATCAGCGCTGCAATGGCGCCTGAATACGATCATCCCGGAACAAACACCCTAATCAACAACCGAATCAACGCCCTACAAAAACACCGTGAGAAGCATCATGAAAACAAAACCAATTCTTCTGACACTGGCAGCATCAGCCGTCGTGATGGCCATGGGCGGCACTGGCTATGCGCTGTACATGATGGGCACTCGTCATGCCGAGCCTGCGGCATCAGCATCATCTACAGCACCCGCATCACCAGCGGCTGACATGAGCAGCATTGCCGCAGGCGAGAAAGCCACACGCCGCCATATCAAAGACGGCATCAAAGCCGGTGATACCGACCCCATGAATGGTGAGAAGGTGCTGTATTACCAAGACCCGATGGTGCCCGGCAAACGCTTTGACTCGCCCGCCAAATCACCCTTTATGGACATGATGCTGGTGCCGGTGTATTCGGGGGTATCGGGCACTGACGGCAGCAATGTCACGGTCAGCCCGCGCGTGCAGCAAAACCTGGGTTTGCGCACGGCGGAAGTCGTTCAAGGCACGCTTAGTCCCCAATTACAGGCGGTAGGCAACATTGCATTCAATGAACGCGACCAGTCCGTTATTCAGGCGCGGGCTTCTGGCTTTATCGAAAAGCTTTACGTACGCGCCACGCTGGACGCCGTGCGCGCGGGTCAGCCTTTTGCCGACCTGTATGTACCCGAGTGGGTAGCGGCCCAGCAGGAGTTTTTAGCCATCAAAAA
>JAYWBS010000062.1:0-6477 GCA_043781295.1 Polaromonas sp.
TTTTCCGATCCTGCTGCTGATCCAGAAGCTCGGTATTGACGTCGTCCATATTCCCTACTCGGGAGGCGCGCCCTACTTGCAGGCGATCGTCAGCGGCACCATTGACTTTGGCATCATTAGCGAGGGCAGGGTTAGTGCAATGGGCACCAGGGCCCGTCTTTTTGCCGTAACGGGGCAAAGACGGATTGCCTCACATCCCGACGTTCCAACTTTTGGAGAGCTAAACTTCCCCCAGGTCAAGGGTCCGAGCTATTCGTTAAGCGTTCGCGCCGGCACGCCCGTAGCTGTGATCGACAAGTTATCGGCCGCTGCTGCCGTGGCATTAGAGCGCCCTGAGGTAAAAACTGCATTGGCTAACCTGATGCTTGAAAGCAGCTACGAGAAACCTGAAGTCGCAGCAAGGACATTGGCAGAGCAGGCCCGGTTCTATGCCGAATTTGCCAAAAGTATAAAAATACAACCCGAATAAAAATGATTTCCACGCGCAAACCAGGCCTGAAAAAAGTCACGACCCGTTCGTTAGCCGACCAGGCGCGCGACATGATTCGCAACGCGATTTTCGAGGGTTCAATTCAGCCCGAAGAGCGTCTGACGATTGAACGTATTGCCGCAGATTTAGGCATCAGCCGCACGCCTGTGCGCGAGGCGCTCAAGTCGTTAGAGGCCGACGGCATCGTCAAATTACTGCCGCATCGCGGTGCGGTCGTCCAACGATTCGATGAGGCTGAAATCCAGGACCGCTATTCGGTCCGCGCCAACCTCGAGGGCTATGCGGGCGAGCTGGCCTGCAAGTTGCGCGGCAAAGCACTGGCAACTGAACTGGACGCTAACTGCAAGGCCATGGCGGTCATGGTCGAGGCCGGTGTGCCGGATGGTGACCTCCAGGCCGTCAGCGCATTGCTTGCATTGAATGCAGAATTTCACCAGTTGATCTTTGAGTCCAGCGGGAGCTCCGTCACCATCCGTTTGCTGGAGTCATTGAAAATGCCGCTGGCCTATCGGCTCTACCATTGGCGCGCGCCTGAACGACAGCGTTTTTCACTCAAATTCCATTGCGACATCGTTGAAGCGTTTCGTTTGGGCAAGCCAACACGGGTTCGCAAATTACTCGAGGAACACATTCTTCAAGCCAGGGACTATCTCCTGGAGCGGGAATGATGCGTTCAGCTCGCTCGTGCCATAGACCAAAACCCTTACTCAAAGGATCGAAAAGATGAATCCAGCAATTGACATACAAAAAGGCAACGACGGCGTCGTCGTGTTGACCCTTGACCGGCCGGCGTCGCGTAACGCCATCGACGACGAAATGGCAACCGCGATTGTCAACGTCTGCGCCATGCTCGAAGCCGACATGGATGTCCGGTGTGTGGTGCTGGCGGCCAATGGTCCAAGCTTTTGCTCCGGTGGCAATGTCAAGGAAATGGTTGCGGCCAAGGGCATGTTCGGCGGCAGCCCGGCCGAGATGCGGCGAGGCTATCGCGCCGGGATCCAGCGCGTTCCTTTAGCCATGTATGGTCTCGAAGTTCCGGTCATCGCCGCCGTCAATGGCCCGGCCATAGGCGCCGGTTTTGATCTGACTTTGATGTGTGACTTGCGTATTGCGTCAACTGCAGCGCAGTTCGCAGAGAGTTTTGTACGCCTGGGTTTGATTTCCGGCGACGGCGGTGCGTGGTTTTTGCCGCGTGCTATTGGCATGGCCCGAGCCTCCCACATGACGCTAACCGGCGACATGCTCGATGCCCGTACGGCACTGGATTGGGGCCTGGTCTCGGAAGTGGTTGAACCGGAACAGCTTCTGGTGCGGGCGCTTGAAACCGCGCGCAAGATTGCATCGCATCCGCCGCATTCCGTGCGCCTGAACAAGCGCCTGCTTCGTGAAGCCGCAGGTATGACGCTTCCACAGACCCTGGAATTGTCTGGCTGTCTGCAGTCGCTGGTTCAGCATACAAGCGATTACCGCGAAGCGTTGCAAGCCTTTGTGGGCAAACGGCCGGCCGTCTACAGGGCTCAATAAAGATCGTCGTTTTCGCGCCTGATGGCGTGCCACAGCGAAGTTATCGCTTTGGCCGGATTCACCCGCCTGATCAATGCGGCTGACGTATGCGGCCTGTTAAGTAGAGGTAAATTGCAGACGTACTTTATTCATGACATCAGTGCCGTCATCGTTAGTTGCACAAAAATATATATAAATAAGGTTGCTTAATACAGTTATTTTATATAAAATTTCGTGTAAATGAATCTCAACTGTACCCTTCAACTGCACGCTAACGGTGTCTGGCAAGACGTTGGCAGTGTCAGCCTGATCGGGTCAGAAAGCGAAGGCTGGAAGGCTAGGACATTCAGTGGTTACGGGGTGGAATGGGCATCTGAGCACGCGGGCGCGCGAGACGCTCATGCCTTGTGCAGCCAATGGCCAGTTAGTTTTGAAACGCATGAGCAACCGCACTGGCCGATTTTTCTTATCGACATGTTGCCGCAAGGGTTTGGCAGGCAAGAGCTGCTCCGCCGGATCGGCAAGGCACCCATTGCGGGTGCAAGCGTTGATTGGCAATTGCTCTTGAGCGGCGCAGGCAATTCGATTGGGAGTTTGCGAGTCAAGGAAGCCGCTGTTTGGCTGGCAGCCAATGCAGGAGCCGTTCGAGGCTTTACTGATGACGAAGTGGCTCAGCGCGGCGACGAGTTCGCAGAGTATTTGGCCTCGTACGGGCTGTTTGTGGCGGGCTCATCAGGTGTGCAGGGTGAGTGGCCCAAGGTGCTCTTGAGCCGAGCTAAAGATGGCCTGCTGTATCTTGACCACACCCTGCCTGATGAAGAAGCGGTAGCACACTACATCGTCAAGTTTGGCCGTGGGGCTGACCCACAACTGGCAGCTATCCTCAGGCACGAAGCGCCGTACATGGCGCTGGCGGCTCACTTGGGGTTACGCGTTAACTCGCCACTGGTGCTGCGCAGCAGGGCACTGTTTATCCCCCGTTTCGACAGAGTGGTAGGCGACGGTAAGCTGGTGCGCCTAGCTCAAGAAAGCATCGCCACTTTAACGGGTATGCCTGGTTTTGACGCAGTGCCTAGCCATGACCAGGTGTGCCGCGAGCTGATGCGCCGCTGCTCCAATCCGCAAAAAGAAATTCTGGAATACATCAAACGCGACATTGCCAACCTTGCCTTGGGCAATAAAGACAACCATGCCCGCAACACGGCTGTACAGCGTGACTTCAATGGGCGCATCGCGCTAACGCCGTTGTACGACTTTGCACCCATGTACCTTCACCCCGACGGCATTGCTCGCCGTATCCGATGGGAGGATAACGATGGTGGTCAGCCCGATTGGAGGCGAGTACTGGACTGCGTGTGCAGGTTGGCAGCCGAGGTTCATCAAGCTGAGCGCCGCGCAGAGTTTATTCCGTTAAACCGGGACTTTCTGTTGAATGGCCTCAAAGAAATGGCACCACGTCTACGCGACATTGCAGTCAACGGAGTTGCCATGGGTCTAGAGTCAGCAGTACATGCGCATTTGCGATTGGGCATTGAGGCCAGAGCCAATGAACTAGAAAAATTGGGTTGATGAACTTTGGATGATCAAGCATGGACAAGCGCTACAACACCCTAACGATGCCTGAGCAATTGCAGCTGCGCAAGCAAGCTGTAGACGATGTACTGGCGCACCCCGAATGGTCACTGGCGCAAGCTGTCAGGCACCTCAAAAAAACCATGCGCCTGACCACAGCTGAGATGGCAAAACTCTCAGGCGTAGCCTACAGAACCATGCAAGATATCGAACAGGAACGCAGCGACGGCAGCGTGCAGACGATGAGCCGTATTTTTGGGATGCTGGGGCTGAAGTTGAGTGTTGCGGCTATTGCGCGTCCAGTCAGCAGCCTTGATATGTGAAGTTTGCAGTGACTGCGAGAAATAAAGTCGATTAGCCTAAACAGCCCAGGGATTCACTAACGCTACGCCCGTATCGGCAAAGTCCGATACGTTACGTGTCACCATCGTAAAGTCGTGCTCAATCGCCGTTGCAGCAATCATGGCATCGCGCTCTGATCGCGGGTTAGGTGTTGCGAACAAATGGACGCAGAGCACCTGGAGTTGCTGGCGAAAAACATCCAGACTAACGCGGCGGCGATCGATTTGCAGGCCGAGCTAGCGTCGCCAAGTCAAGTCCAACAAGCGCCTTGAACTGCGCCAGCTACCCGAGCATCTGCCGCGCCGGGCCACTCACGCACGGATCTATTGACTCAAGTCCGACAGCCTCCTAGAGGGGTGTTTACGACTTTAATTGCTCGGAATAAGGGTTGTCACCCTTCCAAGCATTTTTCGAGATCAAAAACACCTCAAAAAACCGATTTTCAGGTATCTTTTAGGCCTCAAGCCCAATAGATTCGGGCGCAAAAAGCTCCTGAATTAATAGCATACGCCGTGCTTTCATCTGCGCTTCACCGCAGTTTCACGCCAGCTTTGCAAAGCCGCCGCAAAATCTACTGATGCAACATACCATCACTCAACCCAGTCGCCGCCAGGCACTGGTTACAGCAGCAGGGCTTGTCGCCACGTCATTGGCATTTTCCCAAGTTCAGGCCCAAACGCCCGCCTACACAGACGAAACCTGGCAAGACCCGCGCCGCCGGCGCGCCGTGCCGGTACGCATCCGCAGGTCACAGGGCACGGCACCGGCTGATGGCTGGCCGGTAGTTCTGTATTCTCATGGCTTGGGTGGCTCGCGCACGGGTGGCGAAGTGTGGGGACGCGCCTGGGCGGATGCGGGCTTTTTGGTGATGCATGTACAGCATGCAGGCAGTGACCTTGACGCGGTGCGCAGTGCAGTCAGCAGCTTTCGTGACAAGACAGCGCTGCGCACGCTGAGCAGCGCTGACCAGCTTTCGGCTCGGTTGGAGGACGTGGTGTTTGTGCTTGATGAAATCGCCAGGCGCAAGACGATCGACAAAGCCTGGCGTTTTGTGCGTGCTGATGCGGTGGGTATGGCGGGCCATTCGTTTGGCGCGCACACCACGCTTGGTGTGGGTGGCCAGTCTTACCCCGGCCATGCGGGCATGCGCGAGCCACGCATTGCAGCGCTGGTGGCGTTCTCGCCCACGCTGCCTGCTCGGGGCGATGCGGCTCAAGCCTTCGCCGCCATCACGCGGCCCACGCTGTGCATCACTGGCACGCTGGATGACGATGTGGTGGGCAACAGTGCCACGGCTGACAAACGCGCCGGGGTGTTTGCCGCGCTGCCCCAAGGTAACAAGGCGATGTTGCTTCTAAAAGATGCTGACCACATGACTTTTGGTGGCCAGACAGAACGTGCCAGAGGCATTTTGCCGCGCGAAGCCGTCACCACCCAGTTGCAGCCGCAGCACCACGCGCTGGTGGCGCGCATTACCACTGACTGGTGGCGGGCGTATCTGTTGGGTGATGCAGATGCCAAGGCGCGGCTGCAAAAGCCGCAGGGGCTGGCCGCGCTGGACACCTGGCAGACTGGATAAATCCAGGCTAAGGAACTTCAGGCTTGGCACAATACGGCCATGCACACAGACGCCATTCACAAAACCGCCCTCGTTTTATTCTCTGGCGGCCAAGACTCGACCACTTGCCTGGCCCAGGCGCTGTCTAAATACGAGCGGGTTGAAACGGTGGCGTTTGACTACGGCCAGCGGCATATTGTGGAGTTGGAGGCGCGGCTCCATGTGCTGCGCGAAATTAAAGAAAAATTCCCGCAGTGGGCCAGCAAGCTGGGTGAAGACCACTTGCTGGCCCTGGCCGTGCTGGGCCAGGTCAGTGACACCTCGCTCACGCGCGATGTGGCTTTCAAAATGGAAAGCTCGGGCTTGCCGAATACCTTTGTGCCGGGCCGCAACCTGCTGTTTCTCACACTTGCTGCGGCGTTGGCCTACCGCCGTGATTTGCAGGTGCTGGTTACCGGCGTGTGCGAGACCGATTTTTCAGGCTACCCCGACTGCCGCGACGACACCATCAAGGCCATGCAACTGGCGCTGTCACTCGGCATGGACAAACGTTTTTTGATTGAAACCCCGCTGATGTGGATTGACAAGGCAGACACCTGGTCGCTGGCGCATTCGTTGGGCGGACAGGCGCTGGTTGATTTGATTGTGGAGCATACCCACACCTGCTACCTGGGTGACAGGGTGCATCGGCAGGCTTGGGGCTACGGCTGCGGCACCTGCCCGGCCTGCGAGCTGCGCGCGCGCGGCTATGAGCGCTATCAGCAGGGCGGCGCAATACCGCCGTTTTCAAAAAGCGCAATTTCCAAGTAATATTAATATCGCCAATGTGGTGAATAAGGCACGTGGCGAACTCTAAAAATCAGAGTGAATGGCACCACTTCAATACGACATCTGCCCGGGGGTTTAGCTGGGTTAGGTGGGTCAAAAATAAAGTGGATTTCAAAAAATTTAAGGAGGAAAATTTGTGAAACACGAAACACGAAACACGAAACACGAAACACGAAACACGAAA